>DYJB01000047.1:13504-16729 GCA_020723365.1 Candidatus Aquidulcis sp. | reverse complement strand
TGCCGCGTGCGGCTCGGCTCCCACGAGGCAGCCCTGCCCAGACGCTCAGCCATGTGGACCAGCCATCCCATCCAAGACACACGACGCGGGCCCCGTGCCACACGAGGGGAGATGGGGCATCTACGAGCTCGACCTCGAGACCGGCGCGGTTCGCCTGCTGCGCTCCTCGCCCTCCAGGATGTCCTATCTGAGTCTGCATCCCGAAGGTCGCGAACTTGCCTTCTCGCAACCCGTCGGCGGTGAGGCCAACGAGCAGGAGGAGATCTTCACCATCGGCACTGACGGGCGCGGGCTGCGCCGGCTCACCGAAAACGACCTCTGGGATCTCTACCCTGTCTGGTCTCCGGACGGGTCACGCATCGCCTTCCTCTCCTGGCGCGCCCAGACCCTGGGTGTCTTCGTGATGAGCGCCTCGGGCGACGAGCCCGTCGAGTTGCTCGACTCCGCAGCACACGAAGCCGACATCGATTGGGTCGATGGCGTCCTCGCCTTCACGCGGGAGAGCCGTGTGTGGATTGCCCGCGCCGACGGGAGCGAGGCGAGGCCGGTTACGGACCCCCCGCGCGCGGGGGAGTGGGGAGCGGCCAATCTGCCGTATGGCGACTACGACCCCAGGATCAGCCCGGATGGGACCGAGGTGGTGTTTGAGCGCCTGGTGGGGGACGAGTCCCCTCATGGGAACTACGATCTCTTCCTGGCAGATCTCGAGACTCTGGCCGAGAGCCGGCTGACGACGACGGGCTATTCCCAAGGGCTGGCGAGCTGGTCGCACTCCGGACGTCAGCTCGTCTACATCGTCAGCGCCATCGACCAGGCGGGCCAGTACGACATCTATCTAATGAACGCCGATGGGACGGGCAGCCGCAATCTCACCGCATCCTCCTTCCCCGATCGGTTCCTCTGTCACTGGGCGATCTTCTCCGCCAATGACCAGGGGCTCTACTTCATTGGCGAGTGGTGGGAATGAATCCGCCTGCCACGTCCAAGCGGGCAGGCGAGCGATCCGTTGCGGCTATCGGCGCGCGTCCAGGATCAGCGCTGACTGACCTGCCTGAAGCTCGGCGATGCGATTGGAGCGAGGTCGATCCGCTACGGCTTCCAGGCCAGGAACGCTGAGAGGATCGCCAGGTTCTCTTCGAGGTCCGTGTCGCGGTGGTTGTGGAGCTCGATGTCGACGGCCGCAATGCCGTTGTTGGCGGCCCAATCGATAAGTTGGCCGGTGAAGACACAGCCGGTGTCGATGGGAGGGAATGGGTACGTACTCACGGCGGCCAGCGTCTCGGCCAGGTGCAGGGAGCTCGCCTCGGGCGGCTGGCCCCCGGCGAAGATGCCCAGCGCCGCGCTGTGGTAGTTGATCAGGGCCTCGACGCCCGTGGCCGAGACGAACTGGATCAGGCTCATCGTCTCCGGCTCGGAAGCCGGGCGCTCGCCCCCGGTGGTGGGCCCGAGGTTCCAGCACCCGCTGCGCGACCAGGCCGGCTGCCAGGCGGCCGGCCAGTTGCGATTCAGGTCGACGCCGCGCGCGTTGGCCCGGCCCTGAGGTCCGCTCGCCCTGGCGGCGCCATCCGGATTCAGCTCCGGAAGGATATAGAGCGTCAGCCGCTCGGGCACGGAGTCGGGGTGCGCCTGCAGATAGGCGATCAACTCGTGCGCCAGGGCCGTGGTGTTGGCCTCCGAGCCCCCGTGAATGCCGGCCACGATCAGCCGGGAGTGGCTCCCTTCGCCGAAGCGCACCACCTCGATCGGCCGCCCTTCGACCGAGTAGCCGATGACCAAAGTTCCCGACCCGGAAGTGGGCGGCTGCACTTCGCCTTGTTCCGTGCGCAGCTCTTCGCCGGCGGGGAGCGCTTCGGCCGACGCCGCCGGCGGTGCAGGAGGTTCGACCCGGACGGGGTGTGGATCGGCAGTCTCGGGCTCGTAGGCCGCCGCGGATCCGGTGGGCAGGCCGAGGCTCAGGCCGAGGACGAAAGCCAGCAGAGTGGATCGCAGGTGTGAGGCCATCCGGCCGATGGACTTGCTGGCCGCGCACCGCCGCACCGGCCGGGCCGGCGACGTCCGCGAGCAGCGTCGAGGTGCGGCGACTTCCATGGCCCACCTATCATACCTTGCGTCCGCAGGGCCGCCATCTTGCAGTCTCCTTACACCCGCCTGCCGCGGGCTGTCAAGCGTGGCAGAGCCTTCGCCAATGCGCTACAATCAGCACCGCTACCCTGTCGCCCCGAGAATCGCATGCCGCTCAAGCCGGGTTCCATCCTGCGCAATCGCTATCGCATCGAAAGCGTCCTTGGCCAGGGCGGCATGGGTGCTGTCTACAAGGCGGTTGATGTCAACCTGGGCGTGACGGTAGCGGTCAAAGAGAACCTGTTCACAACGGAGGAGTTCGCCCGGCAGTTCCGCCGCGAAGCGACGATCCTCGCCAGCCTGCGCCACCCGAACCTGCCTCGCGTCACCGACCACTTCGTCGTCGAAGGCGAGGGTCAGTACCTGGTCATGGACTTCGTCCAGGGAGAGGATCTGCGTCAGCGCCTGGAGCGCGGGGGTCCGGTGGGCGAGGCAGAAGCGCTGCCCTGGTTCCTCGATACGAGCGACGCGCTGGCCTACTTGCACGGCCGCATACCGCCGGTCCTGCACCGCGATGTCAAGCCGGGCAACATCAAGCTCACGCCGGAGGGGCGTGCCGTCCTGGTCGATTTCGGGCTGGCCAAGGTTGTGGAGGAAGACAGCGCCACGACCACGGGGGCCAAGGCCATGACGCCCGGATTCTCCCCCCCCGAGCAGTATGGCAGCGGACGTACGGATGCTCGCACCGATGTCTACTCGCTGGGCGCAACGCTGTACGCGGCGCTGACGGCGGCCATCCCCGAGGACTCGCTCGAGCGGGCCATGGGGCGCGCCGAGCTGACACCCGTTCGCAAACGCGCTCCCGGCGTGAGCGCCGGCCTGGCGCGTGTGGTGGAGAAAGCCCTGGCGGTGAAGCCCGAAGACCGCTTCCAGTCGGTGGCCGAACTCGCGGCCGCGCTGGGCGCCAGCACATCCGCCAGCCGACCGACCGTCGTCCGATCGTATCCCTATCTCGAACAAACCCGCGTGGCGGCGAGCAGGACGGTCGTGGCGCCGCGCGGCACGGGTGGCTTGGCGCCGGTTCGGCGCCGCCGGCGCTGGCCGTTTCTCATCGTGGGTTTGGTGACCGTGGTCGTTACCGCTGCCGGCGCCATCTACGCCCTG
>DYJB01000047.1:4218-13494 GCA_020723365.1 Candidatus Aquidulcis sp. | reverse complement strand
TCGGATGGCGGACCGGAAGCCCTGCCGACACCATCGGCCGCCGCCACCGTCCCGGGCGTAGCAGCCGTGCCGACAGACACGCTCGCCATCCCGGCACCGACGGATACGCTCGCGCCGGCGACGGCTGCGGCGGCCAGCCCTTCACCGGATGTGGGCGCCACGCTCACCGTCCCGGCCTCCGGCCCGACGCCGATGGGTGGAGGAATCGGACAGGTGGCATTCGCCTCGACCCGCGCCGGCCTGCCGCAGATCTTCTTGGCGAATGTCGACGGCACCGGTGTTCGACAGCTGACGACAATGACGGATGGCGCCTGCCAGCCGGCATGGTCGCCCGACGGTCAGCAGCTCGTCTTCACCTCGCCCTGCCGCGGTGACCAGGACCGCTACCCGGGCGCCGGCCTGTGGTTGATCGAGGCCGACGGCAGCGGGCTGACGCCGCTGCCCACGCTCCCGGGCGGTGACTTCGACCCGGCCTGGTCGCCGGACGGCGCCAACATCGCCTACGCCAGCCTGCGCGACAATGCCAGCGTACCCCACCTGTACCTCATCAGCCCGCTGGGGACCGACGTCAAGAAGCTGACCGAGGGTTCGGCCCGCGACCTGCAGCCGGCCTGGGCGCCGACCGGAACCCAGCTGGTGTTCGTCTCCGAGCGCTCCGGGCAGGGTGAGCTTTGGATCCTGCCGGAATTCGGAAGCAACGCCCTGGCGTTCTCGCGGGGCCCGGCTTCCGAGATGCACCCCGACTGGTCGCACGATGGGAAGACGATCGTCTTTGAACGGAAGATCGGTGGCATCCCCCGACTCGTGGCGCTGGCCTTTGATGCACGCGGCGGGGGCGGGGTGCGCATCTGCCCCGAAGGGCCGCTCGCGACGCAGCCCATGTCCACCCCGAAGTGGTCGCCCGACGACCGCTGGCTGGTCTTTGAGACCTGGCCGGATGGGGTCAACCACGAGATCGGCGTGATGACGTCGAGCTGCACGAACTACGGCCTGCTCACCAGCGACCCCGGGCTGGACTTCGACCCGGCCTGGCGGCCTTAGGCCCACCACGCACCATTCTTCGCTCCCCCCAGCCGACCGGTAATAGGAAGGGTATCCAGGCCGCCCGTGAGAGATATCCTTGGCGGCCGAATGGCGCCTGGCGGATAATCCCAGGAGAGCACGAGGCCATCCAACCCCGGCAGCCGGACGCGTCCGGGGCCGGGAATCCAACCAAGCCACAGGGGCGGGAGACAAGCATGACAGCCAAGATCATCGATGGGAAAGTGATCGCCGACGAGATGAAGGCCGAGATCGCCGAGGGCGTCAAGAAACTCGCCGCCGGCGGCATCAAGCCCGGGTTGGCCACCGTCCTGGTGGGGGAGAACCCGGCCTCGCACACGTACGTCGGGATGAAGCGCAAGATGTGCGCTGAGCTGGGGATCGAGTCGTTCGGGCACGAGCTGCCCGCCACCGCCTCGCAGCAGGAAGTCGAAGGGCTCGTCAAGACGCTGAACGCCGATCCGAAAGTGCACGGCATCCTGGTCCAACTTCCGCTGCCCTCCGGGCTGGATGAGGAGGCCGTCCTGCGCGCCATCAGCATCGAGAAGGACGTGGACGGCTTCCACCCGATCAACATCGGCCGCCTGGCGCAGAAGGGCCGGGAGCCGATGTTTGTCCCGTGCACGCCCGCCGGCTGCATCATCCTGCTCAAGAAGGCCGGCGCCAAGCTCTCGGGGGCCAATGCGGTCGTCGTCGGCCGCTCGAACATCGTCGGGATGCCGGCGGCGCTGCTGCTGGTGAAGGAAGACGCCACGGTGACCATCTGCCATTCGCGCACCAAGGACCTGGCAGGGGTCGTGCGCCAGGCCGATATCGTCATCGCCGCCATCGGCAAGGCCGAGATGATCCGCGGCGACTGGATCAAGCCGGGCGCCTACGTGATCGACGTCGGCACGAACCGCAAGGAAGACCCGACCAAGAAATCGGGCTACCGCCTGGTGGGCGACGTGGCCTACGATGAGGCCGTTGAGGTGGCCGGCGCCATCACCCCGGTGCCGGGCGGCGTCGGACCGATGACGATCATGGGCCTGATGCAGAACACGCTGCGCGGGGCGCAGATGACGGCCAAGTAATCAGACCGAATGGATCCATTGTCCCGGGGCGGCCCATCAGGGCCGCCCTTTGGATTTCGGGCAGGGGCTTGATTTCCGGGGCAAGTTGTCAGACAATTGGGGAAATCCCTCCTCCACAAGGCGCCTTGTGCCTACTCTCCTGGTTCGGAACGCAGCTATCGTCGTGACCATGGATGACTCGCGGCGCGAGTTGGCGGACGCCGGCCTGCTCATCCGCGATGGCTGGATCGAGAAGGTGGGGCCGACCGCCGAGCTGCCCGCCACGGCCGATGAGATCCTCGACCTGCGCGGCCACATCATCCTCCCCGGGCTGATCAACACCCACCACCACCTGTACCAGACGCTGACGCGCGCCGTGCCGGCAGCGCAGGATGCCGGCCTGTTCCGGTGGCTCAAGACGCTCTACCCGATCTGGGCTCGCATGCGACCGGAGGACATCCGGGTTTCGACGACCCTCGGCCTGGCTGAGCTGGCGCTGAGCGGGTGCACGACCGCTTCCGACCACCTGTACATCTACCCCAATGGCTGCCGTCTGGACGATGCCATCGAATCGGCTCAGTCGATCGGCCTGCGCTTTCACGCGTCGCGCGGCTCCATGAGCCTGGGCGAGAGCCAGGGCGGACTGCCGCCCGATTCGGTGGTCGAAGAGCCGGCCGCCATCGAGGAGGACACCCGCCGGTTGATCGAGGCGTACCACGATGCCCGGCCGGGGGCCATGCTGCGCCTGGTCGTGGCGCCATGCTCGCCGTTCTCCGTGACCCCCGAGCTGATGCGACAATCGGCTGCGCTGGCGCGCGCCTATGGTGTTCACCTGCACACCCACCTGGCGGAAACCCTCGACGAGGAGTCGTTCTGCCTGGCGCAGTTCGGCTTCCGGCCGCTGGCCTACGCCGAGCATCTCGACTGGTCCGGCCCGGATGTCTGGTTCGCTCACGCCGTGCACATCAACGCCGACGAGGTGGGCCGGATGGCGCGCGCCGGCATCGGCGTGGCGCATTGCCCGTCGTCGAACATGCGCCTGGCCTCAGGGATCGCGCCGCTGCGCCGCTACCGCGCCGCCGGCGTGCGCGTCGGCCTGGGGGTCGATGGTTCGGCCAGCAACGACAGTTCGCACATGCTGGCCGAAGCGCGTCAGGCGCTGCTGCTCTCGCGCCTGGGGCAGACGGTGGCGCCGGCGATCGATGATCAGCCGGACCTGCTCACCGCCCGCCAGGCGCTGGAGGTGGCGACGCTGGGCGGGGCGCGCGTCCTGGGACGGCCCGACCTGGGATCCCTCGAACCCGGCAAGTGCGCCGACTTCATTGCCATCGACCTCAACCGGCTTGACTTCGCCGGCGGACTGCATGATCCCGTGGCGGCGACCGTGTTCTGCTCGCCGGCCAAGGTGGACGTCAACTACGTGCACGGACGGGCGGTTGTGCGCGAGGGCCGTCTGGTGACGGCCGACCTGCCGGTGGTCATCGAGTCCCACAACCGCGCCGCCCGCCGCCTGGTGCAGGGCGCGTGAGCAACGGCCCGACCGATCGCCGAGAGGTGGAATGACGATCACCGACCGGAAGATTCTCTCCCAACGACTGGTGGACGTCTCCATGGGGCGCGCCCCGGCCGACCTGATCGTGCGCGACGGGCGCTGGGTGTGCGTGCAGACGGGCGAGATCATCGACCACACCGACGTGGCGGTCGTGGGCGGGCGGATCGCCTACGTCGGCCCGGACGCTCGCCATGCCATCGGCCCGGCGACGAAGGTCGTCCAGGCCGCCGGCCGCTGGCTGGTCCCCGGCCTGCTCGATGGTCATATGCACGTCGAATCGGGAATGCTGACGATCAGCGAGTTCGTGCGGGCGGTGATGCCCCACGGCACGACCGGCATGTTCATCGACCCGCATGAAATCGCCAACGTGCTCGGGCTTGAGGGGGTGCGCCTGATGGCTCAGGAGGCCTCCGTCCAGCCGATCCATGTTTGGGTCGAGGTGCCGTCGTGCGTGCCCTCGGCGCCGGGGATGGAGCGGGGAGCGGCCACGTTGGGGCCGCAGGAGGTGGCGGAGGCGCTCACCTGGCCGAACGTCATCGGCCTGGGCGAGGTGATGAACTATCCGGGCGTGGCGGCCAACGACGACAAGATGCACGCCGAGATGGCCGAGGCGCGCCAGGCGGGCAAGGTCATCGGCGGACACTACCCGTCGCCCGACCTGGGCCTGGCCTTCCATGCCTACGCCGCCGGCGGGGCCGAGGATGACCACGAGGGCACCAGCCTGGACGATGCGATGGCGCGGGCGCGGCAGGGGATGAAGGTCATGCTGCGCCAGGGCTCCGCCTGGCACGACGTCGCCGAGCAGGCGCGCGCCGTTCTCGAGCGAGGCCTCGACCCGCGCCACTTCCTGCTGGTGACCGACGACTCGCACAGCGAGACGCTCGTGGCCGAGGGCCACGTCGACCGAGTGGTGCGCGTGGCGATGCAGGCCGGGCTGCCGGCGATGACGGCGCTCCAGATGGCGACCATCAACACGGCCGAGCACTTCGGCGTCGCCCGCGACGTCGGGATGATCGCTCCCGGCCGCTGGGCGGACCTCCTGCTGGTGAGCGACCTTGAGACGCTGGCGATCGACGAGGTCTACGCCCGGGGGGAGATCGTGGCGGCGGCGGGCGAGGTACGCGCTGCCCGGCCGGCGTTCACCTTCCCGCCCGAGGTTCGCAAGACGATCCACCTGCCGCGTGCCGTGCGGGCAGAGGACTTCCGCGTGCCGTACGCCGGAGCGGGACCGGCGCGAGTCCATGTCATCGGCGTGATCGAGAACCAGGCGCCGACGCGCCACCTGCTGCTGGAGGTCGAGCCCGAAGGCGGCCAACTGCGCGCCTCGCTGGATGAGGATCGGGCCAAGGTGGCTATCGTCGACCGCCATCACGGGACGGGAGCCGTGCAGGTCGGCTTCGTGCGCGGCTTCGGGTTGACGGTGCCGTGCGCCGCCGGCTCGACCGTGTCGCACGACTCGCACCAGATGGTGATCGTCGGGACGCGCGAGGAGGATATGGCCATGGCCGCCAACGAGCTGGCGAAGATCGGCGGCGGGCAGGTCGTCGTGCGCGGCGGCGAGATCCAGGCGCGGGTGGAGCTGCCCATCGCCGGGTTGATGTCGGATGAGCCGGCGGAGGCGGTGGCGGGCAAGGCGGCCGGCCTGCTGGACGCGCTGCGGCAGTGCGGCTGCCGCCTGCACAACGCCAACATGCAGATCAGCCTGCTGGCGCTGGTGGTCATTCCCGAGCTGCGCATCTCGGATCGCGGGCTGATCGACGTGGTGGCTTTCCGGCCCATCCCCTTGATCGAGGAGGGGCCGCGTGGCTGATCGCGGTCGAAGCGCACCCGGGGCCGCGCCGCACAAGACGGCCGCCGGCCGCCCCCTCTACCAGCATACGGCGGAGGCTCTGGGCCGGCTGCTGGCCGGGACGGCGCCCGGCACCTACCTGCCTTCGGAACCGGACCTGGCGCGCCAGATGGGCGTCTCGCGGGCGACGCTGCGCGAGGCGATGCGTTCGTTCGAGGAGCGCGGGCTGGTCGTGCGGCGGCAGGGCGTCGGCACCTACGTCACCGAGGCGCCCCAGGTGATCGACACCGGGCTCGAAGTGCTGGAGAGCATCGAGACGCTGGCCCGGCGCATGGGGCTCTCGGCCACGATGGGCGCCCACCAGGTACGGCGGCGGGCGCCGGAGGCGGAGGAAGCCCGCGCGCTGGGCCTGGGTGAGGGGAACGATCTGGTCGAGGTCGCGCGGGTCATGCTGGCCGAGGGCCGGCCGGTCGCCCACCTGGTCGACGCCTTCTCGCCGACCATCCTGCCGGACGGCGCGCTCGAGCATGGCTTCACCGGGTCCGTGCTCGACCTGCTCTTGCGGCGGGGGGAGCCGGCGCTCGATTCGTCGCGCACCGAGATCACCGCCGTCTCCGCCACGGGCGAGATCGCCCGCAGCCTGAGCATACAGCGTGGCGATGTGCTGCTGCGCATGGAGGCCTATCTTTTCACCAAGGACAACCAGGCCGTGGTTCATTCCCTGAGCACCTTTCTGCCGGGGACGTTTCGCTTCCACGTCGTACGGCGGGTTGGACGGCACGTCTAGCGTCGGCCGGCCGTCGGCACGACATCCTGCGCCGCCCCAGGCGGGCGGCGAAGACAACCAAAAGGAGATTGGACATGCGCAGCTTTGCAGGACGAGACATCCTCTCCCTCAAGGGATTCGAGCGGGCGGAGTACTTCCGGCTGTTCGAGATCGCCGACCGGCTGGCTCCCATCGCCCGCGATCGGCGCAACACGGATCTGCTCAAGGAGAAGACGCTGGTGACGGCCTTCTACCAGCCGAGCACGCGCACGCGGTTGGCCCACGAGGCCGCCATGCTGCGCCTGGGCGGCAAGGTCACCGGCTTCTCCGACGCCAAGATGACGCGCGCCGGCGACTTCTACCAGGAGTCGATCAAGGACACGGTTCACATGCTGGAGTACTACGGTGACGCCATCGTCATGCGCCACTTCCAGCAGGGCGCCCCGGCCGAAGCGGCGCGCTGGTCGAGCGTGCCGGTGATCAACGCCGGGGACGGGTGGGGCGAGCACCCGACGCAGGTGCTGACCGACATGTACACGATCTGGAAGGAGAAGGGGAAGCTGGACGGGCTCAACTTCCTTCTCATCGGCGACATGCGCATGCGCACCATGCACTCGATCTCGTACGCCATGAGCCAGTTCGACATCCAGGCGACCTACATCGCTCCGCCGGAGATGTCGCTGACGCCGGAGTTCAAGAAGGAGCTGGACGAGCTCAACCTGAACTACCGGGAGGTCGATCAAGTCAGCAAGGCGATCGCCGAGGCGGACGTGATCTACATGGAACCCGTCGTGCAGCCGGACTACACCAAGTCCCGCGATGAGCGCAAGGGCGACGTCGGGATGACGCCGGCCAACTACCAGGTGACCAAGGCGCTGATGAAGAAGGCGCGCCCGGATTCGCTCATCCTGCACTCCCTGCCGCGTATGGACGAGCTGCTGGAGGAGGTGGACTACACCCGCCATGCCCGCTACTGGGAAGAGGCCTTCAACGGCGTGGTGATGCGCATGGCTATCCTGGCGAGCGTGCTGGGGGCGATGGAATAGGACTGCGATCAGCGTTCAGCGATCAGCTCTCAGCCTGGGTCCGTCGGGCATCGAGGTTGACTCGAGGATGCGGCACAGGCTTCGCTGATGGCTGAAAGCTGACGGCTGATAGCTCAGAGTTCGACAACAAGGAGTCTCCCATGCAAACGGATCTTCGCGGCCGCGACCTGATCGGCGATCTCGACTTCTCACGCGAGGAGGTGGAGACCGTCCTGGATGTGGCCTTCGACCTGAAGCGCAAGCGCGCCCTGGGCGAGCCGCATGCCTACCTGCGGGACAAGGTTCTGGCGATGCTGTTCTTCTTCAGCAGCACGCGCACCCGCGGATCGTTCGAGGCCGGCATGGCCCAGCTTGGGGGTCACGCCGCTTTCATCGAGTCCAAGACGACCCAGATCGCCCACGGCGACACGCCCAAGGAGATCGGCGAGATCTTCGGGCGCTACTTCGACGGCATCGCCATCCGCCACGTCGACTGGGGCGTGGGGAACAAGTACCTGAACGACGTGGCCCGCAACTCGCGCGTGCCGATCCTCAACATGCAGTGCGAGATCTACCACCCGTTCCAGATCCTGGCCGACCTGATGACCATCGTGGAGAAGAAGGGGCGCGACCTGCGCCGTCGCAAGATGGTGGTGTCGTGGGCCTATGCCGCCTCGTACCAGAAGCCGATGTCCGTCCCCCAGTCCCTGGTGCTGCAGATGCCGCGCTTCGGCATGGACGTCGTCCTGGCCCATCCGCCGGAGTTCAAGCTGATGCCCGACATCATGGAGCAGGCGCGCGAGCAGGCGCGGCGCTACGGCACCGGTTTCGAAGTGGTGGACGACATGGACAAGGCCATCCAGGGCGCCGACATCGTCTACGCCAAGTCGTGGGGCGCCATGCTGACGACGACCGACCAGGAGCAGGGGGCCAAGATCATCCAGAAGTACTCGTCGTGGATCACCGACGAGCGCAAGATGAAGCTGGCCAAGCCGGACGCCATCTACATGCACCCGCTGCCGGCCGACCGCAACGTCGAGGTCACCGACGGCGTCATCGACAGCGCCCAGAGCGTGGTGTACGACGAGGCCGAGAATCGCATGCACGCCCAGAAGGCGGTCATGGCGCTGACGATGAAGTAGCGTGGCACCTAGCGATTAGCGGCTAGCAACTAGCGGCCAGCAGCTAGTTGCTAGTAGCTAGTAGCTAGAAGCTCGATGTCCAAGACGAGGGCCGTGTCGCAAGAGGAGAGACGCAGATGCCAGAAAGCCCGAAGAAGAGAGTCGCCGTCGTGGCCGTGGGAGGCAACTCCCTGATCAAGGACGCCAAGCACCAGTCGATCCCCGATCAGTATGCCGCCTCGGTGGAGTCGATGAAGCACATCGCCGGCATGATCGAAGCCGGCTGGGAAGTCGTCATCACGCACGGCAACGGGCCGCAGGTGGGCTTCATCCTGCGCCGTGCCGAGCTGGCGCTGGGTGAGCTGCACATGGTCCCGCTGGACTACTGCGGCGCCGACACGCAAGGCGCCATCGGCTACATGTTCCAGCGCGCCCTGTACAACGAGTTTCGCGCCCGCAAGATCAGCAAGCTGGCGGCGACGGTCGTCACCCAGACGCTGGTCGACCGCAACGACAAGGCCTTCCAGAACCCGAGCAAGCCGATCGGCTCCTTCATGGACGAGGGCATGGCGAAGAAGCGCCAGGCGTCCGACGGCTGGGCGGTGGTTGAAGATGCCGGGCGCGGCTGGCGGCGCGTCGTGCCCTCGCCGATCCCCCAGCGCATCATCGAGCAGCCGGCCATCGATGACCTGATCCGGGCCGGGATTGTCGTCATCGCCGTGGGCGGTGGAGGCATTCCGGTGGTCGAGGATGAGCACGGCGACCTGCAGGGGATCGAGGCCGTGATCGACAAGGACTTCAGCGCTTCCGTCCTGGCCTCGGGCATCGGGGCGGAGCTGTTCTTGATCACGACAGCGGTGGAAAAGGTGGCCTTGCACTACAATAAGCCCAACCAGCAGTGGCTGGATCGGATGACGGCCGACGAGGCCC
>DYJB01000047.1:0-4208 GCA_020723365.1 Candidatus Aquidulcis sp. | reverse complement strand
GGGCTACCTGGCCGAGGGCCACTTCGCCAAGGGCAGCATGGAGCCCAAGATCCGGGCCATCCTGCAGTACCTGGAGCGGGGCGGCCGCGAAGCGCTGATCACCGACCCGGCGAATATCGAACGGGCCCTGGAGGGCAAGACCGGGACCCGCATCGTCCGCTAACCCGGAGAGGAGGTGGTATCCCGAAACGGCCGTCCGCAGTGCACACTCGAGGTCCAACGTCATCCAGTTTGAGGAGGAGCTAGAGATGCAAGGCAAGAGACTGTGGCGCATTACCAGCGCGCTGTTGCTCACCGCCATGCTTGTTGCTGCCTGTGGTGGCACCGCCACCGAGGCTCCGCCTGCGGCCACCGAGGCCCCCCCGGCAGCGACCGAGGCACCGCCCGCCGCGACCGAAGCGCCGGCGACCGGCCTGCAGATCCCTGAGGTCGTCGAGGGCAAGTACAACGTCGCCATGGTTCTGATCGGCCCGCATGACGACGGCGGTTGGTCGCAGGCCCACTGGGAGGGCCTGGAGTACGTCGCCGCCAACGTCCCCAACTCCAATGTCGCCTACATCGAGAACGTCCCCGAAGGCGCCGAGTCGGAACAGGTCTTCCGCAGCCTGGCCCGCAAGGGCTTTGACCTGATCTTTGGGACGTCGTTCGGCTTCATGGATCCGATGGAGATCGTGGCCGGCGAGTTCCCCGACAGCACCTTCATCCACATCAGCGGCTACAAGACCAACGGCACCAACTTCGGCAACCTGTTTGGCGCCATGGAGAACATGAAGTACCTGGCCGGCATGCTGGCTGGGGCGCGCGCCAAGGCCGACGGGGTGACCAAGATCGGCTACATGGCCACCTTCCCGATCCCCGAGGAGCTGCGCCTGGGCAACGCCATCGCCCTGGGCATGAAGGTCACCTGCCCCGAGTGCACGATGGACGTGCGCTGGATCAACACCTGGCACGATCCGATCAAGGAGAAGGAAGGCGCCGCATCCCTGTTTGACGCCGGTGCGCAGGTCGTGTTCACCGGTGCCGACACGCCCGCGGTGGCCGACGTGGCCCAGGAGAAGGGCAAGTGGGGCATCACCTACGACTGGGCTGGCTCGTGCAAGGTCGACGCCTGCCTGACGGCCCCGTACTGGACGTGGGGACCGGTGTACGCCGGTATCGCGCAGGGCCTGCTCGACGGCACCTACACGCCCGGCTTCGACTACTTTGACGCCGACACCGGCGGGATGGGGCTGTACGGCTTCATGGAAGGCGAGGAGCTGACGCCGGGCGTCGCCTCCCTGCCGCCGGAGGTCATCCAGCAAGTGCGCGACGTGCTGGCCCAGATGCTGGCGGGTGAGTTCACGCGCTTCGACGTCTTCAAGGGGCCCATCAACGACAACAAGGGCAACGTTGTCCTGGCCGAGGGTGTGTCCCTGGAGCAGTTCGATCTTGACCAGTTCAAGGAATGGAATCCGGATGTCAAGATCGGCATGTACTGGTGGGCGGACGGTATCACGGCTGAACTGCCGTCCCTCCAGTAAGGTAGACCGACTGCACGCGGGGGGTCGGGGCACGCGCCCCGGCCCCCTCCCTTCCATCCCTCCCGCCTGAGGTACCCCATGGCCGATGCGCCCAATGCCGTCGAGATGCGAGGGATTTGCAAGCGCTTCCCCGGCGTGCTGGCCAACGACGCCGTCGACTTTACCTTGCACCGCGGGGAGGTCCACGCCCTGCTCGGTGAGAACGGCGCCGGCAAGAGCACGCTGATGAACATCCTGACCGGGCTCTACCGCCAGGACAGCGGCACGATCGCTGTGGACGGGCGCCCGGTGGTCTTCAACTCGCCGCGAGACGCCATCGCCCACGGGATCGGCATGGTGCACCAGCACTTCATGCTGGTCCCCACCCAGACGGTGACCGAAAACATCCTGCTCGGGCTCGACCGGCCGCGCTTTGTGCTCCGCTTGCGGGAGTACGAACAGGCCATCGCGGCGTTGGGGCAGCGCTACGGTCTGCACGTCGACCCGCAGGCCAAGATCTGGCAGCTTTCGGTCGGGGAGCAGCAACGGGTCGAGATCCTGAAGATGCTCTACCGCGGCGTCCAGGTGCTGATCATGGACGAGCCCACCGCCGTGCTGGCGCCCCAGGAGATCGGGCAGCTCTTCGATACGCTGCGGGCGATGACGGCCGAGGGCAAATCGATCGTCTTCATCAGCCACAAGCTGCATGAGGTGACGGCCATCGCCGACTGCATCACCGTGTTGCGCAAAGGGACGGTCTCGGCCGCCCGGATGGCGGCGGAGACGTCGCGTGAGGAGCTGGCGCGACTGATGGTCGGCCGCGAGGTCCTCTTCGACCTTGACAAACAGCACCGGGATCCCGGTGAGATCGTGCTCGAGATCGACGGCCTCAAGGCCGTCAACGACAAAGGGCTGCCGGCGCTGCGGGGCGTCTCGCTCAACGTGCGCGCCGGCGAGATCGTCGGCGTGGCGGCCATCGCCGGCAACGGGCAAAGCGAGCTGGCCGAAGTCATCACCGGCCTGCGGCCGTCGACCGACGGGCGGATGGTCCTCCACGGCCAGACGGTCATCGGGGATCGGGCCGGGCGCCAGGCATCGCCGCGTCTCATCCGCTGGTTGATCGATGCCGGCATGGCGCGCATCCCCGAGGACCGAACGCACGTCGGCACGTCCCCCAACTTGAGCGTCACCGACAACCTCATCCTCAAGGCCTACCGCCTGGCGCCCATCGCGCGGGGGTTGGGGATCAACCGGGATCGCGCCAGGACTCAGGCGGGCGAACTGCGCCAGGAGTACGACATCATGGTGCCGACGCTCGAGACGCCCGTGCGCATGCTTTCCGGTGGGAACCTGCAGCGCCTGATTCTCGCCCGCGAGATCTCCGGCAAGCCCAAGGTCATGATCGCCATGCAGCCGACGCGCGGTCTGGACGTCGGCGCCATTGAGGGCGTGCACCGGCTGCTGCTCGAGCAGCGCCAGGCGGGGAGCGGGATCCTGCTGGTCTCCGAGGAACTGGAGGAACTGCTCTCCCTCAGCGATCGCGTCTATGTCCTGGCCAACGGGGAAGTCATGGGCGAGGTGCGACAGGCCGATCCGGGCACGATCGGGATGATGATGACCGGCACCCGACTGGCCGATCTGCCGGCGAAAGGCGGTGCGGCATGAGCAGCCGTGAGGGCACCGGACGGCGCTCCTGGCGCTTCCCGATCGAGCTTCGCCTCGAACCGCGCGGCGCCCCGCCGCGCTGGCTAGGATGGGCCGTGACGCTGGGGGCTGTGGCCATCGGGCTGCTGGTGGGGGCTGTCGTGCTCCGCGTGGCGGGCGGCGACCCCTGGCGCGCCTATGCCTATATGGTCAAGGCCGCCTTCGGCGAGGTCGGCGTGGTGTCCGACACGCTCGTCAAGGCCACGCCCCTGATCCTGCTCGCCAGCGGCCTGTGCCTGGCCTTCACGATGAAGATGTGGAACATCGGCGCCGAAGGGCAGTTCTTCCTCGGCGCCTTCGGCGCCAGCGCCGTGGTGCTGACCCCCATGCTCCCTCCCGAGACGTCGCCCTGGCTGATGATCCCGGCTATGGTCGTCGTGGGCATGCTGGCGGGCGCCGTCTGGGGCTTCGTCCCGGGCTACCTGAAGTCGAAGTTCAACGTCAATGAGATCATCACCACGCTGATGCTGAACTACGTGGCAGTCAACTGGAACAACTTCTTTATCTACGCCATCTGGACGGAAGGCGGGTTCCAGATGACGCGCCAGTTCCCGAAGACGGCCTGGCTGCCGCGCCTGACCGACTACGCGGCGCAGTATCCGCAGCTGCGCGGCCTGACGCTCCACCTCGGCCTGGCCTTCGCCGCGACGGAGCGGGTGAACCTCGCCTCGGCCGCGCATTCGCCATCGTGGCCGCCATCGTCATGTGGTGGGTGATCTACCGCAGCCGTTGGGGCTACGAGGTGCGGCTGACCGGCGACAACCCGCGGGCCGCCCGCTACGCCGGCATCAATATCGCCCGCAACACCGTCTTGGTGCTGATGGTCTCGGGCGCCATGGCCGGGCTGGCCGGCGTCTCCGAGATCGCCGGTGTCGTGCACCGGCTGCAGGGCTCCATCTCACCCGGCTACGGATTCTCCGCCATCATCGTCGCCTGGCTGGCGAAGCTCAATCCGCTGATGGTCATCCCGGTCTCCGTCCTGTTCGGAGGGCTGATCCAGGCCGG
>DYJB01000046.1:12955-16790 GCA_020723365.1 Candidatus Aquidulcis sp. | reverse complement strand
GCTCGCCGGAGGACTCGGAATCGTCCGAACCCGAGTCGCCCGAATCCCCGGAGTCGGCTTCGGGAGTCTCCGTTGCCTCGCCTTCCCCCGCTGCGTCCTCGGGCGTGCCGGACTCGCCTTGCTCGTCCCCGTTGTCATCCCCGCCGCCAACCTCGCCTTGATCGTCGCGGCGTTCGATGCGCAGGGCCAGCAGTCGCCCATCCGGCGCCGTCTCCGCCTTCACGCGCGCCACATCGCCCACCTGCAGCGAGTCGTCGAGCCGCGTCTCTGTGGTGATGAGCAGCGTCTGGCCGGCGATGATCCATGCCCCGGAGCCGCGCGCCTGCACCAGCCCCTCGAACTCCCACTCGAGGCGGCCACGCGCCGCCTCGGGCGTGGGGGATCCCGGGCCCAGGTAGAGGATCGCTTGCGCCATGCCGACGCCCCCGTTTTCCACGTCGATCAAGGCCAGCACGCGATCGCCGAGGCGCAGGCCGATCGAAAGGGTCGTCGACGGTCCCACGGCCACCTGCCGCCCGCTGATGATCCAGGCGCTGGCGCCGATCGACTCAACCGTACCTTCCAGCGCCAGACCGGCGAGCCGCATCTCGCGCGCCAGCACGCTGCCGTCGGAGGCGGTCGAGCCTTCGACCTCGACCGTCACGCCCGGAGCGATCTCGCCCTGCACCTCGGTTTCGGGGCCGACGATCACCAGCACGCCGTCGACGTCCCAGACCCCGGCGATGGGGGCGCGCACGACACCGGTGAACTCGACTTCCGCCGAACGGCCCAGCTTGAGGACATCCATCAATTCCGACGATCGGCGTTCGGCGAACTCAACCTTGAGGTCGCTTCGCCGCTCGCCGGGCGTCAGCCTCAACTGCAGGTCCTCGTTGACGCGCTTGAGACGGTAGAGGGGATCGCCGGGAATGGCCTGCGCGGAGGCCGTGGTCAGCCCTCCCCAGCCGAGCAGGACCGCTACCAGGACCGCCAGCGCCGCGAAGGCCATGCGGGGCCGACCCGGGAACCGGAACGCTGGACGGGCAGGGATGCCGCGCATCCGGGCAGCTCTCGCCAACAGCCGCGTTCGGCTGCGCTGGAGGCGGTCCGTTGGGATCGGCGTGGCGTCCTGCAGAGCAATCATCGCCTGCCAGGCTTCCAGCGCCGGGCGCAGTTCGCCGGCCAGCTCCGGATACAGGCCGAGGGCCGATTCCAGCGTCACGCCGGTGGCCAGGGCGGCGCGGCATACCTCCAGCGCCTCGTACAGCCGGTCGCTCATCGAGTCCGCCCTTCCAGCTCCCGGCGCAGGCTGGCCAGGGCGCGGAACTGCAGCGCCTTGATGGCGTTCACCGACCGGTCCATCAGCCCCGCCGTTTCTTCCAGCGAAAGCTCGCTGCCGAAGCGCAGGGAAAGGACGTGCTGCTGTTCGGCGGTCAGCTGGCTGAGCGCCTTGCGGACGGCCGCGCGCTGATCGGTGTCCTCGGCCAGCGCGCTGAGGTCCTTGCCGTTGGCGCGCAGGTCCTCCGAAAGCTCGCTGGTGGGGCGCGAGTAGGCGCGCCGGAAGTGATCGTTGACCTGGTTGGCCAGAGCGCCCATCAGCCAGCCGCGCAGCGAGGTCGTGGGACCTTTGCCGCTCTGGACGGCCTCGAGCAGCCGCACGAGCGTTTCGGAGGCGAGATCCTCGGCGAGCTGGTCATCCCCGGTGCGGTAGGCCGCGTAGCGGTAGAGCTCAGGGAAGTAGCGCGCGTGGATGGCGGAGACGGCCTCCGTATCCAGCGAACGCAGGGCGGTCAATTCGGAGAGCGGCTCAGCCACCGGCATCGTGATCCTGGCAGAGGCGGGCACGCGGCGCGAGGCGGGCCCGGCGGGGTGCGAGTATAGCATCGCGCCCCCGGGCCACAACAGATACGTCAGAGCGCTCATCGCCACCATGCCTGGTCTCAGGCTGCCCGGGTTCTGCGACGGCCCGCCTCGCCCCGATGGCCATCCAGCGCGGCGGTAGGGCGGCGACAGGGGTCGCACCTGCAGCTATCCATAAGGTCGGGAATCGGCGGAGGAAGTTACGGGCACGGGGATACGCGACCGGGGCCTGCAAGTCTTCTGTAAGGTCACCGGGAAGGCCGAAGGCGTACACTGGGTCAACGCTGGACCAGGAAGGCAGGGGAGCGAGCGTGGCAACGGTAATGGTGGTGGATGACAATCCCACGATGGCCGAGATGCTCTCCATGGCGCTCAACATCTTCGGCCACAACGCGCTGACAGCCCTCTCGGGTGAGGAAGCCCTGGCGCGGATCCCGTTCGAGGCTCCCGACCTGGTGTTTCTGGACCTGACCATGCCGGGGATCGACGGCTACGAAACGCTGCGGCAGCTGCGGGCCCTGCCCGCGGGCGGAGACGTGCCGGTCTTCGTTATCACAGCCGCCGCCGAGGCGGACCTGGAGGAGCGCGTCCTGCTGGCCGGAGGGAGCGGACTGCTTCGCAAACCCATCCATATGGAAACCCTCGCCGACGTGGTCGAGTGCTCGGCTCGCGTCCTGTCCATGGAGCGGCAGCGCCCAGCGGCGTAGGTGATACACCGCTGGAATCGGACCAGCCCCGGGCGCGGGGCTGGTTGCGTTCCGGAAGCGGCTGCGCGCGGATCAGGACTTCGAACGCGCCGGCTTGGGCGTCTTGGGCGGAAGCGAGCGGCCGTAGTCCACCGCCCGGCTCACGTACGAGCGCAGTTTGGCCGGGGAGGCGAGAATGGTCGCCGGGAGCACAACGTGCTCCCTCATCGCTCGGCCCGGCATCGGCTCGAAGGGATGGCTGCCCTTCTGCTTGAGGAACGCCGTGCGTGCCTCCGGCCCCAGCCGGATGAACCACTCCTCACCGTAGAGGCCGGTCACCATGTTGCCGCGCACGAAGGCGCACGGGCAGCCGAACATCGTGCGCACCTGCGCTTCCGGGTGCCGCGCCAGCTCGGCGCGGAACCGTTCAGCCAACGCCGCCGGCGACTTGCGGAAGGTCGGCCTGGGCCGGAGGGGATCGACGCGCTTGACCATCGTGTTGTTCTCCCGGCGCGAGCTTCTGGCTGCGCGCCCTGGCTCTACTCTTCTGGGCGGCGGATCTGCAGCCTGTCGAAGTCCCGCGCCACCCGGACGTTGGGGAACACGGCTTCGGCTTCTTCCTGCACCTCGCGCTCGCGATAGCGGCGGGACACGTGCGTCAGGATCAGCTGGCCCACGTTGGCGGCGGCGGCCAGGCCGGCGGCCTGGCGGGCCGTCAGGTGCCCAAACGTGCGCGCCATGTCCGCTTCCACCTCCAGGTAGGTGGCTTCGATGACCAGCGCGTCGGCCTGGCGGCAGGCTTCGATCAGGTCGTCGGTTCGCCCGCAATCACCGATGTGCACCAGGCGCGTCCCGCGCCGCAGCTCCCCCAGGACCTGCTCGGGATCGACGCTGCGGCCGTCGGGCAGCGTCACCGGCTTGCCGGCTACCAGGTCACGGCGCAGTGGGCCGGGGGGGACGCCCAGGGCGTCCGCCCGTTCGGGCAGGAAGGGACGGCGAGCCAGCTCGTCGAACACGTAGCCGAAGCAACCCGGCCCACGGTGCGTCACCGGCACGGCGGACAGGCGAAAGCCTTCCTCTTCCAACAAGGTCCCCGCCTCAACCGGCACCAGGTCGATGCGCATCGGGGGACGCGCCCCGCGCAGCACGACCCCGAACAGCAGGTCATGGATGCGCTCCAGGGCGTGCTTCCCGGCCCAGATCTCCAGAGCGTCGATCGCCTCCCAGCGGGCGAAGGTCGAGAGCAGTCCCGCCAGCCCCAGGATGTGGTCCAGGTGCCCGTGGGAGTTGGCGATGACCTTGATCTTCAC
>DYJB01000046.1:10071-12945 GCA_020723365.1 Candidatus Aquidulcis sp. | reverse complement strand
GGCCATGCGTGATCAGGATGCGGTTCAACCGGCGAAACCCGATCCCGGAGTGCAGGATCTGCCGCTGGGTGCCTTCCCCGCAGTCGATCAGGAAGCGGTGCTCGCGGTAGCTCACGACCTGGGCGGAGAGGCCGCGGTGAACCGATGGGGCGGAGGCGGAGGTTCCGAGGAAGGTCAGTTCAAACAACGGCGGGTCCCTGGAACCGGCCATTGTACACGAAAGGCGCGGCCAAGACTCGCTGGCCAGGTGGGGGCGCTCGGGGTCAGACCGGCTCTCCTGGGTTGGGAGCCAACTTTGCGGTCTGGAACCGCCGCACGACTCCAGGGGTCGTGCCGCGGCAATCGCCCCGTCAACGTTGGGCCCTGGCCGGCGACTAGGACGATAGCACTTGCCGGCAGGCC
The DNA here is from genome assembly GCA_020723365.1 of Candidatus Aquidulcis sp. Taxonomy (GTDB): domain Bacteria; phylum Chloroflexota; class Anaerolineae; order Anaerolineales; family E44-bin32; genus DYJB01. The sequence goes on along the minus strand of DYJB01000046.1, from coordinate 12,543 downwards.
CGCATGACCCTGTCGGGGTTGGGGAGGGCGGAACGTTCAAGGTGCCGGGCGAACGGGATGGTGCCCTCGGTGGCCACGCGGGCGAAGCGCGGTCGCAGGCCGGCCTCAAGCAGGCAGGCGGCGATCTCCCCCGAGAGCCCGAAGCGGAGGTAGTCCTCATCGACAACCACCACCCGCCCGGTCTGCCCGACCTGCTCCACCAGGCATCCCCGGTCGAGCGGCGACACAGAGCGCAGATCGATCACGCCGGCGGAGATTCCATCCTCTGCGAGCGCCTCGGCGGCTTCCAGCGCCTGATGGACGCCCACGCCGAGGCTGACCAGCGTCAGGCTGCCTCCGGATCGGACGACCGAGGCCCGGCCGAATGCCACGCGATTGGCGGGGAGCGGATGCGCCGCTCGTGCGCCGGCCGGGGGGACATCGAACTCAAGGCCGGACCGCCCGCCCCGTCCCAGTGCCTCCAGCCAGTTGTCGGCGAGCAATTTGTGTTCCAGGAAGACGACCGGGCCGTCGTGGGCCAGCGCCGTACGCATCAGCCCGGCCGCATCCACCGGATTGGAGGGGACAACGACGGCCATTCCGGGGATGTGGGCCAGCCAGCCCCACAGGCTCTGCTCGTGCTGTCCGCCGTCGCCATAGCCGCCGCCACAGGCAACCCGCACGACCATGGGTGCACCCCACGAGCCGCCTGAGAAGTCCGCCAACTTCGCGGCGTGATTGACCAGCGCATCGACGGCCACGGTCAGGAAATCGGCCATCATGATCTCGACCACCGGGCGCAGGCCGGCCATGGCCGCGCCGACCGCGGCACCCAGGAAGGCGGCTTCGCTGATCGGGGCATTGCGCACGCGCTCAGCGCCGAAGCGGGCATACAGGTTGCGGCGGAGAAGCTGGACATCCTCGCCGAAGACCAGGATGGCGGGGTCGACGGCCATACGTTCGGCGATGGCATCGTCGATCGCTTCGGCGAAGCCCACGCTGCTCATGGCGTCTCCTCCAGGGCGACGTCCACCACGGCGCGCACCTCGGCCGCGACGGTCGCCTCCAGCATCCGCAGGCGATCCGGGTCGCCGAGGAGCGCCCGGCGCGTCCGGTCGAGCGGATCGGGAAGGCTGCGCGCGGCGGACGAGGCCCGGCCGGCGCGGGTAAGCAGGTCGGTCACGGCGTGAGACCGATCGCGAAACCGGGCGCCATGCCGGCTGAGCGCTGACCGGGCGAGCGGGATGGCCATCGGTGCGAGGACTTGCAGCGGCCGGCGCACCGCCTCCAGGAGCGCGTCGCCCAGGAAGTGGCCGTCCAGGTGGACGCAGCGGGCAAGCAGGAAGGCCGGGCCGTTGCCCTGGCGCAGGTGAGGAAGCAAGGCTTCGGTCATGGCAGAGACAGCGAGGGCGTCGGTCCCGTCGACGTCCGCCGCCGGCATCCCGAACGCCCGGGCGCGCGCCAGCAAAGCGCCACCGGTCATCGAGGGGGAGTGCGTGGTGATCGACCAGCCGTTGTCCTTGCACACGAACAGCACGGGTAGGCGCCAGGCGACGGCCAGGTTGAGGGACTCGAGCAGCGCGCCTTCGTTCATGGCCGCTTCGCCGAAGAAGGCCACGGCGACGCGTCCGGGACGAAGCTGCTGGGAGGCCAGGGCGAATCCCGCAGCCATGGGGCCGGACGCCCCGACGATCCCGCTCGAGGCCGACAGCAGCTCCGGGATGAACAGGTGCATGTGCCCCCCGCGCCCGCGGCACAGGCCGTCTTCCCGCCCCAGGATCTCGCGCAGCAGCGACACCGGATTGGCGCCCCGCATCAGTAGGGGCGGGGTGCCGCGGTGGTCGAGGGCCATGGCGTCACCCTCGCCCAGGTGGGTGACGACCCCGGCATCGATGCCCTCCTCGCCGGTGCCCAGGTGCATCTCGCCGGAGACCAGCCCGGCATGCCAAAGCCGGGCAACCTCTTGCTCGAACAATCGGCTGGCAAGCATCCAGCGGTAGATCAGCCAGGGATCCGCGGGCATGGGGATCCTCCAGAGCGCAGGGGCGATCGGGCGAGCGTGAGTATACGTCCGGTCGAATTCGGGCCGGGCCGGCGGCAAGCGGATCCCCGGCCTGGACCGCACGAGCCGCGGGCCGGAGCGATCGCTCCGGCCCGCGGTGAGACGACGGAATCCGAGTCTGGAGGATCAGCCGCCGATGCGCATGGGCATCGCCGGGGGCCCCGCCTTCCGAGCCGTGCGCGTGGCTGCCTCGAGCGCCGATTGGACCGCCAGGAACTCACCCACGTTGTGTTTGGTGAGCAGTCCCACCAGGCTGCCGCCCCGCATCACCGGAAGCGTCTCGCATCCGCAGGTCTGCATCGTGACCAGCGCCGCTTCCAGCATGCCGCCCGCCTCGACGGTCGTGAAGTCGCGGCGCATGATGCTCGCCACGGGCACCTCACGCCCGTTCTGGGCCAGGCCGGCGACAAGCCCCCGGCGCTCGAGCACGC
>DYJB01000046.1:7608-10061 GCA_020723365.1 Candidatus Aquidulcis sp. | reverse complement strand
ACCGTCACGCATCACGGGGAAATCCTCCTGCGCACCGCGCAGCAGCACATCGATGGCCGTGCCCAGCGTGGCATCCTCCGGAACGCTCTCGAAACGGGTCACCATCGCCCGGCTGACGGGGATGCCGCCCAGCGCGGTCTTCATCTGCACCAGGCTCGCTTCCTGAGCCGCGCCGATCCACACGAAGAAGGCGATGAAGAGCAGGAAGGGATTGGAGAACAGCCCGATGAATCCGAAGATCAGGGCCATGCCCTGCCCGAGGGTGGCGGCGATCTGCGTGGCGCGGGTGTACTCCATGCGCATGGCCAGCAGGGCGCGCACGACCCGCCCGCCATCCATCGGGAAGGCCGGCAGCAGGTTGAAGAGCACCAGCGAGACGTTGACCAGCATCACGCGCTCGAGAAAGGAGCCTTCCGAGATGCTCAGGCCGGCGATCGGCTCGAGCAGCGACTGGCTGGCCAGCCACAGGTAGAGCACACCCGCAATGACGACGTTGACGGCCGGCCCCGCCAGCGCCACCCACAGCTCCTGCTTCGGATCCTCCGGCATGCGCTCCAACCGGGCGACGCCTCCAATGGGGAGCAGCGTGATGTCACGCGTCTGGATCCCGTAGCGGCGGGCGGTCAGGGCGTGCCCGAACTCGTGCAGCAGGACGCAGCCGAATAGCGCCAGCATGAAGCCGACACCCTCGAGCGTCCCCGCCAGGTTGCGCGCCGCCAGCCAGTTGGTGAGCCCAATGAACGCCAGCAGCAGGAAGAACGTGCTGTGAATGTAGACGTCAATGCCAGCGAATCGACCGACTTTCCAGGACCACTTCATGGCTCCACCTCTCCCTATACTGGACAATACTAGGACGATTTCATTAGAGGAGCGTTATCTTCCGGGGAGACCCTGGAAAGACCCGCGCCGGCCGGTGGAGCGGGCCCGGCCGGACGTGTGGCGGGTGCGTCGGGGGTGGGAGCGCCGTTCTACGCCGTGCGGGCGATGGCGGTCAGCGCCAGGACGACGAGAGCCAGGGCGGCATTGGCCCGGGTAAGCCGGTCCAGGCTGCGCAGGTTTCGCGGCAGCTCGCCGTCTGGGGGCGCAGCGCCCGCCGCCTGGAGCAGCAGCAGCCGGCTCAGCTGAGGCTGGACTCTCCAGGTTTGCCAGCCGGCCACCAGGATCATCGCCCCGAAGGCCAGGTGCTTGGCCAGGATGGCCTGAGCCCATCGGCCCTCGATTGCCAGGAAACCCGCGTAGCTTGGGTGGGCGGCCATCTGCGACAGCCCGGTGAAGATAAGCACGGCCAGGCTGATCCAGGCCACCGGCTGGAAGCCTCGCGCCAGGGCGGCATACAGGCGCGCCCGCGGCAGCGGCTCGAGGTTGCGTGTGGCGCCGGGCAGGAGGAAGGACTGAAAGAGGAGGCCGCCGACCCAGGCTACGGTGGCGGTCATATGCAGGGTGTAGGCGGCGCTCAACACCCACCCGTTCATGGGCTACGGCGTATTGGTGGGTGTGGGAGTCTCGGTCGGGGTCTCCAGCGGCGGCCCGGCGGTCGTGGGCGGCGGCGGGACGTACTGCGACTCCTCGCACTTCACCCAGGCGCGGGTGGCCGTGGGCCCGAGGGTTTCGTTCAGCCAGGCTGCCAGCGACTGCTCGTACTGCGCCTCGGCGCCGCACGGATCGCCGGCATCGTAGAGCTGATCGCCGTACGCCTGCGCCGCCAGGGCGTACTTGAGGTAGGCGTCGTTGCGCAGGTAGGGGGCGACGGCGAACACCTCGGCGAAGTACTGAACGGCCTTGGCCCAGTTGAGCCCCATGTAGCTGTCGGCCTGCAAGTACAGCTCGGCCCACGACCGCCAGTTGCCGGCATCGCGGTCGAGCGGGCCGAAGCGCTCTGCGCGGCTCATGTCGTAGATGCCTTCCTCCAGCAGCCCCTGCTCGCCGATGCGCTGCACGCCGCGGTTGCGGAAGGCGTTGTAGAACATGCCGTCGACCTCGACGGCCCGGTAGGTGGCGTCCTTGGCGCGCAGGACGATGAGCGTGTCGATCGCCGTGGTCCAGTCCTGGCGCTCGAGCGCCGTCAGCGCCTGCGTGAAGAGCTCTGCAACGGGAGCCAGGTTGGGCGTGGGCGTGGCGAGCGCCATGGGCGTCGCCGTTCCTGCCCGCAGCGGGACCAAGGCCTGGGCCAGTCGCTCGGGAGCCTGCGGGTAGGTCGGATCGAGGCGGATGACGTACTCGAACCGCTGGCGCGCCAGCTCGAAGCGCCCGGCCTCCAGATCCTGCACGCCCAGGTCGAACTGCTCCTTGGCGCGTTCGGCGATGGCGGCCCGCTGGGTCAGCGTACGCTGACGCGAGCCGACCAGGTAGCCGCTCAATCCGCCCACCACCAGGGCCAGCAGGAGCAGCAGCAGCGGGAGGCGCAAGCGGCGAAAGGCCGAGATGCCAGCCGCGGCGCCCGGTTCGATCGGCTG
>DYJB01000046.1:1875-7598 GCA_020723365.1 Candidatus Aquidulcis sp. | reverse complement strand
GTCTCGCCTGCGGGCGATGGAGTCGATGGCTGTGTCGAGCCCGTATCGGCGGTCATGGCCGCGATTATACCGCGCCGGCCCGCGCCGCCGCTCCGACGGGCCGCTGCAAGCGTCGGACCGGGCCTGCCCAACCCCTCGCTTGACGCTCGGGGAAGCCGGGTGGTACCATGCACTCCCTTCGTTCGTGACCCAAGGCGCAACCGGCGATGTATCTCAGCGGCAGCAAATGGAACATGCGCAAGCGGCGGCGGCGGTCCAACCCGCTGCTGGTCGTGGCGTTGCTGCTGCTCATCGCCGCCGTCGTCTACGTCGAGCGCTTCGTCGTGCCGACCGTCCCGCCGCTCTTCATCCCCACTGTGACGCCCACCCGCAGCCCGGCGACTTTCGTGCTGCAGGCCGAGAGCCTGTTGGCCTCGGGCAAGCTCGACCAGGCGGCCGAGACCTACCAGCAGGCGATCGCCATCGATCCTCAGCAGGCGGCCTTCTACGTCGCGCTGGCGCGCGTGCAGGTCTTCAACGGCCAGCCCGAGCAGGCCGCCCGAACGGCCCAGGACGCGCTGCTCCTGGATCCCAATTCGGCCCAGGCTCACGCCGTCTATGCCTGGGCCCTGGACTTCATGGGCGGTGAGGAGAACCTGACCAAAGCGCGCGAGGCCATCGAGCGCGCCCTGCAAATCGATTCCAATTCGGCGCTGGTGCGGGCCTACCAGGCCGAGATCCTGATGGACAGCAGCCCCGAGAACTACAAGGAAGCGCTCGAGGCGGCGCAGCGTGCCGTCCAGATCGACCCCAACTTGCTGGAGGCGCACCGGGCGCTGGGCTATGTCTGGGAGTCGACCGCCAACTACCAGAGCGCCATGCAGTCGTATGAGACGGCGCTGCGCATCAACCCCAACCTGGCCGTGCTGCACGTCAGCATGGGCAACATGCTCCTGAACCAGGGCGACACGAACGGCGCCATCTCGTCGTACCTGCAGGCATCCCAGCTCTCTCCGACCTCGGTCCAGCCCCTGCAGTTGATCGCCCAGGCCTACGCCCGCGTAGGCGACTTCGGCAAGGCCAGCCAGTACGCCGAGACGGCCGTCAACCTGCGCCCGGCGGACCCACGCCTGCATGGCGACCTCGGGCGCATGTACTACAAGAACAACGACATCGACCAGGCGGTGGTCGAGCTGGCGCTGGCGGTGCGCGGCGGGACGACGGCCGACGGTGTCAGCGTCAAGCCGGTGCCCTGGGATGCGGCGCGTGCCTCCACGGTCGAGTTCTACTGGACCTACGGGCTGTCGCTGGCCAAGTCCGGGCAGTGCGGGCAGGCGGTGGAGATCTTCGAGGCGCTGCTGCGGGAGGTCGTCGACGATCCGGTGGCGGTCGACAACGTCACGCAGGGGCTTGTGTTGTGCGGCGTGCTGCAGCCGACGCCGACCCCGCGCCCGGGCGCCACGCCCGCGCCCTGAGGCCCGTGCGGCGATGCAGATCACCGGGCAGAAGATGCCCTTCGGACGTGAGGATCGCCGCGCCGGGCTGCGCCGGGCGGGGATCTGGCTGTCGCTGATCGGCGTCGGCCTGCTGGTCCTCTACCTGCGCTACGTCACGCGCGATATCCAGCCTTTGTTCCTCCCGGAGCCGACGCCGACGCGCACCGCCCAGTCGTTCGCCGAGGAAGGCAAGACCTACTTCTCGGCCGGCGACCTGGGCCGGGCCATCGCGGCCTACCAGCAGGCCGTGCTCGTCCAGCCGGGAGACTCGCAGCTGCTGGCCGAGCTGGCCCGCATCCAGACCTACTACTCGGCGCAGCGGCCGTCGGCCGAGGCGCGTCGGGCGCAGCTGGAGGAGGCGCGCCGGTCCGTCGACGCCGCCGTGCAGGCCAATCCCGACAACGGCTATGCCCACGCCATTCGCGCCCTGGCCTACGACTGGTCGGCGACGGAGGAGCAGGAAGCGACGCGCGAAGGCTTCCTGACCGAGGCGCTCAATGCCGCCGTGCGCTCCGTGCAGCTCGAACCGCCGGGCAGCCCCGTGCGGGCGCTGGCCCTGGCCTTCCGGGCCGAGGTGCTGGCGGACCAGCAGCGCTACGCTGAAGCGCTCGACAGCGCCGAACAGGCCGTCGCCCTGGCCCCCGACAGCATGGACGTGCACCGCGTCTACGGGACCGTGCTCCAGGCAACGGCAGCCTATCGATCGTCGATCGAGGAGTTCCTCAAGGCGGCGGAGATCAATCCCAACCTGACCTTCCTTTACATCCAGATCGGCGCCAACTACCGGCGGCTGCTCGACACGGAGCGATCGCTGGAGTACTTTGACCGGGCGGCCAAGATCAACCAGCAGTTGGGCATCCAGGACGCGGGACCCTACCAGGCCATCGCCCGCACCTACATGCAGGCGGGTGAGTTCTTCATCGCCGCCCGCAACATGGAGCGGGCGCTGCTGGTGGACGAAGGCAACCCCGGCTTCTGGGGCCTGCTGGGGGTGATCTACTACAAGGCGCGCAACTACGAGTCGGCCGAGCAAGTGCTGCGCTGCGCCGTGGACGGCTGCACGGTGGAGGAGACGCGCGGCCTGATCTGCGAGCTCAACATGGCGGCTTGCGACCCCGACGACCCGGACGACCCGGTGGGGCTGCTGCACGGGCGGGACCTGCCCGGCCAGGCCCTGTCCAACTCGTCGCTGGAGGCCTACTACACCTACGGCTCAGTGCTGGCCTTCAACGGGAAGTGCGCGGACGCCGAGCGGATCCTGGCCGAACTGGCCGGGGCCTACGCCGGTGACCCCACGGTCATGACGATCGTGGGCGACAACCGCACGCTGTGCGCCAACGCCACCGCTGCCGGCACCGGCTCTCCGCCCACGCCAACCCCTTGACAACCGCTTGCGGATTGGCTAGACTACGGATTAGCACTCGGCAGTAGCGAGTGCCAGGCTCGCAGGGGCCAAACTTTCCTAAAGATATCCAAATTCATACTCTGTAGGAGGCTTTCGCATGGCACTCAAGCTGAAGCCGCTCGGCGACCGTCTCGTGGTCAAGCCCCTGGAGGGCGAAGATGTGACCCCGAGCGGGCTCGTCCTGCCGGAGACGGCCAAGGAAAAACCGCAGAAGGGCGAGGTGCTCTCGGTGGGTCCGGGCGCCCGGGACGAGGATGGCAAGCGCGTGGCCATGGACGTCAAGGCCAAGGACAAGGTGCTCTTTGCCAAGTACGCCGGCACGGAGTTCAAGCTCGAAGGCGAGAAGGTGCTCATCCTGCGTGAGAGCGACATCCTCGCCATTCTCGAAGACTAGTTCAGGCTGAGCGAAGAGGAGACCGAACGCAATGGCTGCCAAGCAACTCGCATTCTCGGAGGACGCCCGCCGGCGCCTCAAGGCCGGTGTCGATGTCCTGGCCACGGCCGTGGCGACGACCCTGGGGCCCAAGGGCCGCAACGTCGCCCTGGATCGGAAGTTCGGATCGCCCACCATCACCCACGACGGCGTGACGGTGGCCAAGGAAATCGAGCTGCAGGACCCGTTCGAGAATATGGGCGCGCAGCTCCTGAAGGAAGCCGCCACCAAGACCAACGACATCGCCGGCGACGGCACGACCACCTCGACCGTCCTGGCGCATGCCATGGTGACCGACGGGCTGAAGAACCTGGCCGCCGGCGCCAACCCGATGATGCTCAAGCGCGGCATCGAAGCCGCCGCCAAGGCCATCGCCGAGGCCATCACCAAGCAGGCCATCGCCATCAAGACCAAGGAAGAGATCTCGTCCGTGGCCGCCATCTCGGCCCAGGACAAGGAGATCGGCGACCTGATCGCCGAGGTGATGGACAAGGTCGGCAAGGACGGCGTCATCACCGTCGAAGAGTCGAAGGGTCTGCAGTTCGAGACCGAATACGTCGAGGGCATGCAGTTCGACCGCGGCTACATCTCGGCCTACTTCGTCACCGATCCCGAGCACATGGAAGCCAAGATCGACGAGCCCTACATCCTGATCCACGACAAGAAGATCTCGGCCGCCACCGACATCGTCCCCATCCTGGAGAAGCTGGTCCAGATCGGCAAGCGTGAGCTGCTGGTCATCGCCGAGGACATCGACGGCGAGGCGCTGGCGACGCTGGTGTTGAACAAGCTGCGCGGCATGCTCAATGTCATCGCCGTCAAGGCTCCCGGCTTCGGCGATCGGCGCAAGGCCATGCTGCAGGACATCGCCATCCTGACCGGCGGCACGGTCATCACCGAGGAGCTGGGCCGCAAGCTTGAGTCGGTGACGCTGCAGGACCTGGGGCGCGCCGGCAAGGTCGTCGCCACCAAGGACGACACGACCGTCATCGAGGGCCAGGGCGACAGCGCCAAGATCAAGGGCCGCATCGATGAGATCAAGGTCGAGATCGACAAGTCGACCTCCGACTACGACAAGGAGAAGCTCCAGGAGCGTCTGGCCAAGCTCTCCGGCGGCGTGGCCGTGATCCGCGTCGGCGCGGCGACCGAGACCGAGCTCAAGGAAAAGAAGCACCGCGTCGAGGACGCGCTGTCGGCCACCCGGGCCGCCGTGGAAGAGGGCATCGTGCCCGGCGGCGGCGTGGCGCTGATCAACGCCCGCGAGGCGATCAAGGACCTCAAGATGGACGACGAGGATGCCACCATCGGCATCAACATCGTCCGCAAGGCGCTCGAAGTTCCGATGATGAAGATCACCGAGAACGCCGGACAGGACGGCGCCGTCGTGATCGACACCGTGCGCCGCGTGCAGGCCGACAAGAAGAGCAAGAACATCGGCTTCGACGTCATCAAGGGCGAGTACCTGGACATGGTCAAGGCCGGCATCATCGACCCGGCCAAGGTGACCAAGGGCGCCCTGGAAAACGCCGCCTCCATCGCCGCCATGATCCTGACCACCGAGGCACTGGTGACGGACATGCCGGAGAAGGACAAGCCGGCTGCCCCGCCGCAGATGCCGGATTACTAGGCCGGCGAGCGGAACCCGAACGAACCCTCAGCCCCTCTCCGGAGGGGCTGAGCTTTTCTGGAGGACGTGACACGTGCGGCCAGGAGCACGTGTCACGTCGCGTTTCACCCCCGCCTGGCGCGGCCCGAAGGGCCGACCTGACAGGTGCGTTGCGTAGGCGGGTCGGCGAGGCCACCCCCCGCCGGAAAGTGGGCGGCCCCTCTGCTCCCCCTCCGGGGTGTCCGCCAGCGAGACCCATTCCGCGATGCCGTCAGGCAAGCAGACGGGCCTGGGCCGCAAGGGACCGGCGCGACGGTTGGCTGGGAGATCCGGACGAAGAAGAGCGGGCCAAAGGCAGGCCCGCTCCCATTTCCCTCTCAGTTGATCCGGCTGCGACTCAGCGGACAGGAGCCTCTATTGGCACGCCCCCAGCGTGGCCTGCACGCGTTCCGAGACGCCAACCTTGTTGAAGGCCTCCAGGGTGTAGGCGAGGTTCTCGCCCTTGGGGGCCTGATCGTCGTGGGCGGTTGCGTTGGCACCCAGCGTTGCCAACAGCGAACCGTTCCGGTACAGGCGGTAGCCCGTCTCGTTGCCGGCATCGCCCCAGGACAGCGGGACCGAGTAGTAGTTCAGGTTGGGTGAGCAGACTGTCTGGCCGATGGTCAGGCCGCCGGGATTGCCGGGCAGAGGCAGGCCGGGCTCGACGGGCAGGACGTCGATCAGCCCGGAGGCCTCACCCGTCGAGGCTGACACCCAGCACGTGACTTCGGTGTCAGGGATCGTGACTCGGAACCAGCTGGAGAG
>DYJB01000046.1:0-1865 GCA_020723365.1 Candidatus Aquidulcis sp. | reverse complement strand
AGAGGTCATTCCGGGCGAGGGCATTGGCTGCCGCCCCCTGTGCCAGGGACGTGACCACATCATACAGCGTGCCCGGCCCCTTGCGGCAGTTGGCGTTCTGCAGGAAGGTGAAGACCGGAGGCGCCGGGGTGGCGGTGGGCGTCGGGAGAGGGATGATCGCCGGGGTTGCGGACCCATCCGGTGTGGCGATCACGATCGCCGCCGTGGTTGTCGAGCCGGCTTCGTAGGCGCCTGCATCGCAGGCGATGCCGACAGGACGGGCGAAGCCGCGCTGGTCGACCGAAGAGCACAAGGCCGGGGGACCGCCGGCGTCGATCAGCGGGCTGCCGGGCTGGAGAGGATGCACAAGCGTGCCAGCCTCCGACGTCAGAGCTCCCAGACCCAGGCTGGCCTGGCTCGCTTCGGTGCAGTGGTAGGGGGACGGGCCGTAGGTCCTGCTGCCGGTGTCGGCCGTCGTCGGTCCGCTCGTGGTGCACTCCTTCGCGGAGTTGAGGGCGATGACCGAGCGGCGGACGGTGACGACGGCAGGGACGTCGCCCGCCGGGCCCGACTCGATCCCGTGCCCGGTGTTGAGAACCACCGTCGAGTTCAGCAGGAACAGATCGCCGCCGTACATCCAGATCCCGCCCCCGCCCGACGAAGTAGCGATATTCCCGCTGATGGTCGTGTTCTGAAGGGTCACCCGGCCTCGATCGATGCGCACACCGGCCGAGCGGTTGCGCACCACGGCCGTCTCATGCACGTTGACCGTGCCGACATCGGCCACGCTGCTGCGCCCGCCGACGGCAATCCCGTAGACGGCGTTATCGCGGATGACGCTTGCCTGCACTTCCAGAGTCCCTTCCTGGTGCCAGACGGCGATCCCTGCGTTGTTGTTCACCAGGACGCCGTCGATCAGGGCGGACGCCCCGCCCGAGTTGATCAGGCCGTAGCCCCGGCTGTCCGAGATGCGCCCGCCGCGCATCACCAATGCACCTCCCTCACCGTTGCTGACCGTCGCCGACGCGGCGCCAGTTCCCGCGCCGACTTCTCCGTTGCCCTCGAAGACCACGTCCGTCAGCTCCGCCGTCCCGCCGTTATAGAGCGCCGCGCCGTTCCGGGAGAACGTCGCTTCCGTCAGCGTCAGTCTCCCTCGATTGGAGATCCCGAAGGTCGTCGACTCGATCCTCAGCCCTGCGGGAGAGATGAGCTCGGTGCCGGGGTTGATGACGATGGCCGTCGCCGTGTCCCGAACGCGGACGTTTCTGAGGGTGACCACGGTGCCTTCGAGGAGTCGCAAGCCGTTGCGGAGCGGCTCCGCCGACGTCCCCTCCACCGACAGGCCGCGAAGCGCGTAGCGGCCGCGGCTGAGCGTCAGGACGTCCCCCTCCGCGGAAACGACGGTGCGATCGATCCCGGCGCCCACAAATGTAAGGTCGTGGTAGACGCTGGGCCCCGAGCCCTCCCGTGCGAATTCGCCCGGGCCGATGTGGATCGTGCTCCCCGGAGTCGACACGCGGATGGCATTGTAGAGCGTACGGCACGCCGTCGCCTCGCTAAGGCAATCGTTCGCGTCGTCCCCGCCCGTGCTCACGTAGAGGGTGAGGGGGCCGAGGGGTGGTTCCCCGAGCATCGGGGTCGGCGTGGCGCCACCGGGCAGCGTGCAGGCCTGGAGCGCCATGGCCGCCAGGATGGCGATCGTGATCACGCGGCGCGATCTGTTCATCTCCCACTCTCCTCTGCATGACGAGGGCAATCTCGGTCTTTCGCCCTCAATACTAACGTATTCCTACCCTATTTGTGACAGTACAGGGGTGGGGTGTTGAGGCGGGGGAAGAGAGCTGGCGCTCTGCCTGGCCCAGGCGGCAGGGCGCGCCGGGACTGCC
>DYJB01000284.1 GCA_020723365.1 Candidatus Aquidulcis sp. | reverse complement strand
TGGTCTGCTGCGCACCGCGGCCGATAGCCAGCATGGCGATGACGGCGCCGACGCCGATGACGATGCCCAGGATGGTCAGCGCCGAGCGCAGCTTGTTGGTCGTCAGGCTGTCCAGCGCCTCGAGAAGACTCTGCAGCATGGAATTCCTCGCTCCGCCGGCTCAGGCGCCGTCGGATTCGATCAGGCCGTCGCGCAGGCGGATCACGCGCTGGGTCCGGGAGGCAATGGCCGGGTCGTGCGTGACGAAGATCAACGTCGCCCCCTTGCTCTTGTTCAGGCCGAGCAGGATCGACATGATCTCCTCGCCCGACTTCGAGTCGAGGTTGCCGGTGGGCTCGTCGGCCAGGATGATGGCCGGATCGTTCACCAGGGCGCGGGCGATGGCGACGCGCTGCTGCTGGCCGCCCGAGAGCTCATTCGGGCGGTGCCGGACGCGGTCCCCCAGCCCAACCGATTCGAGCGCCTGGGTAGCCCGCGCCCGCCGCCCCTCGGCCACGCCGGCGTAGCGCATCGGCAACTCCACGTTGGCCAGCGCCGTTTGGCGCCCCAGCAGGTTGAAACTCTGGAACACGAAGCCTACCTTCCGGCTGCGGATGGCCGCCAGGTCGTCGTCCTGCAGATCGGAGACCAGCTGCCCGTCGAGATGGTACGTGCCGTCGGTCGGCCGGTCCAGGCAGCCGATCAGGTTCATGAGCGTGCTCTTCCCCGAACCCGAAGGGCCCATGATCGAGATGACCTCGCCGTGACGCACGCGCAGCGACACGCCGCGCAGCGCCGGCACCTCGATCTCACCCATGCGGTATACCTTGGTGAGGCCGCTGGCCTCAATCACCCACTCCGAGGCCATCACTGCCCCCCCATGCCTCGGACGAATCCGGGTGGGCCGTTCTGGCTGAAGATCAGCGGGGGATTGAGCACGATGACGTCGCCCACTTTCAGGTCTCCTCCCACCACCTCGCTGTCGGTGTCCGACGAGGATCCCAGCGTGACCTCGACCGTCGTGGGCACGCCGTCGCGCATGACAAAGATGACCCGCTGGCCATCCTGAACGCGCACGGCCCGGTTCGGCACCAGCAGGACGTTGTCGATCTGGCTGACGACGATGTTGACCGCCGCCGTCATGCCAGGCTTGATCGAGGCATCGGGCTTGAGCACCTCGACCTCCACCTCGAAGTTGACCACGCCCTGCACGGATGTGCCCACCCGGCCGACGTCGGTCACGACCCCGGCGTAGAGGTTGTTCGGTACGGAATCGAACGTGAGCGAAACGTCCTGGCCGAGTCGAATGCGGTCGATATCAACCTCGGGGATGTCGACGTCGACGAACAGCCGAGTGAGGTCGGCCAGGCCGAAGGCGGGCGAACCCGGGGTCACGATATCGCCGGGCTTGACCTCGACGAAGGTGACCGTCCCCTCAAAGGGCGCCGTGATCATGCCCAGTTCGACCGATGCCCGGGCGGCGTCGACACGCGCCTGTGCCGCCGCCACGTCATCCGGGTTCGGACCATCCTTGACGCGCTCCCAGGCGCGCACCGCATCCTCGAACTGCGCCTTGGCGACGGCCAGCTTGGCGTCGAGGATCGCCTGATCGTTGTCGGTCGGCTTCCCCAGGTACCAGTTCAGGTTTCGCAGCGCCGCGTCGCGGCGCTGCTGCGCGGCGGTCAGGTTCACCTGCGCCAGAGCCTTGGCCGAATCGCCCGAGGCACGGTCGTAGATCGCCTTGTATCGATCGACGTCATCCTCAGCCAGCACCAGCTTGGCCTTGGCGTCTCGGATGGTCTCGGGCGAAGCGCGGTTGCCTTGCTGCTGAACTCTCCAGCGATACTCCTCATCCTTCAGCGCCTTCTCGGCGTTGGCCATCGCCAGTTCGGCCTGGGCCTTGGCGGTGGCAGAGGTCAGCAACTCCTCCAAGGCCCGCTCGGCGGCAACCAGATCGGCCTGCGCCAGGATGACGTTTGCGCTCAGCGAGGTCCGTTCGAGCGTGGCAAGGACCTGGCCCTTGGCCACCAGATCCCCGGCCGCGACCTTGACCTCGTCAACGGTGCCCGTGGTTTGGAAAACCAGGGCGGCGGCCTGATTGGCGTGCACACTTCCGGTGGCGCCCACCTGGGCCGTCAGCGATCCCATCACC
>DYJB01000283.1 GCA_020723365.1 Candidatus Aquidulcis sp. | reverse complement strand
CGCAAGAAGTTCCTCAAAGGCGAAGAGACGGAGCGGCGACGGATCCTGGCGCTCGTCACCCGCTATGCCCTCGCCTACCCGCACGTCCGCTTCACCTTGACCCAGGAAGGCAGGCAGGCTTTCGCCTCCGCCGGCGGCGGTGACCGCCGCGAGGTCCTGGCGGCCGCCTTCGGGCTCGATGTGGCGCGCGAAATGGTCAGCCTGCCGGCGGCGGAAGGGCGCTCGATTCGGGTGGAGGGTTTCATCAGCCCGCCCTCGGTGCACCGATCGAACCGGCGCGAGGTCACGCTCTTCGTGAATGGCCGCTGGATCCAGGACGCGGCGCTGGCGGCGGCCGTGGTGCAGGCCTACCACGGGCTGCTGATGGTCGGCCGCTTCCCGATCGCAGCGCTCTTCATCAGCCTGCCGCCTGAGGACGTGGACGTCAACGTCCATCCGGCCAAAGCGGAGATCCGCTTCCGCGACCCGGAGGCTGTCTTTGCCGTCGTGCAGCGCGCGGTGCGCGCCACGCTGCTCGGCCTGGCGCCGATGCCGGAGACGCGTCTGCCGGCGGCCTGGGGCGCCGCCTGGCAGCCTGCCGTCGGCACGATAGGCCCGGACCCCGCGTGGGCAATCGCCCACGCTCCGCTTGGAGAGGCCGCTGCGCTCACGTCCGGTGCGCTCCCGGCCGCCACGCTGCCGCTGCTGCGCAATGTGGGCCAGGTCGGTGCGACCTACCTGGTGGCCGAGGGCCCCGATGGTCTGTATCTGATCGATCAGCATGCGGCGCATGAGCGTGTGCTCTTCGAGAGGCTGCTCCAGCAGCAGGGCGCCGGGGGGGTGGGTTCGCAAGTGCTGCTCGAGCCCGTGACGGTGGAGCTGGCCGCGGCCGAGGCGGCGCTTCTGCGGAGCCAGCTGGAGGTTCTGCGGCGGCTCGGGTTCGAAGCCGAGGACTTCGGCGCGAACGCCTTTCGGGTTCGGGCTGTCCCTCCGCTGCTCGCCGCGCTCCCGCCGGCCCAGGCACTCCGAGCGGTGATCGAGGATTTCGAGGAAGACGAGGCCCGGGTGGCGGCGCGGGTGTGCAAGCGCGCAGCGGTCAAGGCGGGCCAGGTACTGTCGCTGGTCGAGCAGGAGCAGCTGGTGCGCGACCTGGAAGCATGCGCCCTGCCGCGCACCTGCCCCCATGGCCGGCCGACGATGATCCACCTTTCGGTGGACAGCCTCGAACGGCAATTCGGAAGGCGGGGCTAGCCGGGGCCACCCCGGCCAGTCCGAAGAGAACCGGGGCTCCCCTCCACAGGCAGCCCGCCGAAGGCACGTGCCTATGAAGCGGCCGGCAGCCGGACGGTGAAGGTGCTGCCTCTGCCGATCTCGCTCACGATCTCGATCGTTCCCCGATTGGCTTCAACGATGCGCTTGGCGATCGCCAGCCCAAGCCCCGTTCCGGCGGTGGCGCCTTCCTGGTCCGGAACACGGTAGAAGCGCTCGAACATGTGCGGCAGGCTCTCGGCGGGGATGCCGCGCCCCGTGTCGGTGACCGACAGGACCGCCTGGGCTCCCTCCGCTGACACCTCCACACGGATCAGTCCTCCCTTCTGGTTGTATTTGACGGCGTTGGTGAGCAGGTTGAGGACGACCTGCTTGAGCCGATTGCGGTCGCCGACCACCGGGCCCACCTCGGAGGCGAAGACCCCTTCCAGGCGAAGGCGTTCGGCTTCCGCCTGCGGGCGCACAACCTCCAGGCACTCCCGCACCAGCCCGGCCAGGTCGACCGGCTCGCGCGTGAAGCGGGTGCGTCCCGATTCGAGGCGGGCCAGCTCGAGGAAGTCCGTGGCCATCTCATTCAGGCGTTTGACCTCGGAGTAGATCGAGCCTCCCAGCTTCTCGAGCTGCTCGTGAGGAAGGTCGGGCCGCTGCAGCAGGTAGGAAGCGGCGAGCAGGGCGGCCAGGGGCGTGCGCAGCTCGTGAACCATCTCCGAGACCACGTCGCTCTGCTGGAACAGCCGGGTGTTCTCGATATGGATAGCCGCCTGCGCGGCCAGCGCCTGCAGGATGCGGATGTCCTGGTCATCGAAGCGGCCCTTGCGCTTGTTGACGGCCTCGATGACGCCCAGGGTCTTGTCCTGCGTGCGCAGGGGGACGCCAAGCACCGAT
>DYJB01000282.1 GCA_020723365.1 Candidatus Aquidulcis sp. | reverse complement strand
CGGCAGCAGCTCCGCCGCACCCGGCTCGGACCGATCGAGCCCGGCGAGGGGCACTCCGGCCTGGGTCAGGGCCTCCCCCACCGTCGGCCCGGCGACGCGGGCCACAATCGTCGTCCCATCTACGCCGATGCGGATCGGACGCGCCGGCCGGTAGTCCGCCGACGCCAGCTCGAGGAAAGCCGCGTCCAGGCCGGGGGCGACGGCATCGCCCTGCCGCAGCTGGTAGCCGGCCTCCAGCAACGCTTCGCCCAGCGTCGAGGCGGAGCTGGCTAGCAGGACCGTGCCACCCTGGATCGAAAGGGGCAACGTGCGGCCTCGAGCGAGACGGAGCCGCGACGGCGTTCGGTCGAGCGCGAGCGAGGGGTCGGCAACGGGCACGCCGTCCGCCCACAGCCGGTCGGCCGGGTAGGTACGCACGCCCGCCGCGGCCAGGATGTCGGCCGGGGCCAGGGCCGCGGAGACCACCGTCTGGATCCCCTCCGGCGACTGGACGGAGACCAGGACGGCTGGGCGGTAGATGATGCGATCGACGCCGCGGAGAGGGGATCCGCTCCCCGGCTGGACAAAGTCCTCCGGTGCGAGCGTGAATCCGGCGCTCTGAAGTGCCCCCGAGACGCTCGCAGCGTGTGTGAAGATCTCCTGGGGTCGGCCGTTGACAAGCAGCGTTACGCGCCGCGCCGTCCCCAGCCAGCCGAGAGCGCCACCCAGCAGCGCCAGCGTCGCTGCGCCCACAAGCAACTGGATCGGCGATCGCCGGCGGAACCAGCCCCGGGCGTCCATGCGTGCCGGCGAGTATACCAGACGGGTCGAGGCGGGCTTGCCGCCCCCGAGTGATGGCCGTAACCTTTTGCCCTCCTGCACGTCAAAGGAGAAGCGAGTTGCACCGCGAGGGAAGCCCATGCCGGTCTATGAGTACGATTGCGAAGCCTGCGGAGACCGCTTTGACAAGCTCGTCTTCCACCCGGCACGGGACCCGAAGATCCAGTGCCCGCGCTGCGGATCGGAGCAGGTGAGCCAGCGGCTGTCGCTCATTGCCGGCTCGTCCTGCGGGAGCCGGGAGAGCGGCACCACGTCGGCGGCGTGCACGACGAGCACTTGAGGCGTTCCCCGCTAGCCGGCCGTGAGCCGGTACCCTTCTCCTTCGTCCATGAGCGTTGACACGACTGACCGTCTCCTGTGCGGCGCCTTCTCACTCGATGGCGCCGCTGCCTCACGTCTGGCTATCCGCAGCAAAGGCCATTGAGACTGCTTCGGGAAGGATGGGACGTGACAAGGAGTGAGCGCTCAGACCGGCTTCCCGGCGGCACCCGGAGACACCCTCTTACCGCTGCTTCCTCTCGGACCTGACGGGGTTCGAAGGGCTCCGCCGCGCCGGACCCGCCTGAGCGCTCGCGGCCAGCATACCGCCCCCCGCTCCAAGCTGTCAACCCACGAGGTGACACGCGCTCTTGCCACGTGTCACCTCGTCCCCAAGAAGCAACGACACCGCTCTCGCGGTGTCGGCTGGCGGAGAGGGCGGGATTTGAACCCGCGGAGCCTTTCGGCTCACGCGCTCTCCAGGCGCGCGCGTTAGACCGGACTACGCTACCTCTCCACGGTTCGCCGGCCTCGGGAGGCCGGCCACGGCATTATAGCATGCGGCCCCCTGCGAGCCGCTCGCACAGCACGGCTGGGTGATCCTTGGCCACCGGACACCCCCGGAACCCGCCGCAACGGTTGGGGGCTGGCCGTCCTCTGCCGCAGCCGGAAATCCGCCTCGCGACGCACGCAGCCTCAGCCTCCAGGCTCCAACGGGTCGTGGAAGGTGGAAACCTGCACCAGGGGCGGCACTTTCCGGTTTGAAGTGGCTAGGGAAGATCCAGGACCCAAATGGCTCGATCGATCCATGAGGTGAACGCCAGATGCTCGCCATCCGGGGAGACGAACCAGTCGTTGTTGGCAATCGGGAGCGAGGTTCGCAGCGGATCGGTCAGCTGCCGCGCTTGCCCGGCGGCGGCATCGACCTCAAAGAGCCTCGGCAGCACGCCCTCCCCATACGGGATGAGCAGGAGCCGCCCTGTGCTCCGCCATCGGTAGGCGCCAAAGGGCGTGATCTTGGAAAGCGACGTCCCATCCGTGCGCAGGACCCATAGCCCGTTCTGGCCGCTA
>DYJB01000281.1 GCA_020723365.1 Candidatus Aquidulcis sp. | reverse complement strand
GTTCGGCCCCGGGGCGCAGCGGGGCGGCCCACGCGCCGGCTGATCGAAGGCGACAACCTGGGCGTGATGGGCGCCCTGCTCCCGGCCTACGAAGGCCGCTTCGACCTGATCTACGCCGACCCCCCCTTCCTGACCGGACGGACCTTCCGGGCCCGCATCGGGCGGAAGGAGGACTCGCGGCGCCCCGCGTCGTGGGACACGGCTGCCGGCTACGGCGATCGCTGGGACTCTCCGGCCGACTACCTGTCGATGCTGGAGGCCCGCCTGCGGCTGATGCACCGCCTGCTGGCGGCGAGCGGAACGCTCTACGTGCACCTCGACTGGCACGCCTCGGCCTATGCCCGCGTGCTCCTGGACGAGATCTTCGGCGCCGATCGGCTGCTGAACGAGATCGCCTGGGTCTACCACGGCCCATCGCCCATCCTGCGCGCCTTCAATCGCAAGCACGATACGCTGCTGGCCTACAGCAAGAGCGCCGGCTACTTCTTCAACAGCGCCGCCGTGCGCGTGCCCTATGATCCCGAGACGGTCAGGACTTTCCGCTCCTCGGCGAAAGCCGGTTTCGGCAAGATCCCGGACCTGCAGCGCGGGAAGGTGCCGGAAGACTGGTGGTATTTCCCAGTCGTGGCGCGCCTGCACGGCGAGCGGACCGGCTACCCGACGCAGAAGCCGGAGGCGCTGCTGGAGCGCATTGTGCTTGCTTCCTCGCCACCCACCGGGCTGGTGGGGGACTTCTTCTGCGGGTCCGGCACGACGCTTGCCTGCGCCGAACGGCTTGGCCGAGAGTGGATAGGCTGCGATGCCCACCCACTGGCCATCCATGTGGCGCACCGGCGCCTGCTCCTGCAAGATGGCTGCCGGCCGTTCCGGGTCGAGTCCGACGACCCGCAGCCGGGCTCGCTCAAGGCGGTGGCTGCGGTCGAACGGCAAGGGTCACAGGTGGCTGTGCGGCTGGACGGCCTGCTTCTCCGCGGCCGCCGCACGCCCTCGCTGGAAGAGATCGACTTCTGGGAGGTCGATTGGGATTACACCGGGGGCATCTTTCACAGCCGGTCCCAGGCCGTTCGCCCCTGGCGGTCCTCCGAGCTGGAATCCCGGCTGGAAAGCAGGCTTTCCTCACGCCGGCGCAGGCGCCTTGGAGTTCGCGTCGTCGCCCGCGACGGCCGCATCGGCCTGCTGACGCTCCGCGCCTAGCCCCGGCCAGGCTTGCATTCGCTTCAGAAACGCAACGAGGGCCCGCAGGCCCTCGACCATTTGCCCCTCACCCCGGGCTGAGGCGATCTCAGCGCCCCTCCCGGCCTCCCGATTCCGCCGGCAGGTCGAGGCGGTAGCCCATGCCGCGCACGGTCTTGAGCAATGCCGGCTGGCGCGGATCCTCTTCCACCGACCGGCGCAGCCAACTCATGTGGACATCCAGCGTGCGCGTGTCGCCCGTATAGTCCGTATGCCACACCTGGCGGATCAAGGTGGCGCGCGTGAGCAGCTTCCCCGGGTTGTGCATGAAGACCTCGAGCAGGCGCACCTGCTTGGGGGTCAGGCGCGCATCGCGCCCTCGGCAGCGAACCTTGCGCTGCGCCAGGTTGAGCTTGATCGGGCCGAGCTCGAGGTTGAAGCTCTCATCGCCGGGGAGCAGCCGGGCGACGCGGTTGAGGAGCTTGCGCGGCGTCAGCGGCTGCACCAGTGTCACCGTGGCGCCCGAGTGGGGATCCAGTCGCGTGCCGGGCGGTACGACCAGGACGATAGGCACGCCGTTGAGCGCGCCCCGCGCCGTGCGGCTCATCCGTGCGCCGCTCGTCTTCATCGAAGCCGCATCGAGGATCAGCAGGTCCGGCGGAGCGTCGCCCATGCGTCCCAGGGCGCTCTCGATCTGATGATGCGTCGCGACAGCGTAGCCCTTCTTCTCCAGGGCCGGCGCAAACGATGGAGCATTGGCGCGCTCGCTTTCGATCAGAACGATACGATTGGAGGCCATCCGGACCCTTGCGAAAGAGCGCCCGCCCAGGGATCACGGGCTGGCGCGTACCTTAAATCATTATAATCTCGTTCCGGGCGCCTGCCAATGGGAGTCCAGTTCCTGTCCGGGTGTCTCGCCCGCTCGGCCTTCCGTGAACCAGCCGCCGCGCGCGCTGCTGCGGATGCGGCTGGCGCCCCCCCC
>DYJB01000280.1 GCA_020723365.1 Candidatus Aquidulcis sp. | reverse complement strand
GACCGAGCAGGCGCCGCTCAAGCACCTCGCGCACCACTTCCAGCTCGGGAAGCTCAGGCAAGCCTAGCGTCCTGTGCGGGTTTTGGATTATACCCGTCGTGTCCGAGGCGTCCTTGCCGGAGGGGAAACGTGGATGGCGGCGACGGAGAGCGGGGCCTGACCCGGGGCCTTCCTTCGCATGGCGGGCGAACTCGGGCTAGCGCAGAAGCGCCTGCTTGAGGGTCGACGCAAGCCAGGCCTCGTAGTCATCCTCGGTCCAACCCGATTGGATCACAAGCTCGGCGTGAATCTCTGGAAGGCAGAGTGCTCGCAGGAGAGCAGCCGTCTTGCGGTCGGACAGGCCGGGAGACCGATACGGCCGGAGGCCCTCGGCCAATCGCTCGAAGGCTGCCTGGCGACCCTGAAGCGCTTCGGCAAGCTCGGCGCTGGCGTCGCGATCTGCGGCGGCCGCACTCCGGTAGATGGAGAGGACATCCGCTCCGGTCTCCCACTGGCGCCGCGTGGCATGCGCCAATCGCTCGAGCAACACCTCGCCGTCCATGTCGGGCGAAGCCGAATGAGCCACCTCACGGATGTGAGACTCCTGATGCCAGGCTTCCCGAATCCCGCGCAGGATGCCGCGCTTGGACCCAAAGTTGGCATAGATCGAACTGACGGACACGCCGGCTTGCGAGGCGATGGCCTCGATCGTAGCACTCCCATACCCCTGTTCCAGGAAGAGCCGGCGCGCCGCCTCAAGTATCAACCGGCGGGTCTCCAGCGCCTGGCGTTGGCGGTGTGTGAGCGGAGCCTGATTATTGACTTTATTCATAAGATATAGTATATATACACTCAATACAGTTATACTACATTGATCACATGGAGGCAAGGGTGGATGTCATGGAGAGGGTCTCAACGATCATCATCGGTGCCGGGCAGGCGGGGCTGGCTGCCGCCTACTACCTGACACAAGCCGCCGAGGAATATCTGATGCTCGACGGCGGGCAGGGCTTCGGCCACACGTGGCGGTCGCGTTGGGACTCCCTGCGGCTCTTCACCCCGGCCAAGTTCAACGGCCTTCCAGGCATGCCCTTTCCGGGCGATGGCTTCTCCCTTCCATCCAAGGACGAGGCCGCCGAGTACCTGGAATCCTATGCCCGACAACTCCGTCCGCCGGTGCGGTTTGATGCCCTGGTCGACCGGCTGACCCGGGACGAGGCCGGGTTCGCCCTGCGCGCCGCCGGCCGCCGCTACTCGGCCAATCGCGTGATTGTCGCCTCCGGCGCCTACCGGGAGCCAGCGGTTCCGGCCTTTGCCAGGCGGCTTGATCCCGCCATCCAGCAACTGCACTCGAGTGAGTACCGGGAGCCAGCACAATTGATCCAGGGACCGGTCGTTGTTGTGGGAGCAGGCAACTCGGGGGCCGAGATCGCCGTCGAACTGGCCGCCACCGGAAGACAAGTGTGGCTGGCCGGTCGAGACGTCGGACGCATCCCCGCCGATCGCGTCGGGCATGTGCTCGGTGGACACCCGTACTGGTTCTTCATCAGCCGCATCCTGAGCATCGATACCCCCATCGGCCGCCGCGTGCGCAAGGCATCGCTGGCCCATGGCACGCCGCTCATCGGCATTCGTCCGAAGGCGATCTCGGCGGCAGGCGTGCGCCGGGTACCGCGTGTGGTGGAGGCGAGCCAGGGCCGGCCGGTCCTGGCCGACGGCAGGCCATTGACGGTCTCCAGCGTGGTGTGGGCGACGGGCTTCCGTCCCAACTATGCGTGGATCAAGATGCCGATCTTCGACGCACGCGGCTACCCGCGACACACGCGCGGCGTTGTCCTCGAGGCGCCGGGCTTGTACTTCCTGGGCCTGCCCTTTCAGGTCTCGTTGAGTTCAGCCCTGCTGGGAGGCGTCGGGGCGGATGCGCGCCTGATTGCCGAGCACCTTCGGCGTTCCCCGAGGCAGCGTCAGGTTCTGGCTTCGGCCGCGGTCTAGTTCATCGAGGCCGATCACTCCAACGTGGATGGAGGCGGGGATCGGTCCGGGCTCACCGCGGCCGGGGATCGCCAACAGGCCAGCGCGATTCCTTTCCCCGGACCGTCCGTCACGGAGGCCCGAGCTCGGCCAGCGCGTAGGAATCATCGCGAAACACCTGCGATAGATGCGGACACGTCAGGTCCAGCAGATCCTCGTCCAGGACGACGTGCGTCACGCCGTAGCGCTGCGCGGCCTCAT
>DYJB01000045.1:16820-17700 GCA_020723365.1 Candidatus Aquidulcis sp. | reverse complement strand
GGCGGATCTCGTCATCGAGGCCGCCACCGAGAACCCCGATCTCAAGCTTCAGCTCTTCAACGATCTCGATCGCATCGCTCCGCCACAGGCGATCCTGGCCTCCAATACCTCCTCCATCTCGCTCACCCGCATCGCCTCAGCCACCACACGCCCCGAGAAGGTCATTGGGATGCATTTCTTCAACCCGGTGCCGCTGATGAAGCTCCTGGAGGTGATCCGGGCCCTGGCCACCTCCGACGACACGCTCCAGACAGCCCTGCAGGTCGGGCGCAAGATGGGCAAGGAGCCGGTGGAGGCCAAGGATTCGCCGGGGTTCATCTCCAACCGCATCCTATGCCCGATGATCAACGAGGCCGTCTTCGCCCTGCAGGAGGGCATCGGCACCGTCGACGCCATCGACACCGTCATGCGCCTGGGGATGAATCACCCGATGGGGCCGCTGACGCTGGCCGACATGGTCGGCCTCGACGTCGTCCTCTTCGTCATGGAAGTGCTGCACCGGGATCTGGGCGAGGACAAGTACCGCCCCGCCCCCCTGCTGCGCAAGATGGTCGACGCGGGCTACCTGGGTCGCAAGTCCGGAAGGGGTTTCTACACCTACGCCGACTAGCCGCCGGCCCACAGCGACTCATCGAGTGCGCCGCGGAACTCCCCGCGGCGCATCCATTCCCGGCCGGTATAATCCCTCGGCGAGAGCCTGCCGGCAGTCCGCAATGAGGCTGGCGCGAGTCAAGGAGGGTGACGTGCCGTTGAGAGACTGGTTCCCGCTGGCGCTGATCGCAAGCCTGTCACTGGCCTGTTCACTTCTCGGCCGCGTGGCCGGCAGCGAGAGGCCCCCGGCGCCGATCGTCGTTGAGACCGCCGTCGTCACCCCCGCCCA
>DYJB01000045.1:1504-16810 GCA_020723365.1 Candidatus Aquidulcis sp. | reverse complement strand
CCAACCGACGGCAACCGAACCGGCCAGCCTGCCCACCCTCTATCTGCCCTACGCCAGCGGGGGCCGGCAGGCCTGGCAGCTCGGGACCGGCGAGCCGGTGCAGATCACCCTCCCCGTCGAGGTCGGCTCGTTCTACGGTTTCAACCCACTCACCAACCGCATGCTCTACGCCGCCGCCTTCAGCGACCACGGCGCCGGGCCCGACAACATCGCCGTCAGCGATCTGGCCGTCTACGATCTGGCCGCCGGCGCGTCCGAAACGCTGTTCTCCGACAATGTCGTCGAAGCGCTGTGGGCCCCCAACGGGGCCGACCTGGCCTACATCCTGGCTACCGCGGACACGTATGAGCTGCGCTGGCGATCCGGGTCCGGCGAAGATCGCCTCCTCTCCCGGGACGTGACCTTCAACTGGAGCATCGACCCCTCAGGCGAGGCGGTGGCCTTCACGCGCGAATCGCGCTACTCCCTCACCACAGACCCCGGGCTGTTCGTCGTACGTGTGGCGGATGGGGTGGAACTCAAAGTAGCCGAGTCGGATCCCCAGGGGTATGGCAGCGTTTCCGATCAGCCCCTGTGGTCCCCGGACGGCGCCTGGGTCACCATGCCCCTGTGGGCCACGTCCGATCCGCGCTTGTCCCTGGCGCACGCCGATGGTTCGGGATCGCTGGACCTGGCGATCGACCCTGCCCACGGTGGCGAATGGTGGGCTACAGCAGCCATCCCCAACTTCCTTTGGTACCCCGACCAGGACCGCCTGGTCGCCGCACCGGCCGCCGGCCAGGGCCAAATGGGAGGCCCTTCACCGCTCGTGGTCTACGATCTCGATCTCGACGAAGGGCTGCTCAAGAACGGCCAGTTGTTGGCCGAGATCACTGCCCTCATCGGTTGGGATGTTCCCGGCCGCTCCGTGTGGATCCTCTCCGTGGACGGTGTGCCCGAACGCGTCGCGCTGCCCTAGCCGCGCGCGGCGGACAAGGAGAATCGAATGCCCGGAAAGCGACTGTTGATCACCCTGCTGGCTCTTGCGCTGGCGGCATGCACCACGCCGGCCGTTGAAGCACCTTCGGTGGACGGGATGGCGACGCAGGTGGCGTCGACGCTGACCGCCATGGCGCCGGTCGCGCATGGCGCAACGGAGATCCCTCCGACAGCCGCCGTGCCGGAGACAACCGCGGCGCCTCCGGCCGCTCCCCCGGTGCTGCGCATCGCCTACACCAACGCCGGCAACATCTGGCTGGCCGAAGGCGATGCCCCGCCCGTCCAGCTCACGACCAGCGGGAGCGCCGAGCAGGTTCGCATCTCCGGTGACGGTCAGAGGATCGCATTCAGCCGCCGCCCCGCGGCCGACGGACCGGCCGAACTGCGGGCCGTCAACCGGGACGGCAGCGGCGAAGCGCTGCTGGCTGCCGCGGGCGTGTGGAGCGGGCTCTACCCCACCGGCGGCCTGCTCTTCAACGACTTGAACCAGTTCGACTTCATCCCCGGGACGCATCAACTGCTGCTCAACACGCGCGGCGTCCCCGAGGGTCCGGGACTGATGCGCTACAACGACCTGCTCCGCCTGGACGCCGACAGCGGCGCGCTGACCACGCTGCGCCCCCCGGAGGCGGGAGGCGGATTCCTCGTGTCCCCGGATGGCCTCAAGGTCGCCATCATCCAGCACGAGCGTATCTCGCTGGCAAGCATCGACGGCACGCCCATCCGCAGCGACGCCATCACCTTCCCCTCAGTCATCACCTACAGTGAGTACTTGTACCACCCGGTCGGGCAATGGACCGCCGACTCTTCAGCCGTCGGCTTCGCCATTCCCTCGGCCGATCCGCTGGCGGCCGACACCAGCGCCACCCTCTGGCGCCTGCCGGCCGACGGCGGCCCGGCCGTGAGCCTCGCCACCATCGCCGGCGACTTCTTCTTCACGCAGTCCAGCGTGCCCGCCCTGTCACCCGACCTCGCCTGGGTAGCCTTCCAGCGCAGCACGACCGCCCCGAACATCCGCAACCTGATCGTGGCGCGAGCGGACGGAACGGGCGAGACGATTGTGGCGACCGGCCAGCCGTCGTGGGTCGGGTGGTCGCCGGATTCGAGCCGCTTCGTCTTCGGCCTCGACGATCCCATGAACCTCCTGCTGGGTGCGCCCGGCGCGGCGCCTGCCCCGCTGGCCAGCGGGACGCGCTTCCGCTGGGTGGATGCCTCAATGTACGTCTACACCAGCGGCCGTGCCGGCGCCTGGACGCTGACGCGCGGTTCGGTCGGCGGCCCGGCGGTGGCCATCGCCACCCCGGCCGGCGACTTTGTGGACTACGACACGGCCTACTAGAAGCGTCTCACTCGTGGAATCACCAGGGCGGCCGGCGGCCGCCCTGTTCCATTATGCTGTCTTGAGCCTGCGCCCCGGCGGGACGAGGCCGGTCGGGTACTGCCGCCTTACGCAGCGCCGATCGCCTGCTGCGCCGCCTGCAGAAAGGCTGATCGGTGCGCAGCGTCGTCGATCTCGCCCGAAAGTCGCTCGATCAGATCGCCCAGGTATGCACGTGGGAAGGCCGATTTGTTCAAGCCCATTGCCGCCACTTCGTAGTACAGCACCAGCTGCGCCTCGCCGCCGATGGCGCGGGCCAACTCACGCTCGATGAGCGGAAACACGCGGCCATCAACGGTGGCGGCGGGCTGGGCAGGACCTTGAGTCGGCGCCGGTACGGACGCCGCTGGCGCCATGGCTGGGACCACGGACGGCGGAGCGGTTGCCGGCACATCTTTTCGCATTTCCTTGAGCTTCCGCGTAGCTACGTTGGCCGTCAGGTTGACCAGCGGCACATTCACGCGCCTGGCGGTCAGAATGCACAGGCAGCCGGGAGACAGGCTCTTGACCAGCAGGCGGCCTTCGCGGAAGCCCATGTCCAGGTCACCGGCCTTGCGCTTGCGCGCAAGTTCGATCCCTGCCAGGGTCTGATTCAGAATCCGTCCTACGGCCTCAAGGTTCTCCGACGGGATGGTATCCAGGAGGGCGCGGGCCTCAAGCTTGCCGCTGCTCCCCACAATGAACGAGCCGGTGACGCCGACGGCCGCATTGACCTCCTGAAGCACCGCCTCCATGCCCTACCCTCCCCTACCGAACACCGCCACGTTCGCACCCGGGTCCGCTATTCCGGGACGTTGTACCACGGACGGCGCTCACCCAACCGCGCCCGCACGTTCCAGCCGAGCGACTTGGGCGCCTCGTCGATCAGCTGGATCAATCGGCGGGCGCGCGCCACGACCAAGCCGGCCGCCTCGGCGGAGAGGCTCGCCGGTGCGGCGGCTGTGGCCTTTTCCAGATTCATCGTCACCGTCTTCGTCCAGCCCCAGTCGTCGGCGCAGACTTCGACCATGCGCGCCGGATCGATGGCGTCCTTGCCCGGCCCAAGATCGTGGTCCGCCAGCAGGGCCAGGATGCGCTTCTGATCCTGCGGCGTGAACTCGACCCTCTGCAGTTGCAGCAGGAGAACGTCGGCCAGCGGCAGCGTCACATCGTCGGCGCCCAACCGGTCGGCCAGCTCGAGGCGATGGTACTCTTCGAAGGCGTTCAGGAAAACCTCGATCGGCAGTCGGGCGGCGGCATCCACGAATCGAAGCCTCTCGCTGGCGTGCAGCATGTTGAAGCGCGAGTCGGCCGTGATGCCGCGCTGCGCCAGCACGCGCTCCAGATCGGGGGCCTGCCGCGAACGCGCCACCAACTCGATAATCTCGTCGTCCTCACCCGCAGGGAAGCGCTCGGCCGTCGGGCAGCGAAGCCGCACTGCCGTGTCCCCCATCACCCGCACGGGCAGGTTGCGCTCAGCGGCCGACTGAACGATGGCCAGGGCGGCCGCCTCACGCGGCGACCGCGGCGTCAAGGCAACCGGAGCTGCCGCCTCGGCGGGCGGTGGTGCGACGGTCGGGGAGACGGCTGCGGGGGCGGCGGGCTCCGAGGCTGCCGCCCGCTCCTTGAGCGCATCATGGATCTTGCGCACGGTCACGTTGGCGGTCAGGTTGACCAACGCTACATTGATGCGGGGGACACAGACGATCCCCACGCAGCCCTCGCCGAACGGCTTGACGATCAGGCGCCCTTCGCCGAAGACCAAGTCAATGTCGCCAACCTTCCTGCGGCGAGCCGTCTCCAGCCCGGCGAAGGTCTGCATCATCGTCCGGGCGACGACCTCCAGGCTCGGCGCGTCGTACACCGACGGCAGCGCACGCGCCAGGATGTGACCCTTCTTGTCGGCCACGAACGAACCGGACACGCCGATGACGGCATTGATGTCGCTGAGAAGGCTTTCCATGGTTCTCCTAGCTCGGGGCTGCTAGTTGCCGCTCCGGGCACGAAGTCGTTCGATCACGGCCTTGAGGCTGATGCGCATGCGCTCCATGGACTCGGCCAGGTCACCGATCTCGTCCCTGGCGGCCACCGGCACGGGCGTATCCAGCTCACCGGTGCTGATCTTGTCTGACACCTGCACCAGGTTCGCCAGCGGGCCGGTGATACTTCGGGTGATCGTGACGGCCAGGACCACGCCCAGCAGCGCCGCCACCACAGAGGCGGCCACCAACAGGTTGCGAGTCGAGATCTGAATGGCCTGCAGCTCGGCCTGCACCTGCTCCAGCGTGGCGCGCTCGTCCGCGGCCAGTGCGTCGGTGGCCTCCAGCACAGCTGAGGCGACGCTGTCCATGATCGGCCTGGCCCCCGGGAGCCAGACCTCCTCGTCTGCGGCCTTCACCAGGTACCCGTTGGCCGCCTCGGTGAAGGCCAGGTTCGCCTCTTCGAGCGCCGCCAGCTTGGAATTGGAGGCCGCCGTGACCGCACCCCCGGCCTCCGTTTGTGGATGAAGGTAGCGATCGATTTCGTCGTTCAGGTTGTCAATCAGAACCCCAACGCGCGTAAGCACGCCTTCCGAACGCTCCTGCAGGGCAATCAGCAGCGATGCCTCCACCTTGAGCACATCCGCGCGGATCGACCCGAGGGCCACGGCCCGGTCCGTCTGCCGTGTCAGCAGCTCCATCGACTGATCGATGCGGTTAAGGTTCGCGATCGCCACAACGGAGGAGACGATCACCAGCAGCAGCATGGCGGTGAAGCCGAGGGCCAGGCGGGTGCGGATCTTCATGAGGATGCCTCCATCGACTCCCGCCGGCCTCTACGGCCGGCAGGCGGATGTGCGCTTCAATCCAGCCGGCCGAGCTTGCGGGCGGCGTGGATGAATTGGGCGCGCTTGGCGGCGTCGGCGATTTCGGCCCCCAGCCGCTCGATCCACGCCCCCAATGCGCCTGACGGGAGCGTCTGCCGAGTGCAGTTCAGGCCGCCGACGGCGTCATCCACCGCCAGCATGGCCACGGGGCCCACGAGGCGCGCCAACTCATGCTCGATCTGCGTCACAAGCTCCAGCGCCACCGTGGGTCCCCCGGTGTCCGCTGCGAGGATCGGCGCCACCACAGGCGCGGAGGCGGGGGCCGCCGGAGCCACAGGCGCGGGAGTGGGGGCTGCCGGAGCCGCGGTCCCCGGCCCTGCGGCGAGCGTGTCCTTCAACTTGCGCGCCGCCATGTTGGCGGTCATGTTGACCATGGCGACATTGGCGTTCCGGCCGCACAGCACGCAAAGACAACCGCTGCCCAGGTTCTTCACGAGCAGCAAACCGTTCTTGAACACGAAGTCAAGCTCGGTGGGCCGCTTGTGCCGATCGGCCTCCAGCCCGTCGAGAGTCCGCATCAGCGCGCGGCCGATGGTGGCCAGACTGCCGTCCTCGGTCAACGCAGGCATGGCCCTGCCGACCAGCGCGCCGTCGCGGCCGCAGACGAAGGAACCTGTCACGCCCATCAGGGCGCCGATATCACCCAGGATGGCCTGCACGTCGGCACCTCCCCGCTAGATCCGCAAGACCCCTTCGAGCTTGGAGGCGACCAGCGCCGGCGAGGCCTTCTCCTCCAGGAGCAGACCCACGTAGAAGTCCGGCTGCTCGACCACCAGCATGGTCTCCTTGCCGATGGCGACGGTCCCCCATTCAAAATCGCCAAGCGCCAGGCTCTGCCCCACCTGCGCCGCGGCGTATCCAACGAAGACGGCGACGGCGCCTTCCTTATCCGGATCCCCATCCAGCGAATGCTCCAGCACGACCCCATCGCGGGCGGCGATCACCACACCCGCGACTCCTTCGATGGCCTTCAGGTTCTGAATCCGCTCCGACATCGACCCCTCCTCCTTCGCCGGGCCCCCTCCGGCCTTCACCCCAGTGGGACTGCTCGCTGCCTGGGGCGGTTCGGGCTCCGGCGTGCCTTCATCAATCCGCCGCATCCCCTCCAGCAGCAGCCCGGCGTAGCTCCGCTGGATCGTGTGATCCGGGGCAGGCACACCCGGCTCGACGGAGAATGACCCCTCGGTCCAGGACAGCACCCGGTAGACGATCTCCTCGCCGCTTTCACCTTGCGACTCGGCGTGCACGACCTGGCCCTGCTCGAGGAACAGCGCCGCCGTCTGCCCGCCGGACCCGTTCCGCAGGTCGACGCGCGCCGTCCGGCCTTCCTGGCAGTTGTGCTGGATCAGGTCGGCCACACCCATGTCTTGCAGGCTGCCCTGCAGCGCCATTCCCGCGCCTCCCTCAGAATGCCCAGGCCCGCCGGACGTCACGAATGGCGTCGTTGGTCAGGCGCCGGTACGGCCTTCCCGCTTCCATGAGCACCGAAAGGAGCAGGATCTGTCCGTCCACCTCGAACGGCCTGCAGATCAGCCGCCGGCCGGTGACGTCGCGAATGGCCACCTCGTCGGCCGCATCCATGCTGGCCGCCTGGGCCTGCCGCGCGGCGCGCTGAACCAGCGCCACCACGGCTGCCTGCTTCTCCGCATCCCATCCCGGCGAAGGGGCCGAGGCCATCAGCAGTCCCTCGGCGTCCGTCAGCACGGTGATCAGGAATTCGCCCCGTGCATTGAGCGTCCGCAGGGCGGCGATCAGGTTTTCGGGACCGAAGGGCTCATCCATCCAGATGCCCCGTCCTTCAGGCGGCCGAAGCCGAGATCTCACGCCGCAGGCGCACGACCACGCGCTCCATGACGGCTCGCAGCGACTCGCGCACCCCGCGTCCATCCAGCGCCACGGCCTCGAAGATCGGCGCCTCGCCGTTCAGGCCGAGCGTCCGGCGGAAATGCTCCAGCGGCACCGCTCCCGGCAGGTCGCGCTTGTTCAGCTGCACGATGATCGGGAACCCCTGCGCCTCGAAGCCGTAGCTCGCCAGGTGCCGGGCCATGTCGCGCCACGATTCGAGATTGTCCTGCTGGCGCTCCGGCTGCGAGTCCCCCACAAAGACCACCCCGTCGGCGCCGCGCAGCACCAGCCGCCGACTGGCCTCGTAGCGCGCCTGCCCGGGGACGGTGTAGAGCTGCGCCCGCGGCGCCAGGCCTCCGATCTTGCCCAGCTGCAGCTCGAGGAAGTCGAAGAACAGCGTCCGGTCCTCGGCCGTCTTGAGCGAGATCAGCTCGGAGCGCGAACCGTCCGCCACGTGGTCATGAATCTGAATCAGATTCGTCGTCTTGCCCCCCAGGGCCGGACCGTAGTAGACGACCTTGACCGTGATCTCGCGGCGGGCGTAGTTGATGTACATGCTACTCGTTCCACAAATCGTCGATCGCCTGTCCCACCAGGTCGGCGAACTCGCCGCCGGGCATCACGGCCGCCAGGGCCGGCATGGGCCGCCCGGGCGCCGGCCGCGTGATCTCGGCCATGCGCTGCGCCGCCCCCTGCACGAGCATGCGGATCCAGCCCAGCGGGACGTCGCGCGATGCCACCACCAGCAGCACCAGCGCCGGGCCGGCCTCGGCGATCAGCAGTGTCGTGCGCTCGCCCTCGCGCAGGATCATGGTGTGAACCTCGGAGGCGTCCACCAGCGCCGTGATCTGCGTGCTGGCTGCCAGATCGGCCGCCACCAGCGAGGCCAGCGCCGCCCCGTCCACGTGCTTCTGCGTGCCGCGCATCGAGATGTAGTGCCCGGTGCGGGTGGCCAACAGCACCAGTCCGGCGGAGGATTTGGCCGCCAACTGGATCAGGACCGCTTCGAGCGCCTTCTCCTGAAGGGGACTCAGCGTCAGCCCGGATGCGACGTCACCGTGTTCACCCATCGTGCCCACCTTGTCCGCCTCCCGCCGCGGGAGAGCGGCTACTCCTTGTCGGCATCTTCCTTCGACTGGATGAGCCCCAGCCGGGTGGCTTCCTCGTAGCTAAGGACGCGAGACGGTTTGCTCGACGGTTCCGGCCAGGGGCGGCGCGCCACGACCGTCGCCTGAGGATCGTAGGCGGCCCGTGTGCCGGGCTGCGTAACGGCGCCGGGCGGCTCAAGCTCACCCCGCTGCGCCAGCGCCGTCTCGCCCTGGAACAGTCGAATCAGATCCTCGGCGGCGCGCTTCAGGTGTAGGTAGACGGTGCCGATGCGGGGATTGCCCTGGCCGCGATCGAAGATCATCGCCAGGATGTCGTCGGCGCCGACGGTGGCGGCATACAGGTCGAACTTCGATCCTTCATGGAAGAAGATCGACATGCCGCCCTGCTCCAGCGCGCTGGCCATCTCGGTCGCCGCCGCCATCCCGTTCGCCAGCAGGATGCTGACGACGTCCGGGGAAAAGCCGTCGGCCGGACCGGCGCGCTCGACCACGTGGCCGACGACGTCGATCAGCAGCACGTCCTTGGCCCCCACCATGCGGCGGAAAGACTCGAGATAAGCGGCGATGCTGCCGCCGTCCTGCGCCGGCGGACGCTTCGCCACTCCGCCAGGGCCTCCCTCGGCCACGTCTACCGCCTTTCCCCTCAGGGCCGGGCATCCGGCCGACACGGGTGGCGAAATGGGACCAATGTCCCCCTACTAATCTAACACTTAAGCTTCGGCAACCGCAAGCGATGGACCCTACATCCGCCTTACAGCACGAGGCGGCCACCCCTGGCGTCACCCGCTGACGGGCCAATCCTCCCGATTCGTGCAAGACTCCGGCCAGAGCATGACGGCCAGGCCCTCCTCCGGGCGCACGATCCGCAGGATCACCCGTGCCAGCCGCATCAGCCGCCGAAAGTAGGGACTAAGATCCCTGGTATCGGTCACTTCCCGAAAACCGAAGCGCGTGTAGAGCGGGACGAGCCCCTCCCGGCAGGTCAGCCACAACGGCGGCCCCGACTGGCGCTGCAAGTGCTCGATGATCACCCGCGCCAGCCCCCTGCCCCGCCAACCCTCCGCAACCGCCAGCGATGCCAGCTCACGCGAACCGTCCGCGTGGTCTTTCACCTGCCCGCAGGCAATGATGCCCTCGCTGGCCTCGACCACCACGAAGCGCCGCCAGGCGAGCCCCAGCGGGTTGATGCCCGCCCGGCGGATCATCCTGCGGATGGCAGGTTGGTCCCCGGCCATAGCCGGCCGCATCACCGCGCCACCCGGAAGGGCCGGTGGCGCGCGCCCTGGATCCCCGCTGCGCGTGTGACTCACGCCGGCGCTACCAACCGGCGTTCCGCCGCCCACGGGAGGACCGTCTGCGCCAGATCCTGCGGGCGCTGGAGCGGGATGTCATGGACCGTATCGTCCATCCACACCGCCGTCAGATCGGCGATCGCCTCCCGGGCGCGCTCGAGGCCGCGCTCCTTGAGCCTGAGGTGCGCTTCCTCCTCCAGCCGCCTCGGCGCCGGCGGCCGGGCGGAGATCACCAGCATCGGGCAGCGCACGTCCCCGAAGGATTCGTAGGCGCGGAAGTCGTAGAGCGAACGCAGCAGGCGCATGTGGTGGTCACGCGCCAGCCGGGGGCGCACCGTGTCGTCCGGCAGCACCTCGAAGTTGGCCAGGGTGATGTCGAGCGATTGGGCGTCGGGCTGCCAGCGGCGGGAGGGGTCGCTCAGACGGCGCAACAGCTCCTCGCGCCGCATGCCGGCCAGCGGCGGCGGCGCCAGGAGCTCGCTGACGCGCTCCCAGGTCGCCCCGGGAAGGTCGTCGAGCTGCGAGATCCCACCGTCGATCACCACCACCCCGCGTGGCCGGGCGCCGCCGCCAAGGCCGGCGGCCGCCAGGTGCAGGGCCAAGCCGGCGCCCCAGGAGTGACCCACGACAATGGGGCGATCCAGGCCCAGCGTGCGGACGGCGGCCCGGATGTCCTCGGTCACCGTGGCCCAGTCGTAGCCCTCGTCAGGCTTGTCCGACAGCCCGTGGCCGCGCAGGTCCAGCGCGATGGGTGCAAGCCCGCCGAGCGCCAGCATTGGTGCCGTTCGCTCCCAAATCCGGGCATTCGAGGCCAGGCCGTGGAGCAGCAGCGTCGGGGTGCCTGCGCCCTGTTCATCCCAGCGCATCCCATGCAGCTTCAACCCGTTGGCCAGGACGACGACCGACCGCATGCCTGCCACCTGTGACACCGCGGGCGTCGCATGCGCCCGCAGGTCAACCCCCATCCACGTCTCCCGCCGCGCGCCTGCACGCCGGGCCCATCCATGCCCTACGCGTCCGTGCCAGCAGCCAGGATCTCCTCCAGCACGGCCCGCGTGCGCTGCGGGTCTGCCTTGCCGCCCGTCTGGCGCATCACCTGGCCGACGAACCACCCGATCAGCGTGACCTTGCCTTTGCGATAGGCCTCCACCTGGCCGGGATTGTCCTCCACGATCCGCCGCGCCACCTGGCGCAGCGCGCCTTCATCCGAGACCTGCCCCAATCCCTCGGCGGCCACGAGCGTCTCCGGGTCCTGGCCGCCGGCTTCCACCCTGGCGAGCAGCTCCTTGCCCGTGCTGCCGGTGATCTTGCGCTCGTCGACCATGCGCAGGATCGAGGCCAGGTGCTGCGGCCTGAGTTTCAAATCGCCGGCGAGCACGCCCCGCTCACGCATCAGGCGCAGCACGTCGTTCATCATCCAGTTGGAGACCGACTTGGCCTCGCCCCCGCGCGCCGCCACGGCGGCCTCGAAGTACTCGGAGAGCGTGCGCTCTTCGGTCAGGATCTCGGCATCGTAGGCCGGCAGTCCATACTGAGCGATGAAGCGCGCTTTGCGTTCCAGCGGCAGCTCGGGCAGCGCCGCCCGCTGGGCCGCCAGCCAGCCCGCCTCCAGACGCACCGGCAGCAAGTCCGGCTCGCGGAAGTAGCGGTAGTCGGCCTCCGTCTCCTTGGAGCGCATCTTGCGCAGCGTGCCCGTGTCCTCATCCCACTCGAGAGTCCAGGCCTCGATGCGGCGGCCGGCCTCCACCTCGCGCTTCTGTCGTTCGATCTCCTTCTCGATGGCCGCCCGCACGTTCTCGATCGAGTTGACGTTCTTGATCTCGGTCTTCGGATTCAGCCCCTCGAAGCCGACCGGCCGGATCGACACGTTGGCATCACAGCGCAGCTGGCCGCGTTCCATGTCGCCGTCCGAGACCTCCAGCCAGCGCAGCAGCTGCCGCAGCCGGATCAGGTACTGGGCCGCCTCGTCCGCCGAGCGCAGGTCGGGCGCCGTGACCATCTCGACCAGTGGTACGCCGCAGCGATTGAAATCGATCAGCCGCCGCCCGCCCTGGTGAACGGTCTTGCCGGCGTCTTCTTCCTGGTGCAGCTTGACGATGCGCACGTGCCGCACGCTGCCGTCCGGCATGGGCAGGTCGAGGTGGCCGCCGCGCGCCAGCGTCTCGTCATACTGCGAGATCTGGTATCCCTTGGGCAGGTCGGGGTAGAAGTAGTTCTTGCGTGCGAAGTAGGAGAGCGGGCGGATCTCATCGACGTGCATGGCCGCCGCCAGGCGCACGGCCTTGTCGATCACCGCCTGGTTGGGCACGGGCAGCACGCCGGGCAGTCCGGTGCACACCGGGCAGATGTTGGTGTTCGGATCGGCGCCCCACGAATCGGCTCGGCAGGCGCAGAAGATCTTGGTGCGCGTGTTGAGCTGGATGTGCGTTTCGAGCCCGATGACGGCTTCGATTTCGCTCATGGTCCCCTTCATGCCCGGCTCACGTTCGACCGGCGGCGGTTTCGTCAGGCGGGGCGGCGTGCCAGGCGCGCCTTCATCGCCGCCACCCAGCGGCGGTCGACGCGCGCCAGGCGCGCTTTACCCAGGTTCTCTCGCACGAGCCACTGCACGTCCGGATCGGGGCTTTCGGCCCACTTCTCCAGGAGCGGCCGCCCGGCCTGCGGGTCCGCCGCCACGGCGACGCTCCAACAGTAACCCAACCCCTGGCGCAGGACGCGGAAGTCGGGCGAGCGTCGATCCTGGCAGCGCGCCAGGCCGCGTGTGATGCGATCGAGCAGGCGCAGCACCCGGCGCGTCTGCGGCTGGCTGGTCAGCAACGCCGGCTCGCACAGCGCCGCCGCGGCGGCGCGCTGCTCGAGCAATCTTCCGCGCGACCAAGGCTCAACGATTCGCAGCAGCGCGCTCATGTCCGCCTGCCCGAGGCGCTGCAATCCCATGGCCGCCGCCTCACGCACACGCCAGCGCGGATCGGAGGCCGCCGCGCGCAGCACGGTCGCCGCCGAGGCGCGGCCTTCGGCCAGGAGCCTGCCGTGGCCCAGCACGCCGCAGAAGGCCACGAACTCGCCCGGCGTGTTGGTCGGGGCGCGGCGCGCATCCTGCCGCAGCCACTCGCGGAACTGCCGCAGCGTCCCGGCATCGGCGGCAGCCTGCGCCAGCTCGAGGTTGCCGCGCGGCCCGGGCAGGCCTGAGTGCTTCTTCAGGAAGCCCTCCCAGTCCTGCACGGACCGGAGCTGAGCGACATAGGCTTCGCGCTTTCCCATCACGGCTCCGTGCCCCGATGCCGGTCAGGCCAGGTCCGGCGCGCGCAGCCAGCCCCGCGTGGAGGGGAGCAGGCCGAAGCCCAGCAGCCCGGCGCAGAGAACGCTGGTGATGATCTGGATCGGAGCCTGGTAGCCCCACAGGACGAACTCACCCGCCAGCCACAGCAACAGCACTGCGCCCAGTGCCATCAGCGCCAGCCACGTGCGCGGCCAGCGGCGCCACACAGCCACCACCAGCGCCAGAGGCGCCAGGCCCATCACCCCCAGCAGGAACAGCCCAGGCAGAAGGAAGTCGGACAGCGGAAGGCCATCGAGCAGGGAGAGCGGGACGCCCATGCTTGCCCCCGAGGGATCCAGGATGAAGAGCACGCCACCGTACAGCCCGCCGAGTCCCAGCAGGATGAGGTCTGCGATCAGCGCCCATACGGCGATGGGCTTGCGGGTTCGGGTTTCGGTCAACTTGTCCACCCTTCCAACGTGAACGAGCTTGAAGGCAGCCGGCCGTTCGGATTACAGGTTGAGAACCTTCGGCCGGGCCGCGCGCCATGCTTCCGTCTGCGTCTGACGCTCGTAGGCCCGGGCGATTTGCAGCAGGCGGGCCTCCGAGAAGTCGGGGCCGAGGAGCTGGATGCCGATGGGCAGCTGCTGCGCGTCGAGCCCGACGGGCAGCGAGATGCCGGGCACGCCGGCATGGTCGGCCGGCACGGTTAGCAGGTCGGCGTACTGCATCAGGACCGAGTCGCCGTAGACGGCGTCCAGCTCGAAGGCCGTCGTCGGCGTGGTGGCCGTCAGCAGCGCGTCCAGGCGGTGGGCGCCGCCCCGATCGAAGGCCTGCTCGAAATCGCGCCGGATGAGCGTGCGCACGCGCAGGGCGCGCTGGTAGTAGCCCTTCTCGTACTGCTCGGCCGAGACGTACATGCCCATCAGGATGCGCAGCTTGGGCTGGCGGCCGAATCCGGCGGCGCGGGACTTGCGGTAGAGCTCCTTGAGGTCGCCTACCGGGCCGGCGTAGCGGAAGCCGTACTTCACGCCGTCGTAACGGTGCAGGTTGGAGGCGGCCTCGACCCGGGAGATGACGAAGTAAGCCGGAATGCCCAGATGGGTGTTGGGCATCGGCACGTTCTCGACGATCTCGGCCCCCTGGCGCGCCAGCGCTTCGGCGGCGGATCGCACGGCCGTCTCGATCTCGGGCGTGATCGGCTGCTCGCGCAGCTCGCCCGTCTGGGGATCGGGGTAGCGCAGCTTGAAGTAGTCGGGCGACAGGCCGATGCGCAGGCCGCGCACGTCCTGCTCCAGGCCGCCAAGGTAGTCCGGGACAGGCACGTGCGCCGCGGTGGCGTCGTGGATGTCGGCGCCGGCTATGACCCCCAGCATCAACGCCGCGTCGCTGACCGTGCGCGCCACCGGGCCCGGGCAGTCGAGCGAAGAAGCGAAGGCGATCAGCCCGTAGCGTGAGACGCGCCCGTAGGTGGGCTTCATACCCACCACGCCGCAGAAGGCTGCCGGCTGACGGATCGAGCCGGCTGTGTCGGTGCCCAGTGAAAGCGCCACCTCACCGGCCGCCACGGCGGCGGCCGATCCTCCCGACGACCCGCCCGGCACGCGCCCCGGGTCCCACGGGTTGCCCGGCGGCGGCCGGAAGGCGGTCGACTCGTTCGACGAGCCGAAGGTGAACTCGTCCAGGTTGACCTTGCCAAGCGTCACGGCGCCGGCCGCCTCCAGGCGCGCCACGGGGGTGGCGGTGTACGGCGCCACGAAGTTGGCCAGGATGCGCGAGCCGGCCGTCGAGGGCGTGCCGGCGACGCAGAAGATGTCCTTGACGCCCAGCGGCACGCCGGCCAGGGCACCCGGGTCCTTGCCGGCAGCCACGGCGTCATCGACGGCCCGCGCCTGGGCGCGGGCGCGCTCTTCCGTCAGCGTGATGAAGGCATGCACCGTGCTGCGGTCTTCGGCCTGGAGTTCGTACGGCTCGAGGCTCGGGGGCCGCCCTTCGACGGCGCGGATGCGTTCGAGGGCCGAGTCGAGCACCTGCTCGGCGCGCAGCGATCCGTTCCGCACGCGGCCGGCGATCTCGACGGCCGACAGGTCGCACAGCGGCGTGCTCACGCCAGCTCCGTGTGGGGGATGTCCGGCACGACCAGGTAGCGGCCGTCCACCTCGGGAGCCTGTTTCAGGATGGCGTCGGCCAGATCGCTGGGCGCGGGTGAGTCATCGCGCGGCAGGGAGCTGATCTCCGGCGTGTAGGGCACGCCGTGGCTGGTGATGCCGGCGGCGTCATCCAGCGCGATGGCTTCCAGCTCGCGGATGGCCTTCAGCTGCGAATTGAGCTGGGCGCGCAGGTACTCGGCCTCCGACTCGTCCAGCTCCAACGCCGCCAGGTCGACCAGGTGGCGGAAGATCTCGGCCGTAATGGCCTCGGTCATGCTGCGCCTCCCGCGGGGAATGCCGAATTGTACCGAAGGGGCGCGGGGGGGTCAAAGCCAGGGCGCGCTCCGCCTGTCCCTTGCAGCCGCAAGCGGGCACGCGCCTCCCCCCGTTGCAGGTCCCGAGAATCACGCCTGCCCTTTCGGGCAGGCGTGGGAGTCTCAGCATCCCAGG
>DYJB01000045.1:0-1494 GCA_020723365.1 Candidatus Aquidulcis sp. | reverse complement strand
AGCACGTCGGCGGCCCGCAGGCGGTACAGGTAGATCCCCGCCCGCAGCCCCGGGGGGATGGAATCGAGCTCGATGGTGGCGGCGTAGACCACATCCCCGCCCAGGATCGTCGGAAGCTGGGCCACGCGGATCACGCGCCCATCGGCCTGATCACCCAGGGCCTCAATGCTGACCGAGCAGACCGCACCGGTGGACACCTCGATCACGTCCAGCTCGCTCAGATCGGTCGTCTCGACCCGCAGCCGGCTCAGGTCGGCGACGATGGCGGCGGGGACGCCCGGCTGGACGTAGTCGCCGAGGTCGACCTCGAGGGCCGCCAGCGTGCCGTCGAAGGGGGCCGTCAGGCGCGAGCCGGCCAGCGCCGCCTCGGCGGCCGCCAGTTGATCGCGGGCGTTCTGCAACTGCGTCAGCTGGGCGCCGCTGGCTTCGGCCGGCACCGCCTCGCCTTTGACCGCTGCCAGGTACCACTCGGCCTCCTGGACGGCGGCCTGGGCGATCGCCACCTCGGCATTCAGGATCGCCTGATCGTTCTCGCTCGGCTTGCCCCGGAACCAGTTCAAGTTCCTCAGCGCAGCATCGCGCCGCTGCTGAGCCGCATTCAGGTTGACCAGCGCCTGCGCCTTGTCGGTGGTGCCCGAGGCCCGGTCGTAGAGTCGCTTGTAGTGGTCGACTTCCTCCTCGGCCAGCACCAGCTTCGCTTCGGCCGCCCGGATGGTTTCCGGCGAGGCGCGGTAGCCTTCCTGCTGAACGGTGCGCTTGTACTCCGAGTCCTTGAGCGCATCCCGGGCGTTGGCCAGCGTCTGCTCGGCCGCCGCCACGGCCGCCGGCGAGGTCAGCTCGCGCAACGTGCGGCGCGCCGTTTCGGTCTGCGCCGCCAGCGCCGTGTTCTCGAGCTCCACCAGCACCTGGCCTGCGCGGACCTTGTCACCCACCTCGGCCTGGACCGAGCGCACACTGCCACCGAGGGTGAAGGCCAGCGTCGCCTGGCGCGCCGGGATGATCACGCCTGAAGCGGTCACGCCCGCGCCCCCGGGGACGGCAGGCGCCGCTGTCGACGAACTCCCTCCCTGCAGCACGACGGTCGGCAACGGTTCAGACGTCCCGCCCAGCGAGCCGCAGCCCGCCAGGGCCAACAGCAGAAGCAGAGGCAACACAAGCCTCGGGCTCATCGTCGCTCCCCCGCTCTCCCTACCGGACGGCCTTGTCTTCGGCCACCAGGCCGTCGCGCAGCGTGACGATGCGCCGGGCGTACTCGATGACGCGGGGGTCGTGCGTGGCGAAGACGAAGGTGACGCCGGTTTCCTTGTTGAGGCGGGTCATCGTCTCCATGACCTGCTTGCCGTTGGGCGTGTCGAGGTTGGCCGTCGGCTCGTCCGCCAGGATCAGGCTCGGCTTCGACGCCAGGGCGCGGGCGATGGCCACGCGCTGCTGCTGGCCGCCGGAGAGCTGGCCGGGGTAGCTCAAGATCTTGTCGGCCAGGCCCACCTGGGAGAG
>DYJB01000279.1 GCA_020723365.1 Candidatus Aquidulcis sp. | reverse complement strand
ACAGCAAGTAGAACGCAAAGGGTGAACCGAGGATGGTGTTGCTGACCACCCAACCGAGTATTCCGCCCAAGGGAGCGGTAACGAGGAGTAGGAAGGGGACTGCTACGAACCACGCAGCGTAGTGATGCTGGGGCTTGCCGAGAAGCCTCGCGGCGCGGACGACGGCAGTGCCGTAGGCCACATAGCCAACGAGGATGAGAGCGGAGAGGAGAAGATCGACCGCCACGAACGGGTGTCGCAGGGACAGCTTGCTGGCCCGGATGAAACTGAGGCCGAAGAAGAACCAGCAGAACTTGAGTACGAAGAGGGTGACGAGAGGGACCACAGAGCGGCGAAGGCGCTTCAAGAGGCTGTCGAGTTCGCCGAGTTTGAGGTCGGGCTGTTCATGCGACCTCCTGGGAGCCGGGGGTCCGCCACCCAACGCCGGCGCTAAGCTGCACGGCGGATGAGGGGCAGAGCCGCTGCATGGCACGATCTTCACCGAAGGCAGGCCCACCAAGCAAGCAGGCCGAGAGCCGTGTCAGCTTCAGCGCCTGGTTGAACTGGATCCGCCTGCGGCGGATGGATGGGCGCTCGTGAGCGTGGTCGGTCATCCTCGATCCTGAGTCCATCGGCGCATCCTGATCCGGGGAGTCTGCCCCTCCCCGGAGAGGATGACGCCATGCAACCACTACGGCAACGCTTTATCGAGGATATGCGACTCGCCGGGCTCTCGGCAAGGACCCAGGAGGCCTACGTCCACGCGGTCGCCAAGCTCGTCACCTGGGCCGGCAAACCGCCGCTGAAGATCAGCGAGGACGACGTGCGGCGGCACTTCCTCTACCTCACCTGCGAGCAGCAGGTCGCCAGGGGCACCGCCACCATCGCCCTGTGCGCCGTCAAGCGCTTCTTCGAGACCACGCTCGGCAGGACGTGGACCACCCTGGCGCTCACCCGCCCGGCGCCGGAGACGAAGCTCCCCGTCGTGCTCTCCCGCGAGGAGGTCGCGGCCATCCTCGCCACGGTCCGCATGCCGATCTACCGCGCCTGCCTGTCGACCATCTACGCCTGCGGCCTGCGGCTGATGGAGGGCGCCAGGCTCCAGGTGGGCGACATCGACGCCTCCCGCATGGCCGTCCACGTGCGCGGCAAGGGCAACCACGATCGTGCGGTGCCTCTGCCCGAGCCGATCCTCGCCATGCTGCGCGAGCTCTGGCGTACGCACCGCTCGCCCAAGTGGCTGTTTCCCGCGCCTACCCGGCACGGCACCTCGTGGAGCATCGCCCATGACGCCGGACCGCTCACCCGCTCCTCGCTCCAGTCGGCGTTCAGGAGGGCGCTGGTCAAGAGCGGCGTGGCCAAGGCGGCCCATGTTCATACCCTGCGCCACTCCTGGGCGACGCACCTGCTGGAGGACGGCGTTCCCCTGCGGGCAATCCAGTCCTACCTCGGACACTCCAGCCCCCGCACAACGGCGCTGTACACCCACTTGACCACGCGGGTGCACGACGCGGCGTGGGGCCCGATCAACGCCCTGGCCGAGCGCATCGCCAGCCCCGTGCCGGACGAGCCGAGCGAACGCTAGGCAGCCCCCATGCCCGAGCTGGCGGAGGTCGTCCGCCGCTTCGGTGACGCCTACCGCGCCCGGTATGGCGATCGCCTGCTTCCCTCGCACCGCGCGACGCTGCGCGCGATCGAGTGCTGCCGCACTCCAGCCCTGGGCGGCCAGGTGTGGCGCTGCACGAAAGACGGCTGCACCACCGAGCGCTACGCCTACCACTCCTGCCGCAACCGGTCCTGCCCGAAGTGCCACGCCGAGCAGACTCAAGCGTGGCTGGCCGTCCATCGCGCCCGGATGCCCGAGTGCTCCTTCGTGCTCGTGACCTTCACCCTGCCGTCCGAGCTGCGCTCGGTGGCCCGCTCGCACCAGCGCGCGGTGCTCGGGGCGCTCGTGCGCTCGGCGGCCTCGTCGGTGCTGACCCTGTGCCGCGATCCGGCTCATCTCGGCGCCGTCCCGGCGATCCTGGCGGTGCTGCACACCTGGACCCGGGCGATGGTGGTCTATCACCCCCACGTGCACCTGCTGGTCTCGCTCGGCGGCCTCGATGAGGAGGACCGCTGG
Organism: Candidatus Aquidulcis sp.; assembly: GCA_020723365.1. GTDB lineage: Bacteria > Chloroflexota > Anaerolineae > Anaerolineales > E44-bin32 > DYJB01. Next base: position 118 of record DYJB01000279.1, on the reverse strand, counting down.
GTGACGCCTCCTGACCGTGAGTACCTCATCCCCGCCAAGGCGCTCGCCGGGGTCTTCCGCGGGATGATGGCGGAAGCTCTGCGCAAGGCCAAGCTGTACCACCGCGTGCCTCGCGGGG
>DYJB01000278.1 GCA_020723365.1 Candidatus Aquidulcis sp. | reverse complement strand
GGCACGCTCACCTTCACCATCCTCGAAGTCCGCTAGATCGTCAGCGCCGAAGGAATCAAGAGCGGGCTCGAGGCCCGCTCTCTTGGCTGGATAGTCTTCCGGTGTCCGCGACTCAGGATCGCGCCAGCGTCCCGCGCGGCCAGGCGCGCAGCTCGATCGTCAGGCGCTCGAAGTAGCTTTCCGGCGGCAGCGGGCCTTCGCCATACTTGAAGTCCACCACGCGCGCCTCCACTTCCAGCGAGGCCGTCTGCAGCCGGATCACTTCCCCGCTGCTGGCCAGGATCGGATCGCCCTTGGCCGACAGCCTGGAGCGCGTCGACTCATCGTTGTAGGCATAGCGGCTCATCAGCACTTTGGTGACGGTCTGGATGTCGTTCTTGTCGAACAACCATACCTCGAAGGCGGAGACCTTCTTCGGCTCGCCCACCCCGACCATATCGCCAATGCCCACCCCGCATTCACCGAGGAAGTCGCCGGCGGCGCTCTCGATGCTGAAGGAGTCATCGTAGAGATCGTCGCCCAGCGAGTAGATCGTGCGGAAGGTTGCCAGCGGGTCCTGCGCGGGCGGCGCCATGGGGGCGGCGGCCCGACGCGGGGCGGTGCCGCCGGTTCGGGGCGCCGGCTCAGCCGTTTCGGATTCGCCCGCCGCGCCGACGACAGCCTGCGGCCGCGGCGCGCGCGTGCCCATCCGGTTGCGCAGGACGAGGGCCCCTGCTAGGAGCAAGCCGAGCAGCAGGGTCCCGCCACACACCGGCACGATCAGTTTGCTGGCCGTCGCGCCGGCGCGCGTCTCAGGTGTTGGCTGGGCGCCCGGGGCGGTGGTCGCCTCAACGCCGGGCTCGCTGCCCTGCAGGATGCTGATCACGGCGTTGAAGTTCTGGATCGAAGTCGCCCCGACCCCCTGCGGATCAGCCGCCACGCCCTGCAGCGACCCCGCCGCGGCTTCGCCCACGGCCTGGTAGCGCTCGAGCGCCACGTCGGCGTTGCGATTGGCGGCGTACGAATCGATCGCCATGCGCATCCAGTCGACGCGGTAGGGCTCCGAAAGCAGCGCCGGCGAGGCGTCGGTCCACTTCACCGGGCTGATCACCCAGGCGTACAGCACCCCGAGGAGGATGCCGACCACCAGGCCGCCTGCCGCCCAGGCCCACTTGCGTTCCGTCAGGTCCTTGATCCGGTCCATCATCCCTCTCTCCCGGCGCCCCCTCCGGCGCAGATCCGCCGAAGATTGTAGACGGGAGGCGCCCGTCCGACAACGCCTCCGGTGCAGGTTCTATGCCAGATCCGGCTCGGCGGCCGGGAGTTCGGCCAGGCGAACCCGCTCCTGGCAGGCCAGACAGACGGCGTGGTCGCGATTGTCGGCGGCCAGCAATCCGCCGCACTTCGGGCACGGCTGCGGCAAGGGCCGCTTCCAGGACGTGAAGTCACAGGCCGGGTAGTTGGCGCAGCCGTAGAACGGCCGCCCCTTGCGCGTGCGGCGGGCGACGAGCTCGCCGTTGTCCTTCGGACACTGGACGCCGATCTTCTCCAGCCAGGGCTCGGTATAGCGGCACGTGGGAAAGTCCGAGCAGCCGATGAATTTGCCGAAACGCCCGATGCGCACAAGCAGCGGCTTGCCGCAGGTCGGGCACGGACGGCCGAGCAGCTCCGGCTCGGCCTTCACCTCCGGCATGTCGCGTTTGGCATCCTCCACCTGTTCGGCGAAGGGGATGTAGAAGCCGCGCACAACATCCACCCACCCCAGTTCGCCCTCGGCGACCTCGTCGAGCTCCTCTTCCATGCGCGCCGTGAAGCCCAGGTCCACAATCTCCGGGAAGTGGTCCACCAGCAGGTCGGTGACCACCTCGCCCGTCTCGGTGGGGATCAGCGTCCGCCCCTCCCGGCGCACGTAGTGCCGCGTCTGCAGCGTCGAGAGCGTGGGCGCAAAGGTGGAAGGCCGGCCGATGCCCAACTCCTCCATCGCCTTCACCAGCGTGGCCTCGCTGAACCGCGGCGGAGGCTCGGTGAAATGCTGCTCCGGAAGCACGTCGAGCACGCGCACCGCCTCGCCCACCTCGACCTCGGGCAAGGTGCCCACGACCGGCTCGCCCTCCGCCGGCTCGTCACCGTTGCCGCCCCCGTTTCCGTTGGTGCTCGCCTTGTCGTCGTAGACTTCCAAGTAGCCCGGCACACGCAGTGTCGAAGCATAGGCGCGCAGCAGGCAGCCGTGATCGCCGGCCTGCCCCTCG
>DYJB01000277.1 GCA_020723365.1 Candidatus Aquidulcis sp. | reverse complement strand
CCTGGCTCTCGGGGACCTCTGGCGCTAGCGTGACTTTCCTACGAACGTGTCGCGGAGTCGGCGGAAGGGTTGAAATCGCATACGTTTAGCCCGGCGGTCTGGTAGTTACTGCTTGGGGCAGCAGGCCGAAACAGGCAGCCAGGCGCTGAGCCGACGGATCCAAGTCCTCGAGCTGACGGCGGACGCGTGGCCGGCCGGTGGGTGACGGCTCGATCACTGTCACCTCCCGAATGGCTTCAAGAGCCCGGAGCAGGGCGCGCGGGCTCCGGACGGGCAGCCCGGCGCGCCGGGCCTGACGTTCCAGCAACTTGAGCAGCAGGAAGGCCAGGACACAGCAGAAGGCGTGGACCTGCAGCTTCTGATCGGTCCAGTGGTATTGCGGGCGCAAGGCACAGCCCTCAGGATCCTTCATCTCGCGGAAAGCGCGCTCGGCCCGCGATTGCCCCCGGTAGGCGGTGATGATCTCCGCCGTCGAGAGATCCTCGCGGTCGGTGATCACGAGGCGAAGCCCGAAGCGCTCCTCCGTCAGCCGGCGGTACTCCTCGGCGTCCACCCACGCGGCCAGCCGCCAGCGGCCATCCCCCCGCCGCGTGATCTCGATGTGAAGCAGCCGGCGCATGTGCTGGCCCCGCAGGATCTCGGCTATCCGGCGCTCCAGCCCGGCGTGAGAGCCGCGCCCGCCGCGCGGGGCCTCCAGGCCCGCCGTCAGGACCGCCAGGGTGCGGAGCCGTTTGGCGAGCTGCTGATGGAGCCCTCGGAGTTGGCCTTCCCGCAGGCGCTCAGAGCGCAGGACGACGACGGTGCGCTCCTGCCCCCACAGGTGTTGGCGCGCGCGGTAGGCGTGGACCACTTCGCCCGACGGCAGCGGCACCGGCGTCAACCGCGACAGGGCCTCGGCCAGCAGGGCCGGATGCTGGCTCGGCACCAAGCTACTCACATAGCGCAAGTCCATCGCCTCGACCCGAGCCTGCGTAGCCCGACTGACGTTGCCTTTGTCGTAGACCAGCGTCGGCGGCGCCGTGGGACCGAAGAGCCGCTCCAAGCGCGTGCGCACGCTGGTCAGGACCTCGGGAAAGGTCCGCACGTCCGGTCGGTCCCCCTCGTAGAGGAGATGAAAGAGGGGCAGCTGGCCATCGCGCGAGACGACTAGGGCCAAGCCGAGTTGGCGGAGGTCGTGGCGCTTCTGCTTGTTGTGGCCGCGGCGCGGCAGCGTGGGCCGGGCATTCGTCGAGTCGATGAACGTGAAGAAGTTGGTGGTGTCATAGAAGAACGTATCGGGGGCGATCTGCTCCCGCTCCACCACGCGCCGAACCAGGGCCTCCTCGATCGGGGCCAAGCTCGCGGCTGGCAGAGCATCCATCTGGTCCCAGAAGTGCTGGCTCGTGAGCCGAGCCGGGGCCACGTCGGCCAGTTGCCCCAAGGTGGTTCCCTGGGCCCAGGCCGCAAAGGCCCGCTTGCTCAGCGGCCGGCAGGCCCGTGCGAGCGCTGCCAGCACCAGCGACTGCCCCGGTGTGAGCCCATCGCGGCGGGGCAGGCGGCCGCGCTGATCGTGCGGGACGTGGGCATCGATCACTGCGGCGACCCCCAGGGCCTGGGCCTGGGCCCACAGGGCGGCCACGGCCCCATGCGAGAAGGAGCGCAGGCGGAGCCCCGAAGGGGCCTGCTGGAGGCGCGCCAGGAGCGTCTCCGGGCGTCCCAGGTGCGCCAGGACGAAGGAGCGCGGCTTGCCGTTGACGCGGCGAGACTCGACGATCTGCCAGTACTTGCGCCCGCGAACCGTCTTGGCCACCAGCGACGCCATGTGTAGTAACTACCATAACCGGCTGACCTCCGGTCAAGAAATATCTTGGCCCTTGACCTTGCTGAAGATGGGAGAGCACGCCAAGAAAAGTTTAGTAGCTACGAAAAACCAAACAGTGGATCCTCTCGCAACCTTGCGTCGGAAAAGAGGATCAGCGTGACGTCCTACGTGGCTTGTGGATGCGAAGCGGGAAAGTCACGCTAGCAGGGCGTCGAGGAGGGCCTCGGCGCTCTCGGGGGGCAGGGGATCGATCTGGAGCTGCCGGTAGTAGGTCTTGCTCCCCCAGCCGTGGCGGTACTCGGGGCGGTAGTTGACGAGGAGGAGGAGCCGGGCCCCCGGCAGACTTTCCACCAGGCTGTCCAGCAGGGCCTGGGTCTCGGCATCGATCCAGTGGAGGTCCTCGAACAGGACCATGAGCGGCTGCACCTGGCTCTC
>DYJB01000044.1:12182-18099 GCA_020723365.1 Candidatus Aquidulcis sp. | reverse complement strand
ACAACCGGCCGTAGGAGAGCAGGGCCAACAGGATCAGGCTGGCGGCAAGAGCGGCTTTGTCCCAACGTCGAAGCAGAAGCCGCGCCCCAAGGTAGACCAGCGCACCCGCCAGCAAGGCGACACCAAGGATGCGCGATCCTTGAGAAAGCGGAACCTCATCAACGTTGGCTGCCAGGAGGGAGAGGGCTGGGAAGATGGCAAGAACTAAAGGATGGGGATGGGGTCGGGGTCGCTGGACCTTGGAATGCATCAGGCTTTGGGCTCCCAGGATTCTCAGTCTGGCCGGGATGGGTGCAGGCGCGGCTTCCCGGTGTCTCTCTGGGCGGACCCTGGAAGCCAAGCCGAGTATACCCCCCATGCCTGTGAACAAACCGTCAGGGCGGCCACCGCCGAGCTCGCCCCAGGTTGGTGGCATCCGTCCCATGCCGGGGGCTGACACCTGTCTTTTGACCTGGGCACCCTGCCCGGTCTATACTCATCTTGCACGCTTCGCGTCCACACCCCGCGCCGGGGTGTGGACGGCGCGCCAGACTCACCGGGCTGTCGGCCTTCGCGCCGGGGCCCTTCGCGTCTCATCTCTCAAGGAGGCTGCCTGCATGCCCGCCAAGACCCAGAAGAAGTCGACCTTCAAGCTGACCTACGCCACGATGTTCAACCCTCCGGAGGAACTGCACTCCCGCTACGATGCGCAGCTGGTCAAGACCAGGGCCGCGCTCGGGCAGGAGTACGGGATGATCATCGACGGCAAGGAAGTCAAGGCCGCCGAGAAGATCGAGCACCGCTCGCCCATCAATCAGGAATGGCTGCTGGCGCGGTTCCAGAAGGGCAACGCCGATGACGCCCGCGCCGCCCTGGCGGCCGCCCGCAAGGCCTTCCCCAAATGGTCCCATATGCCGTGGCGCGAGCGCGTGCGGCTGATGCGAAAGGCCGCCGACCTGATCGACAAGCGCATCTACGAGTTCGGCGTGGTGATGTCGCTCGAGGTGGGCAAGAATCGGATGGAGGCGCTGGGCGACGCAGCGGAGTCAGCCGACCTGATCCGCTACGCCTGCGACCAGATGGAGGCCAACAAGGGCTACCTGGTGCGCATGGGCAGGGACCCGCTGAAGGGCTACACGGCCAGCAACGTTTCCATCCTGCGTCCGTACGGCGTGTGGGTGGTCATCAGCCCGTTCAACTTCCCGTGCGCCCTGACGGCCGGGCCGGCCGGCGCCGCCCTGGTCGCCGGAAATACGGTCGTGATGAAGCCGGCGACCAACACCCCTTGGACGGTCCGGCTGTTCGCCGAGTGCCTGCGCGACGCCGGCCTGCCGGAGGGCGTGTTCAACTACGTCACCGGGCCGGGCAGCAGCATCGGACAGGAGCTGATCGACAACCCCGAGGTCGACGGCATCACCTTCACCGGCTCCTACGACATCGGCATGGGCATCCTGCGTTCGTTCGCCAACGGGCGCTACGCCCGCCCGACGATCCTCGAGCTGGGCGGCAAGAACCCGGCCATCGTCTCGCGCAAGGCCGATCTCGACCGGGCGGCCATCGGGATCCTGCGCTCGGCCTTCGGCCTGCAGGGCCAGAAGTGCTCCGCCTGCTCGCGGGTCTACATCGAGCGGCCGGTGTATGACAAGCTGGTGACCAGGCTGGTCGACCTGACCAACAAGCTGGTCATCGGCGACCCGACCGATCGCAGCGTCTACACGGGGCCGGTCGTCAACCGCTCGTCGTACAAGGACTTCCAGGACTTCTGCGCCGAGCTGGGCGCGGCGGGTGGGACATTCCTCACCGGCGGCAAGGTGCTCACCGAGGGGGCGCTGGCCAAGGGCTTCTTCTGCGCACCGACGCTGGTGGCGGACCTGCCGCTTGAGCACCGGCTGTGGAAGTACGAGATGTTCCTGCCCATCACGACGCTGACACCGATCGACAGCCTCGATACGGCGATGAAGTTGGCCAACGACGTCAGCTACGGGCTGACGGCCGGCTTCTACGGCAGCGAGAAGGAAGCCGCCTGGTTCTTCGACCACATCGAGGCCGGCGTAACCTACGCCAACCGCCCGCAGGGCGCCACGACCGGCGCCTGGCCGGGGTTCCAGCCGTTCGGCGGGTGGAAGGGATCGGGTTCGTCGGGCAAGAACGCCGGCGGCGTGTACTACCTGCCGCTGTACATGCACGAGCAGATCCAAACGCTCATCAAGTAGTCCGTCGGCGAATACCAGGGCCTGGGGCGCTGCCCCAGGCCCTGGCGTTGGGTGGCATGACGTATCGTCTGGGCAGCGCGCTGATCCTGATCGGCCTGATCGTGCTGATCGTCTTCCTGCTGGGATGGACCGTCCAGCAGGTGGATGTGCGCGCCTTGCTGGGCGGGGCGGCCTTGTGTGCCCTCGGATTGCTGCTTCGTCGGCGGGCGGCCCGCGACGCCGCCTCGCCTGCCCGGTTCCGGCTGCTGCGCCGCGCCCTGGGCCGCGGGGAACCGCCGCCGGACGACACCGGCTGAAGCCTGCGGCTACCTGCTGACGTTCCGCCTCGGCCGCGATCAGTGCCGGCCAGTCTACGCCTGCAGACTCAGCCTGTGGTCGCGGCCCGTAGTCGCAGCCTGTAGTCGCAGCCTTTTGGCTGCGCCCCCCGCCACCGGTGCGCCTTGGCGACCAAATCACGCAGGCTGAAGCCTGCGACTACCTGCTGACGGTCCGCCTCGGCCGCGATCCGTGCCGGCGTGTCGACGCCTGCCGTGATGTCCTCCAGGCTTCGGTTGGCGCGAGGTGCACGCCGTGCACTCGACTCACATGGCGCGCCGAACCAGGGGGAGAGCATATCCGTTGCACGGGCGCCCATACGCGAGCGGCCCCACAGGCTGCCTCGCGCCTGATACTGCGGACAGGTGGCCGTCGCCTTCACCGCCCGCCTCGCCTGCGGCAGGATTTCCGGTCAGGTAGCGGAAGTTGGCAAGGCCATGATCGCCGCGCTGGCCACTGCTGCCAGGCAGTACGCATGTGATGTCCCGCTCTACTGTCTGATGCCCGACCCTCTCCATCTAGTCCTCAGGGGAACGACCTCGAATGCCGACACCTGGAAGGCGATGACGGCATTCAAACAGCGGTCGGGACGCTGGCTGGCGCGTAACCTACCCGGCACACGCTGGCAGAAGGACTTCTACGACCAGATTCTGCGAGACGAGAGTGAGATGCTGGCCGCTATCGCCTACCTTGCCGCCAACCCGTTCCGCGCCGGGCTTGTGCACGATCCGACCGACGACCCTCTCACGGGATCGATCGGCTGCGATGCGGATGACGCAGCCTGAAGGCTGCAGTCTCGAGCTGGCGGGGGGAAGGCAGCAACCCCCGCAACAAGCTCGCCTCGCCCTCCCCGGATTGACAGCCGCCCCATCCGGCGCGATGATGTATATGTATATACAAAGGCGGCCAAGGGCGTGTCCCGGGGTGCGATGCCGGGATCGGGACCGGGACGAGGCCGGACCCGGCTGCCAACCCAGGACCGTCGATCGTTCCGCGGGCGGGACCGCCGCACCCTTGGAGCCAGACGTCGCCCCCTACCCACATCGAACGCCGAACGAGGAGGGCCCTCTCATGACGGCAGAGAAGCAAGCAGGTGAACACGTGTTGGTCATCGACCTGGGCACTGGCGGCCCGAAGGTCGGCCTGGTCGATCAGCAGGGCCACGTGCCGGCCTGCACCTTCGCCCCCGTCAGACTGCTCTTCCTTCCCGACGGCGGCGCCGAGAACGACCCGGCCGAGTGGTGGTCGAGCCTCAAGACCTGCGTCAAGCGGGTGCTGAAGGAATCCGGCGTCGCTTCGAAGGACATCATCGCTGTCGCCGTCACCAGCTACTGGGGCGTGACGGTGCCCGTGGACGAACATGGGAAGCCCCTGATGAACGCCATGTCCTGGATGGACAAGCGCGGCATCCGCTACGACCAGGAGATCGTCAAGGGCTTTCCCAACGTCCAGGGCTACAAGCTAGACGTGCTGCTCAAGTACGTGGACAAGCACGGCTTCCCGCCATCGCCCGGTGACGCCCTGGGCCACATGCTCTACATCAAGCATGAGCGCCCGGACCTCTACCAGCGCACCTACAAGTTCTTCGAGCCCATGGACTACATCAACCTGCGCCTGACGGGCAAGTTCGCCGCCACGCAGAACACGATGGTCCCCATGCTGGTGGTCGACAACCGCCAGCTCGACCGGACCGAGTACGACCCCTGGCTGCTGAAGATGAGCACCATCGACCCGGACAAGTTCCCCGAGCTCCACCCGATCGACGGCATCCTCGGCCCGCTCACGCCCGAAGCGGCGGCGGAGCTTGGATTGGAGCCGGGCACGACGGTGGTGTGCGGCGTCCAGGACAACAGCACCTCGGCTGTCGGCGCCGGCTCGATCGGCGATGGCGAGCCGGCCGCCGTCATGGGCACGTCCGGGCACATGGCCTTCCACTTGCCCTTCAAGAAGTCCGATCTGACGCATACCATGGCGACGATCCCCAGCGGGGTCAAGGGCAGTTACCTGTTCTGGGCCGACCTGGCGAACACCGGCAAGGTTCTGGATACCTGCCTCAAGATGCTGCTGTGCGCCGCCGACACGCTGGACGCCTCGGAAGTGCCTGCGGAGATCTACCAGCGCGCCGACCGGATGGCCAGCGCCGTCCCCGCCGGCAGCGGCGGCGTGCTCTTCCACCCCTGGTTCAACGGCAGCGTATCTCCCGGCGCGGACGAGCACCTGCGCGGCAGTTTCCTGAACCTGTCCAACAACACCAGCCGCAGCCATCTCATGCGGGCGGTCTTTGAAGGCATCGCCATGAACTGGCGCTGGCTGCGCGCCCCGGCGGAGAAACTGTCCCGCCGCACTTTCCAGTACTGGCGGCTGACCGGCGGCGGGGCGTTGTCCGACGTCTGGGCCCAGATCATGGCCGATGTGGTCGGCATTCCCATGCACCGGCAGCACCAACCTCGCATGCACAATGTCGTCGGTATGGGTCTGCTGGCTTTCAGCCGGTTGGGGAAGGTCGACGTGGAGGACATTCCGGGCATGGTCAAGTTCGACCGGGTCTTCGAGCCCGACCCGAAGAACCGGGCCGTTTACGATCACCAGTACGAGCAGTTTTCGGCCGCCCGCGAGAAGATCCGGCCCGTCATGCACGCGCTGAACAAGGGCTGAGCCAGCCCCAAGCTCGGGAGCCCCGCTCCCGGAAACGAGGAACCGATGTCCGGCGAACAGGAATCCTTCAATCTCTTCGGGGATATGCATCCGTACAGCAAGCTCTTCAAGGTTCACGACCGGCTGCCCGAGAAGGGACGGGGCGAGCAGGAGGTCCTGAAGGAGCTGGCCTATATGGCCGAGAAGGAGAACAAGAAGTGGTTGGGCGGGCAGTGCTCCGGCACGATGTATCACGGCGACCTGGAGCACTACGCCTTCCTGAATGAGGTCTTCAGCCTGTTCTCCTTTGTCAACCTGCTTCAGCGCGACCTGTGCCCGAGCGGCACCAAGTTCGAGGCCGAAGTGCTGGCCATGGTCGGCAAGATGCTGCACGGCGAGGAGGTGAGCAAGCTCAACCGCCTGGACGAGACGGCCGGCGTCATCACCTCCGGCGGGACCGAAAGCATCTTCAACGCCATGCACGCCTACCGCGAATGGGGCCGCGCCGAGAAGGGCATCAGCGCCCCGGAGATCGTCGCCCCGATCACGATCCATCCGGCGCATCTCAAGGCCTGCCACCTCCTGGGCATCAAGCTTGTGCGCATCCCGGTCAACGCCGACTTCGAGGCCGACGTGGCGGCAATGAAGGCCGCCATCAACGCCAACACCGTGGCGCTGGCCGGATCGGCCGGCACCTACCCGCACGGCGTCGTCGACCCGATCGAGCAGCTCTCCGCCCTCGCCGTTGAGCACGGGATCGGCCTGCACGTCGACGG
>DYJB01000044.1:0-12172 GCA_020723365.1 Candidatus Aquidulcis sp. | reverse complement strand
ATCCTGCCCTGGATCGAGAGGCTCGGCTACAAGGTGCCGGTCTTCGACTTCCGCCTGCCCGGCGTCACCAGCATCACCTGCGACACGCACAAGTACGGCTATTCCCTCAAGGGCACCTCGACCGTCACGTTCCGCACCAAGCAGCTGCGCCGCGGCATCTACTTCGCGCAGGAGGATTGGCCCGGCGGCGCCTACTTCTCCCCCACCAGCGCCGGCAGCCGCTCCGCCGGGCTGAGCGCCGCCATGTGGGCGGCCATGGTGTGCACGGGCGAAGACGGCTACCTTTCGGCCGCCCGGGCGATCATGGACGTGGCCGACAAGATCCGGGCCGGCATCGCCGGCATCCCCGAGGTCCGCGTCATGGGCCGCAACTCCACCTTCCTGATCGGCATCACCTCCGACGTCGTCAACCCGTACTTCATCCAGGACTACCTGGAGGGGAAGGGCTGGCGCATGAACGGCTGCCAGAACCCGGCCGGATTCCACTTCTGCATTACGCTGCCCCAGACCCGGCAGCCCGACCTCGCCGAGCGCTACGTCAAGGATCTGGCGGATGGCGTCAAGTTCGCCCAGGATCCGCCCTACGAGGTGCCCAGGACGGGCTTCCTGTACGGCATGGGCGGCACGCCGGATGGGCGCGAGATGATCCGCCTCGGCGTGATGGCCTACGCCGACGCCTTCTACGAGACGGAATAGGACACCAGGATCGGGAGGATTGCAGCATGGCCGTCAAGTTCCCTTCGGAAGCTTGGATCAAGGAGCTGGAGGTCAAGCTCAACGCCAGCGAGAGCTATGCGCAGGCCGCCGCCACCTGGGAGGGCGATCAGATCTTCGTGATCCTCCCGGACGACAACTTCAAGGACAGCGCCTACTTCTACATCGATCTTCAGCACGGCAAGGCTTCGGGCGCGCGGCAACTGAGCAGCCTGGACGAGCGGAAGGCGCTCTTCACCAGTTCGGCCCCCTTCGGCACCTGGCGCAAGGTGCTGGAGGGACGCCTCGATCCGCTCCAGGCCATGTTCTCGAACAAGATCAAGCTGGTGGGCAGCATGGCGGCGGTGCAGCGCACGCCCAAGGCCACTTACGAGCTCACCAGGGTGGCCGCCTCCATCGACACGGACTTCGGGCCCTAGCGGGTCATGCACGGATACCTGGGGCGCATCCTGCGCGTCGACCTTGGCCGGGGAGCGATCTCCGACGAGGCGCTCAACGAGGACTACGCCCGCCGCTACGTGGGCGGCAGCGGACTGGCCGCCCGGTACCTGTACGACGTGCTCGACGCCGGCACCGATCCCCTCGGCCCGGACAACCCGCTGCTCTTCATGACCGGGCCGCTCGTCGGCACGTCGATGACCTCCGCCGGCCGGTACAGCGTCTGCGCCCGGTCGCCTCTTACGCGCATCTGGGGCGAAGCCAACAGCGGCGGCTTCTTCGGGCCCGAATTGCGCTACGCCGGCTATGACGGGGTGTGGATCAGCGGCGCCGCCAGGTCGCCCGTCTGGCTGTCCATCGTCGACGGCCAGGCCGAACTGCACGATGCCGGGGACGTGTGGGGCAGCGACATCTACGCCGCGCAGGACCGCCTGCGCCACTCGCTGGGCGAGGCGAAGGCGCGCGTGGCCTGCATCGGGCTGGCCGGCGAGCGCCAGGTCAAGCTGGCGGGCATCGCCAACGACCACGGCCGCTTCGCCGCCCGCACCGGCCTGGGCGCGGTGATGGGCTCGAAGAACCTCAAGGCCATCGCCGTGCGCGGCAGCGGCAAGGTCCCGCTGCACGCGCCGGACGAGTTCAAGGCTCTCACCAACCAGGCCCTCGCCCTCTTGAAGGGTGACACGCCCTCCCAATCGCTGCGCGAGTTCGGCACCGCCGGCTACCTCAATCTCGCCCACATGCTGAGCGACCTTCCGCTCCGCTACTTCCAGCTGGGCGAATACGCCCCGGCGGACGCCCTCTCCGGCGTCGACATGGCCGAGCACTTCCTGCGGCGCAACACGGCCTGCCACAAGTGCGGCATCGCCTGCGGGCGCGAGACACGCGCGCCCGCCTACAATGATGACCGGGTCGATGGGCCCGAGTACGAAACGCTGGGGGCGCTCGGCTCGCTGCTGATGATCTTCGACCTGCAGGCCGTCATCCACGCCAGTCACCTGTGCAACCTGTACGGCATGGATGTGATCAGCCTGGGCGGCACGCTGGCATTGGCGTGCGAGCTCTTCGAGCGCGGCCTGCTCTCCGCGGCCGATACGGGCGGCCTCGAGATCCGCTACGGCGACTCCGAGATGGTCTTTCGGCTGATCGAACTCACCGCCCGGCGCGAAGGGATTGGGGCCGTGCTGGCTGAGGGGAATGCCGCCCTCGCCGAGCGAGCCGGAGTCCCGGAGCTCTCGGCCACGGTCAACCGCCTGGAAGTCCCCATGCACGACCCGCGCGCCTACCTGGGCATGGCGGTGACCTACGCCCTCTCACCGCGCGGCGCCTGTCACATGCAGGGTGACATGTATGAGCTGGATCTCGGCCGCGACAACGGTGAGGACATCGGCCTGGTACCGGGCAAGCGGCATGAGAACAGCTTCGAGAAGGGCCGCACGGCGGCTCGCCTGCAGGCCTGGCGCAACCTGTACAACGCCTTGACGTTGTGCGAGTTCGAGAATCCTCCGCCGCCGCTTCTGGCCGCGGCGCTCAATGCGGCGACCGGCTGGACTCTGGCGGCGCAGGACTTGATCCCGATCGGTAAACGCATCGTCGATGTCAAGCGGCTGCTGAACATGAAGCTCGGCCTGAGGCGCGCCGACGATCGCCTGCCCGGACTGCTGCTCAAGCCGCTGGCGGAAGGCGGCGCGGCCGGTCAGGTGCCCGACATGCCGACCCTGCTCGCCGGCGCCTACGCCGAGTTCGGCTGGGATCCCGACACCGGGAGACCAACAGCCGAGTCGGCCATCTAGCCATGGCCTGCGCGAGCCGCGTCGGGAGACGGGAGAGGCGCCGATGAGGATCCGGGTCGACAAGTCGTCGGCTGTCCCCTACTACCACCAGATCAAGGAAGCCGTGAGGGCGCTGATCGCCCAGGGCAGCTTGAAGACGGGCGACATGCTGCCCACCGAGGTCAGCCTGAGCGAACAGTTGGGAATCAGCCGCCTGGTGGTCCACCGCGCCCTGCGCGAGCTGGTCACCGAAGGGCTGCTGATACGCCAGCGGGCCAAGGGGACCTTCGTTGCGCCTCCGGCCAGGCGCAGCTACACGGTGGTCGGGCCGCTCTTCGGCATGACCGAGAGCTTCGCTGGGGACGACCTGGGCCCCCAGAATCAGATCCTCGTTCAGGAGGTGATCCGGGCCGAGGGATCCCTGCAGAGCGAACTCGCCCTGTCCGAAGGCGCAGGTGTGGTGCACCTGGTCAGCCTGCGCCTGATCGGCGGACTCCCGCTGGCGATTGAGGACATGTACCTTCCGGCCGATCGCTTCCCGGCTCTGGCCGAGCTTGACATGAACAACCAATCGGTCTACGCCACGTTGGATAGGCTGTACGATGCCCTGCCCCAGGAGGCGCTCGACCTGGTGTCGGCCGGCGCGGCGACTCAGGAGGAAGCCAGGCTGCTTGGAATCGTCAAGGGCGCGCCGGTCATGCGGTTGCAGCGCACCTCGACCGACCGCCACGGCCAGCGCGTGGAGCACAGCAAGGTCGTGTTCCACGCCGAACGCTACCAGTTCGTGGCGCGAATGCAGCGGAGCGCCTGAGGGATCGCCTCCTGGATCCCGCTTGGGCCCGCAGGCATCCGTGACCTCAAGGAGAATGGAGGACCACCTTCTGAAAGACGCGATCCTCGGAGTCCCGCCCGCCTACACGCCGTACCGGAGCCTTCCACAGGAGATGCCTCGATGACCACCGCAACGGCTACACCAACGATCAGGGTCTACAGCTACCGATGGGTCGTGCTGCTCGCCTACATGTTCATCAGCCTGATGATGCAGGTCTTCTGGATCTGCTACGCGCCCATCACCAGGGTGGCGGCGGAGACATTGGGGGTCTCCGATCTGCAGATCGGCCTGCTGGCCATGCTCTTCATGTACATCTACATTCCGCTGGCGCTGCCTGCCTCCTGGCTGATCGACACCTGGGGCTTCAAGAGGGCCGTCAGCCTGGGCGTCATCATGATGGCGATCTTCGGCCTGGGGCGGGGCCTGTTCACTCAGGACTACACCCTGACGCTGATCATGACCATTGGGCTGGCCGCCGCCCAACCGCTGTTCCTGAATTCGGGCACCAAGCTGGCCGCCAACTGGTTCCGCCTGGAGGAGCGCGCCACCATCATCGGCATCGGGGGCATCTCCACACTGCTGGGCATTGTCATCGGCCAGATCGCCACCCCCATCATGCTGGAAGCCTGGGGGCTGCGCAGCACCATGCTCGTCTACGGCGTCCTGGCCGTGATCTCGGCGCTGCTCTTCGTCATCTTCGCCAAGGACCATCCGCCCACACCCGCCGGGCACGAGGAGCGTGTGCTGATGCTGGACGGCCTCAAGCACATCTTCCGCATGCGCGACTTCTACCTGCTGGCGTTCATCGTATTCGTCATCAACGCCATCTTCAACGGCATCTCCACCTGGGTGGAGGTGATCGTCCGCCCCAAGGGCCTGGATGTCAGCGATGCGGGCCTGATCGGCGGCCTGCTGATGATCGGCGGCATCCTGGGCTTCCTGATCTTCTCCTCGGCCTCGGATCGCCTGCGCAAGCGCAAGGGGGTCCTGATGGTGGGTGCGGCGCTGACCGTACCCTTCCTCGTTCTGATGGCCTACGTGGGAGGTTTCGCGCTCCTGGCGATCGTGTCCTTCTTCCTGGGCCTGTGTGTCATGGGCGTCATTCCGGTCGCCCTCCAGTACGCCACCGAGATCTGCTACCCGGCGCCGGAGGGCACCTCCCAGGGCGTCTTCACGCTGGCCGGCCAGATATCGGTGCTGGCCGTCACGGCCATGGGCTGGTCCAATGAGGTCTACGGGTCCTTCACGCCTTCGCTGCTGGTGTTCGCCGGATCGATGGTCGTGGGCGTACTGATGGTGTCCATCATGAAGGAGTCGAAGCTCATCCAGGCTGCCCAGCACGCCGACGGCACCCAGGCGTGAGCCTGAGAACCAAGATCGAGGGGCGATCTTGCCTGGAGCTTGAGCGGGGTACGGCCGCCTGACGTGGTGAGGCAGGCGTGGCGCGTCCAGCGCCGGAAGCTCGTCCGCTGATCACCGGCGCCTCCAACCTGCGCCGCATGCAGGCAGGGGACCCGCGCAGGGATCTCGAGCGGGCCGGTCCGTTGGGTGGTAATCGCGATCGCTCCCCCGAGCTCGGGGGCAGCGCTTCGCCGTGTGAAAGGGATCATGATGCGGCCGTAGAGGCCGCATCATGCGTGATGGCAGGACGCCCTGCATGGTCCGCCACAGCGGTCCTCGACGTCCGAGACCGCCGCAGGGCACCGTCCCTCCGGGCGGGGTACAATGCCGCCCGGACCGGGCCGACGATCGCCTGACCGCCGGGGCGGCTGCCCAAGCGCGTCGCCTTGAGGGTCAGCGCGATGCGTCCTCGGCGCCGCTGGCACGGCGTTGAGCCGACCATGGAGACCATCTGGGCGAAGCGCTCCGCACCGTGTCGCGCCTCGTCCGCCTTGCGCCGCGCGGGCGGAAGTCCCCGATCGCCCCGCACCAGCAGGAGATCTCCGCCCCGCAGGGGCCGTCGAAGGGAGTCAAGCTCGCA
Organism: Candidatus Aquidulcis sp.; assembly: GCA_020723365.1. Classification (GTDB taxonomy): domain Bacteria; phylum Chloroflexota; class Anaerolineae; order Anaerolineales; family E44-bin32; genus DYJB01. The sequence goes on along the minus strand of DYJB01000044.1, from coordinate 6,438 downwards.
TGCCGACCGCCGCACCCGCCGGCGAGGTCCGCGTCTACGGCTACCGCTGGATCGTTCTGGCGGTGTGGATGTTGTGCAACACGGTCCTGATCGGGCTGTGGATCTGCTACGCGCCGGTGGCCAGCCGGGCGGCGGCGCTGTGGGGCGTGAGCGAGGTCCAGGTGGGCCTGCTGGCGATGACCTTCATGTACGTCTACCTGGCGACCTCGCTGCCTGCCTCCTGGGCGCTCGGCCGCTTCGGCATACGCAGGGCGGTTGGGACCGCCATGGTGGTGATGGGCGTGGCCGCCGGCCTGCGTGGCGCCTTCGCCCTCGACTACGCCATCGTCCTGGCGGCCACCGTCGCCCTGGCCGCCGTCCAACCCTTCATCGTCAACGCCACTCCGCTGATGGTTTCGCGCTGGTTCCCGGCCCACGAACGCGCCACGGTGCTGGGGGTGGCCTTCGTGGCACCCGTGACCGGCGCGGCGCTCGGCTCCGGGCTGACACCCGTCCTGGTCGAGTCCCTCGGCTTTGCTCCTACCTACCGCGTCTATGCTGTGGCGGCCGCGCTGGTGACGGCGCTCTTCGTCCTGCTCATTCGCGAGCGTCCACTCACCCCGGCTGGAGACGAGGCACGCCTGTCGATCGCCCAGGGGTTCAGCCTGGTCCTGCGCAAGCCCGGCTTCTACGCCCTGGCTGCCGCCTACTTCCTGGCCTTCGCCATCTGGGACGGGATCGCCACGTGGGTCGAGGGGGTCACCCGCTCCCAGGGCCTTTCGGGGCCGCAGGTAGGGCTCATCGGCGGGCTGCTCAGCGTCGCCGGCGCGGCGGGTTCGCTGATCCTCCCCCGACTCTCCGACCGGTTGGGCCGTCGGCGCCTCGTGCTGGTCGCCGGCCTGTGGTTGAGTCTGCCCGGGCTGCTGGGGCTCGCCTTCCTGCATGGGTTCGGCCCCATCGCCGCCGCCACTGCCTGGATGGGCGTGCTGCTGATCGGCTGCATCCCCCTGATCACGCAGTTCACGGTTGAGATCTGCCACCCTGCCCCGGAGGCCGCCACGACCGGCGTCCTGATGATCGCTTCCCAGGGTTCGGTGCTGGCCATCGCCGCCATGGGCTGGTCCTACGAGCGGTTCGGATCCTTCGCTCCCTCGCTGGTGACGCTGGCCGTGCTCGTGCTGACCCTCAGCCTGGCCCTGCTGCTTGTGCGCGACCCGCCGGTCATCAAGGCCCCCGGCTAGCGCCTCGACGGGTGCCTCGGGTAGTGGCCGGGGTTCGCCAGCGCGACCCGGCATTGCCCGTGGGGTTGTCAAGCTGGACACGGGCGGGCAGCTCCTGGGGCGCCACCGCAAGGATCTCGGAGGTGAGAAACATGCAAACTGCGAGCCGGTTCGACAGCCCTCGCTGGGAGCTGGCCACGGCCGTCGTCATTGGCATCGTGTCGCTTTCCACGGCGCTGGCTGTCTGGTGGACGAGCACGATCGCCTCACGCCGCGCCGACCTCAACCGTCAGGGGATGATCGACGCCATCAAGGTGCAGGCCGGCACGAACGAGGATTGGCGCAAGGCCTATGAGGAAGCCGCGTATGCCGCGCGCTATGCCATCGGCGCCGCCGAAGCCGAGGCGCTCGTCGCCAGCGATGATCCCGGCGCCCGGGCACGCGGCGAGAACCTGAAGGCCTACCTGCTCCCCAACCTGCAGCTGATGGCAGCCCCGCTGGGTTCCGACCTAGAGTACGCTCTCCCCGCTGGCACCTACGACATCCCCAGGCGAATCCAGGATCTGGAAGCAGGAAGCGACCTTGCCGCCCTCGATCCGGCGGAATCCTTCGCCACCGCCGATCGCCTGGGCGCGCAGCAGCGCTGGCTGGTCGTCGGCTCCGTCCTGCTGGCCATCAGCCTGTTCTGGCTGGCGCTGGCCCAGATCGGCCATGGACGCCGGAGGCTGCTCACCTTCTTCGTCGGCCTGGGCTTCTTCGCCGCCAGCCTGTTCTATCTTCTGGTGGTGAGCGTCGTCTTCGCCCTGATCCAGGGAGGTGCGGCGTGAGCGAGTCGCTGCCCGTCCCGACGCCGCGCAGTCCCGATCGCTGGAAGACCGCCGCGCTCGTGCTGACCATCCTGACGACCGTCTTCGCATCGGTGCTGGCCGCCCTGCAGACCGACGCCGATCTGCGTGCCTCCACCGCTGACCGGGACTCGCAGTCGCTGGCTGTGCTGGCTTCCGGGGAGCTGCAACGCACCGGGATCGTGGCCAACTACGAGTTCTCCCTCCTGGTCGAGATCATCAAGGACCTGCAGACCGGCACCGTTCTCGAATTGACCGCACTCGAGCAGCAGGCGCGAGGCGAAGAAGGCAACGCCGAGACCAGCCTGCTCCTGGCGGCTGCCGCCAAGGCACGATCCGAACATGGCCAGGCCTTCTCCACGCTCTACACCGATTCGCGCTATGCCCCCACCGACGAAAGCGCGTTCCCGGACCTGCAGGCCTACTCCCAGGACCTGTACATCCGGCCGAACGAGATCGTGGCCCAGCAGAACGAGGCCGCCGATCTCTATCACCTGTGGAGCAGCCGGGCCGACGCGTACGTCACCGTGCTTACGGTTCTGGCGGTGGCCTTCTTCCTCTTCGGGTTGGCGCAGACGGTCCAGGCCTTGCAGCTTCAGCGCTTCTTCGTCCTGAGCGGCACCTTGCTCCTCGCCGGGGCGATCCTGTGGACGGTTTCGATCACGCTGGGCTGACAGTCTCGCTCCTGGCAGGCACAGGATTCGGCGGCCGCTCGGTGAGCGGCCGCCGGCGCTTGTGCTGATGCCTCCCTTCGGGAGTGAGGCTACAATCGGCGCGTATCCACGGCGTCACTTCAGAGCGGAGGCAGGGTTGCGCATTGGCGTCGTCTTCCCCCAGACCGAGTACGGGCACGATCCTGTGGAGGTGCGGGACTTCGCCCAGGCGGCCGAGGGTCTTGGCTACTCTCACATCGTCGCCTACGATCACATCCTGGGCGCCAATCCGGAACGCCCCGCCGGATGGTCTGGCCCCTACACCTACCAGCATCCCTTTCTCGAGCCCTTCGTCTTGTTCGCCTACATGGCGGCGGCCACCGCCTCCATCGAGCTGGCGCCGGGCGTGCTCATCCTGCCGCAGCGGCAGACGGCGCTCGTCGCCAAGCAGGCGGCCACGCTTGACGCGCTCAGCGGCGGACGGCTGAGGCTCGGCGTGGGGCTCGGTTGGAATGCCGTCGAGTATGAGGCCCTGGGGGAGGAGTTCCACACGCGCGGCCGGCGGCTGGAAGAACAGGTCGAACTGCTGCGCCGGCTGTGGACGGAACCGCTGGTCACCTTCACGGGCCAGTGGCACACGATCGCCGACGCGGGGCTGAATCCGCTGCCCATCCAGCGCCCGATCCCCCTCTGGTTCGGCGCCTCGGCTGAATCGGCTATCCGTCGCGCGGCGCGCCTGGCGGACGGGTGGATGATGACCGGGACGCGCTCGGCCGACGAGGCCCGTCCGTCGCTTGACCTCCTGGAGCGCTGGCTGCACGAGTGCGGACGATCGCGGTCGCACTTCGGCGTCGAGGCGCGGTTGGTCTATCGGCCCGGAGATGCCTCCGCGTGGCCGCAGCAGGTGCGCGCCTGGGAAGCCGCCGGGCTCACGCACCTTGCCCTCAATACGATGGGCGCCGGGCTGACCGGCCCTGCGGCGCACCAGCAGGCCCTGCGGGAGTTCGCTCGCGCCCTGGGGCTGTCTTCGTGACCACCCCGGCCTCGCTCGAAGGGCTGGTGCTTCGCTCCGCCGGCTGCCGCCTGCTCGGCGCGCTGCACCGCGCCGCCGGCGACGAACGCCTCCCGGCCGTTCTGCTCCTGCACGGCATCCCCGGCCACGAGAAGAACCTCGACCTGGCCGTCGAGCTGCGCGATCGCGGCGTCCACGTCCTCCACATTCACTACCGCGGGTCCTGGGGGTCCGAGGGCGACTACTCCCTCACCCACCTGCTCCCCGACGCCCACGCCGCCCTGGAGTGGCTGGCCGCCCAGCCATTCGTCGACCCCGTGCGCATCGCGCTGATCGGGATCAGCCTGGGAGGCTGGCTGGCCCTTGCCCTTGCCGACAAGGCCGAGGGCGTGTTTGCCGTAGCCGCGCTCTCGCCGCTGCTCGATCCGGCGCGTCGCCCGCTGCTCCCCGAAGAGGCGGCCGAGTTCGCCGCTTCACTTCACGGCACGCGCCCGGGTCAACTCTGCCGGGAGTGGGCCGCCCTCACGCCCGTCCACGCCTTCGCCTCACGCCTGGCCGGCATGCCCCTCCTGCTTGTCACCGGCGGGGGCGACACTTTCTTCCCGCCCGAGCACTACCTTCACCTGCCGGAGGAGCTCGAACGAGGTACCCACGTGCGTTTCCCTCGCGCCGACCATGTGTTCTCCGATGTGCGCCCGGGCCTGCGTCACGTCGTCTGCCAGTGGCTGCTGGAGCGCTTCGACTCGCGGCCGGCCGACGGGTTGTTCCCCGCTGCGACCGGCGATAACTCAGGGAGGGTGTGAATGCCAGCCTATGTGATCGTCGATATCGAGATCACCGATCCCGCCGGGTACGAGGCCTACAAGCAGATGGCCCCGCCTACGCTGGCGATCTATGCAGGCAGGTACCTGGCCCGGGGAGGCGCCACGGCGGTGCTCGAAGGCAGCTGGGCGCCGAGCCGATTGGTGATCCTGGAGTTTCCCGACGCGGCGCACGCCCGCCAGTGGCTCGATTCCCCTGAGTATGCTCCGGCACGCGCCGTCCGCCACCGCACGGCGCGCACCAACATGGTGCTGCTCGAGGGCGTTGGGGCGGGTCGGACCCCATGACGCCGCCGGCGCCCCCGCCGCCGGAGACATTCGTCTCGGTCGACGTCGAGACCTCCGGGCCGACCCCTGCGCAATACTCACTCCTCTCCATCGGCGCGTGCCTGGTCGACGATCCGGCGCGCACCTTCTACGTCGAGCTCCGGCCGATCGGCCCTGCCGCCACGGACGAGGCGATGGTGATTCACGGCCTGGACTTGGAACGCCTGCAGCGCGAGGGCGCCGAGCCGGCCGAGGCGATGGCGCGCTTTGAAGCCTGGCTGCGAGCCGAGCTGCCCGCCGGCGCGCTGCCGGTCTTCGTCGGATTCAACGCTGCGTTCGACTGGATGTTTGTGGCCGACTACTTCCAGCGCTTCCTGGGGCGCAACCCGTTCGGGCACACTGCTCTCGACATCAAGTCCTACGCCCTGGGCATCCATGGCGGCAACTGGTGCGATACGACCAGGCAGGCTCTGGCTCGGCGCTACCCCGACCACCAGCACCTGACCCACCATGCCGTGCAGGACGCCATCGATCAGGCGGCACTGTTTCGCAAGCTGCGCAGCACGCGACCGTCGACCTGACCAAGGGTTGCCGGGCCGCGGCACGCACGCCCCCTGCGGCACCGGGATCGCAGCCGATCGCAACCGCCTCCGGCGAAAGGCCGCAGGTCCGGCGCAGCTCGCCTATCATCCGTATCGGATGGCTGCCTGGCGGATCGAAGGGCGAGGGCCCGGATGGGCGCCTTCACTCTCCACCCAGGAAGAGCGGCTCGCCGTCATCGACGCCTCCAACGATCATGCCGTCGATGATCCGGACACCGCTGACGTTCTCCAGGTCCACGCTGGCGGGCTCGATCCTCGCGTCCAGCAGCCCACGATCCGCGAACAGGTAGGCGAAGACGGCCGGGAACAGGTCCTGCAGGACGGTGATTTCATCGTAGGCTTCGTACTCCCCGGATGGCCACCGGATGGCCAGGAATGTTCCCAGCCGGTCCTGAAGATCGAGGCGGGTGATCTCGGACATCGGGAAGATCTCTCCGGTGCCCAGGCAGTTCTTGGTCAGGTAGGGACCATGGTCCCCCGCCACGATCACGATCGCCGTCGAGTCGCTCGCCAGCGCCAGCTCGATGTCCTGTCGCATCTCCAGGTTCGCCCGGGACAATCGGTCGGCAAACAGATCAGTCTCGTTCGGAAGGCAGACCCCCGAGTCCTGGCTGTGGCCCGGCCTATTCGAGTGCGCGTACAGGAACTTCGGGGAGTCGGACGCCTCCACCAGCACCTGCCTCTTGACGACGACAAACTGCTCCCAGGAGGCCTCGTCGACCCCGACTTCGAATCGGAACTCGCCTTCCAGGATGGCCTGGCTCAGAACCCCCAGGGAAGGGCCATACGCCGGAAACGAGTAGTCGTAGCTGGGCACCATTCCTCGGAAGTGGAAGCCGGAGGGAAAGACCCCGTACGTTCGGTAGCCGAATCCCTTGAGCAGATTCTGAATCACCCCATCTCCGGAGGATGCACGTCGGGTCGCTCCGCCGAGATTCAAGGATGCGTTCAGCACTCGCCCCATCGTCGTCAGGGTCTTCCCGGCGACGGAATACGTCTCCGGGTAGATCTTGAAGCCCAGCTCCTCCAGGGACTCCTC
>DYJB01000276.1 GCA_020723365.1 Candidatus Aquidulcis sp. | reverse complement strand
CTGCTGGGGCTGGGTTACCTGCTCTATCTTCCGTTTCACGCCGCCTACGGCGCGGGCTACGGCTCGGTCGAGCTGTGGCGGGGTTCGCGCACACCGCTGAGCGCCTACCTGGTCGTGCACGGGTTGTTCCTCTTCGTCCTGGTGTCGTGGCTGGCATGGGAGACGCGCGAATGGATGGCGCGCACGCCGCTGGCTGCGCTCGGCCGGCTCCGACCCTACTTTGGCGTGCTGGGCGCCGGCCTGCTGCTCGTGGTGGGAGGGATCGTCGCGGCGGTCGGCGGCGGCCTGGCGATCGCTCCCCTGGCGCTGCCGCTCCTGCTGTGGCTGGCGGTCCTCTTCCTGCGCCCCGGCGAGCCAACCGACCGGCGGATCGTCCTGGCGCTCGCGGCCGCTGCGATTGCCCTTACGATCCTGGTCGAACTGGTGGTGGTCGTTGGGGATATCAGCCGCATGAACACGGTCTTCAAGTTCTACCTGCAGGTCTGGGAGATGCTGGCCATCGTTGGCGGCGTCGCCCTGGCCTGGACCGTTGCGGACCTGCCGCGTTGGTCGGCCGGGTGGCGCCGCGCCTGGATCACTCTCCTCGTCCTGCTGGCATGGGGGGCGGCGCTCTACCCGCTGATGGCCGCGCCGGCCAAGATCCGCGACCGCTGGGCGACCGACGCGCCGCACTCGCTCGACGGCATGAGCTTCATGCCCTTCCCGACCTACGCCGACCTCGGACGCGAGGTCAGTCTGGCGGAGGACTACCGCGCCATTCGCTGGATGCAGGATCACGTGGCGGGCTCGCCGGTGATCGTGGAGGCCAACACCCCCGAGTACCGCTGGGGTTCGCGCTTCACGATCTACACCGGTCTGCCCGGCGTGCTGGGATGGAACTGGCACCAGCGCCAGCAGCGTGCCGTCGGCGGGGACCAGGTGGTCACCGAGCGCGCCCTGGCCATCGTTGACTTCTACATGACCCGCTCGCCCGACGAGGCCCGGTCCTTCCTCGCCCGGTACGATGTCTCCTATGTCATCGTCGGCCAGCTCGAGCGCATCTACTTCGAGCGGATCCGCCCCTGCCTGCCGGGCGTGGACGGCTCGCCGGTGACGTGTGATCTGGCCGGCTGGCCGATGGGCATGACGCAGCCGCTGGTCAGCGCGGCAGAGTGCACGCCGCTGGATGCCTCCAACCCCGGGTCGATGCTCGAGTGCCCCACCTACGGGCTGGACAAGTTCCCGGCCATGGCTGCGCAGGGGTTGCTCAAGCCGGTCTATCAGGACGGCGGAACGACCGTTTACGAGGTGGTGCGGTGATCGCGCTCCCGATCTTCGTCTGGTGGCTGGCCAGCAGCGTGCTGGGCCTGCTGGCGCTGCCGGTGGCCTGGCGGGTCTTCACGCGCCTCCCCGATCGAGGCCTGGGCCTGGCACGGCCCATGGGCATCCTGATCTCGGGCTTCGCCCTCTGGCTGGGGGGTTCGATCGGACTGTGGCCGAACGGGCTGGCCGGTTCGCTGGCCGGCATTGTCGTTCTGGCGGCTGCATCTGCCTGGGCGTGGCGGGGCTGCGGGCCGGAGCTGCGGACCTGGCTGCGTGAACGCCTGGGGGCGATTGCCGCCACCGAGGGCCTCTTCCTGGCGGCCTTCTTGATCTGGGCGCTGGTCCGGGCCTTCAACCCGGATATCGTGGCGACCGAGAAGCCGATGGAGCTGGCCTTCCTGAACTCGGTCCTGCGCTCGCCGACGCTGCCGCCGGCGGATCCCTGGCTGTCCGGCTACGCCATCTCCTACTACTACTTCGGCTACATCCTGCTCGGGCACCTGGCGACTCTGACCGCCACGCCCGGATCGATGGCCTTCAACCTGGGCGTGGCGCTGTGGTTCGGGCTCGCCGTCACGGCCACCTACTCGCTGCTCGTCAACTTGCTCTCGGCGCGCGACGGTAAACTGCGCCTGGCCGGCGGGCTGCTCGGGCCGCTCTTCGTCGTCATCACCGGCAACCTGGCCGGCTTCCTCGAAGTGATGCATTCGCTGCGCCTGGGCTGGAGGACGCTGGCGGATGGCACGCTGACCTCGCGCTTCTGGCCCTGGCTCGATATCCTCGACCTCTCCGACCCGCCGGGCGGCCCCATCGGCTTCCTGCCCACGCGCTACCTGTGGTGGTGGCGCGCCTCGCGTGTCGTCCACGACGCCTCGCTGACGGGCGACAAGATCGAGGTCATCGACGAGTTTCCCTTCTTCTCCTTCCTCCTGGCCGACATTCACCCGCAC
>DYJB01000275.1 GCA_020723365.1 Candidatus Aquidulcis sp. | reverse complement strand
CCGCCGCGGCACCGGGGCGGTAGCCATGCAGACTGGGACCGGCGCCGGCAGGCCCGGGGTTCGGGCGGGCGTGGCGAGCGCCACCAGCCGTTCGACCTTCCGATCGATCGCCTGGGCCAGAGCAAACGGATCCAGTTGATCGCGCAGGGCCACGAGCTGGGCGACGGCCGTGGCGTCAGCCGTTTCGGAAGAACACCGGCAGGTAGACGGTAGGCAGCTTTAAGCATCGCAAGTGAGGCCCACCTTTCTGCCTCCTCTATTTTCGCATTCGCAGAAAAAGCTTGACTTGGCGGGAATCTGTGTGTATTACTACACTCAGCATGAGGCCCAAAGGGACCCAAGCGGCTCGCCTCCGGCAGCGCAAGTTCGAGGTGCTCCGCCGGCTGAAGATTCCCCCCGAGGGGCTTCCCGGGTCCCTGGCCCTCACCCATCGGCGGTGCGGGAAGCCCACCTGTCACTGCGCCATGGGGGAAGGGCACCCGCTCTGGTCGTTGACCTTCATGGTCAAGGGCAAAAAACGCGTGGAGCGCATTCCGGAGGAGTGGCTCGCCCAGGTGCGGCGGCGGGTGGCCGAGGGGCGCGCCTTCAAGGACGGGCTCACCGAGGTGTTCGCGCTCAACGCGTTGCTGCTCGTGATCGAGCGGAAGCAGCGCGGCCCGTGAAGGGGCCGACCCCCCACCGGCTCAAGCGGTTTGCCTGCCGGCGACTCCGCCTGGCCAGCTATCTTCGGCATTCCGGCGAGGGTCGGCCCCGCCCGCAGATTGGGGCCCCGGTCCTGCTCTGGGCGCTGCTGATCGGCCTGATCCTCCGGGAGTGGAGCTTTCATGCCCTGGAGGCGCTGGTCCGCTCGCCGGCCCGGCGGGGCTTGGAGGTGGGGCGGGGCTTCAGCGAGGACACGCTCGCCTACTTCACCGAGCGACTGGACCCGGGGCCGACCCGGGCGGCCCTGGCCGCCACGGTGCGGCGGGCCAAGCGCAACAAGGCGTTCGACGGGAGCCGGTGGATTGGGTTGGCTCTGGATGGGACGGGCGCGGGGCACTGTCGGGAAGCACACTGCCCCCTCTGTCATCCGATTCGGGACGCGCAGGGGCACGTGCTCGGCCACCTGCACCACCTCTGTCTGGTCAGTGTGGTGGGGACCGGGCTGGTGCTGCCCGTGGATCTGGAGCCCTATCCGCCCGGGGACAGTGAGTATGGGGCCGGCCAGCGGCTGCTTCAGCGGGCGGTGACGACGCTGGGCCGCCGCTTCGCCCAGTACGTGGTGGTGGATGGGGAGTTTGCGACGGCGCCGTTTCTGCACCTGGCGGGGGAGTTGGGGCTGCGGGTGGTGGCCCGGCTCAAGGGGAACCTCCCGGAGCTCTCCACCGCCGCTCAGGCGCGCTTTACGGCCCAGCCGCCGACGGCCACGTTTGAGGACGGGCGGGATCGGGTCGAGGTCTGGGATGCCGATGACTTCGACCCGTGGGAGACCCTTCGGTGGGCGACGGTGCGCGTGCTGCGCTACCGCCAGCACAAACCGGACGGCACCTGCGTCGAGGCCTACTGGTTGACCGATTGGCCGATGGGAGAGGTGGGCAGCCGGGCGCTCTACCGGCTGGCGAAGAGTCGGTGGGAGATCGAAAACCAAGGCTTTAACGACGGGAAGACGCGCTACGGCTTGGAGCACGTCAGTCATCACCACGCCAACAGCCTGCTGGTCCGGTGGCTGCTGGTCATCTTCGCCCTGACGATCGAGCGGCTCTACCGGCTCCGCTATCTGCATCGCGGGCGGCATTCCTCCCACACCGCCATCGAACTGGTCCGGCTCCTGCGCCTCGCCCTCTGTCCGCCGCGCCCGCCGGACACGAGCTGAGGCGCCGGCGCTGGCGTGGGTAGAGCCTCTGCCCCCCGTAGCGACTGGCGGGGATCAGCCCCGTGTCTCCCTCGGCCACGCTGGCAGCCGAAATCAGCCCCCGGAAGATAGGGCCCGCTGGCTCACGAGCCCCGGATCGCGACTTTCCCGCGCTATTTCGGTCGTGTGGCCACATCATCCTGGGCGGAATTCCGAAATAGCTGTCTCGATGCCGGGGTAGTCGTACGCCTTCGCGTGGGTCAGCGCCCGATTGAGCCACGTCTCGGCGTCCGCGAGGTTCCCCGTGCTCAGGTGAGCCCGCGCGACCAGCCCGAGCGACAGCCCCAGCTGGTACCGGGCGCTTTCCATGACCTGCGTGGCCCGGGGTGAGGGGCGTCGCTCGGCTCGGGAGATCATGTCCTCG
>DYJB01000043.1:3405-18210 GCA_020723365.1 Candidatus Aquidulcis sp. | reverse complement strand
TGCACCTTCGCCGAGCAGCCACGCATATAGCGCCGTACCGACAACCGGCAGCGTCACGCACAATGCCCCTGCCTGCCTCGAGGCTCGCGCGTTTCGCCAGACACGCAGCATATGGCTCGCCAGTCGCAGGGGGAGAATGGAGCTCACCGCCCGCCACACCAGACCGGACCGCCCGCACCGATTCCAGGTCTGCCACAGGGGCCCAAACTCGCGGCCACGGGCGTATCGCTCGACGAGCAGACTGCACCACGTGTGAAGGTGGTGATGCAGGACAAGCGCCTCGGGCTCGAATCGGATCTCGCGACCTGCTTGCCGGAGGCGCCAGGAGAAGTCAGTGTCAGCATGGACCGTCCCGCTCCGGAAGGCGCCGATTTCATCGAACTGCAATCGAGAGACCAGGAAGTTGACGGTCGGCGCCTCCGTGAGGAGCCGGCTGCGGCCGCCGGGCAACCACTTGTCGAATTTGGCGAAGTGCGCCCCCACGTCGACCCATCGCTTGCCGTAGCAGGCGACCCCACCGGCGATGGGCTGGCAGCCGGCTTCGTACGCGGCGGTCAGCCTCGCAAGCCACATCGGGTCGGGATACGCATCGGGGTCGGTGAAGGCCAGCAGCCTCCCGGCCGCCATCGAAGCCGCCCGATTGAGGGCTTCATGGGCCAGGAGACGGCCTGGATGCCGAAGGTAGGTCACCCGGGGAAACCTCTCCCGTACGATGCGGGCGCACTCGTCCGATGCGCTGCTGTCGACGACGATGATCTCGAAATCGTCGAACCTCTGTTCGGTCAGACACTGAAGAGACCTGGCCAGCGTGGCCTGGGCATCGTAGACTGCCAGCAGGACGGACACGCTGCGCATGGCCGGGTCAACGTTCCTGGGGTGGGTCTTCTGTGGCGGGGCGCGGCTCGTTGAGCTCGTAGTCGGTGAAGCGGAGCGCCGCGTGACGCGTGCCGGCCACCACCCCCACCGCCTGACCAAGGACCGCCGCGTGCAGGAGGAACACCGTGCCCAGGAACAGTCGCCCATCTGCAAGGCGGAGCGAGCCAACGCGCACCAGGCGCCCCAGGCGCAACCATGGGATCACAACCGAAGCGGCGGCGTAGCCCAGCCTGCGCACCCATGACCACTCGAAGCCGGCGGCTCGAACGCCAGCGAAGCCGATGTGGTACAGGTATTCGCCCTTGGCGGCGCTCCACAGGGTCACGGGGTAGCGGTGCGCAACGACCGCCGAGGGCGCCAGGAAGAGGCGGCCTCCCAACGCCATGAGCCGCGCTTGCAGTACGGTGTCCGTCATCAACAGGTCTGGGAGCTGGTCCCCGAGATCGATGAGCGCCTGCCGGCGATAGGCTGAGTTGTTACCCGGGAGCATCTTCGCCTCACGCGCCGCTTGCGCAGCCGACCATTCCCCGTAGTTGATCTTGCCCATCGCGTTGGTGAACCCCATGTTGGGGTTGGCGCTGATCACCCGGGGACCGACGGCGGCCCAGGGACCGCGGAATGCCCGGAGCGTTTCGGCCAGCCACCCCGGCAGCGCGCGGCTGTGCTCCTCCAGAAAGGCCACGATCGGTGAACTCGCCATTCTGGCAGCCTCGGCGCGTGCGACGCCGAACGGGAGCATGGTTTCACAGCGCACGGACCTCACCGCCGGATGATCGCTGCCGGCCAGGGGTGGGCTCCCCTCCGGCCCCATGTCCACCAGGATGACCTCCGCCCGCTCGATGCCCTCCTGCTCCAGAATGCTCTGCAGCGCGCGCGACGCCCGCCATCGCCGACGGCCGACGACGATGACGATGCTGACCTCCGGGCTTCTCACCGTTCCGCTCGTGCCCGCCCGCTTCGACGCCGCTGCGGCGCGCGAGGCCACGCCGGCGGGTGCCTGCGCGCCTGACGGCGGCACACGTCCTCTCCGGGCCTGAGTGGAGGGCCGATCGTCCCCGACCCACTCCGACCCGGGCTTGAGCTTCTCAAGCCAGCGGTGCACTTCGACGATCCCCGCGCCTGTGCAAGCCTGGCCCTCAGGCGCGCGGCCATCGATCGCGTCGGCAAAGCCGGCCCACTCCGCCCGGAAGCTCTCGAGCATCGGTTCGCGCCGAAGTCCCAGGCGAATCCACTTCCGATCCAACCAGTAGCGGTTCTCCGCCCTGCCCCGGAGCTTCCCGGCCTGCTGCGACGGCGCAGCGAGGATTCCGGCCGGATACAGGCACAGGGCACCCTCTGGATGACGGGCTTCCAGCCGCTCGGCGTATTCGCCCGCGTGGCCGACTCGACAAACCACGGCGACTCCGCCGCTCAGCTGGAGGACGAACTCGACACCCTGGCGCCAGGGCTCGGGCGGCAGCTGCAGTTCCAGGCCGGCGATGGAGGAGGAGAAGAGCCAGGGGATCAAGTCGATGGCATGCGAAGCCAAATCGAGTACGGCACCGCCATCGAGGGCGTTTCCCAGGAACCCGCTCACTGAATCCCAGTCGTGCGGAGAGGCCTGCAGGGTGAAGGTTGCCTCCCAGCTGGAGAGCGGCCGGCTGGCGGCCAACCGAGAACGGAGGCGGCGATAGAGTGGATGGAAGCGGCGGTTGTACCCGGCCTGGAGCACGATGCCTGCCGCCTCAGCCCCCGAGACCATGGCCCGGGCTTGCGCCCGGTCCAGCCCGGCTGGCTTCTCAACCAACACGTGCAGGCCGCGACGGATGGCCTCCAGCGCCAGGTGCCTGTGGGTGGCAGGCGGCGCGGCGATCAGGACCGCCTGAGGGCTCGTGCTGTCGAGCATCTGGCCGGCATCCGCAAAGAGCGGCAGGTCCGGGGCGGCGGCTTCGAGCCAAGCTCGACGAACCGGCGAAGGATCACTCGCCCCCACGACCACTAGGTCCTGGAGCTTGCGCAGCGCCGGGAGGTGGAAACGCTCCACCACGCGGCCGCATCCGATGATGGCGATTCGCATGGCTCCTCTGGTTATCTCATGACATGGAATCGGACAGCTCGCCGGGAGACGGTCGCGAGCAAGTGCGCCAAGTATAAGCGCGTTCGAGGGCGAGTCCGGCAAACGCCGTGCACCCTGCGCGGCCAGCGGCGCTCGTCGGGCGCCAAACAGGTCACCCGGTCTTCGCGGCGCTCCTGCCCGGGCGTCTCTTGAGGAGCCTCTCTGCTAGCAACGCTCAGGGAGAGAGGAGTCACCGTCGAGGGGAAACTTCTTCAGGCCGAGGAGTTGCCCGAGGAGGAGCCACACGAAGCGCGGGTATTCCCGGTAGCGGGGCCAGAGTCGTCGGGGCTCCTTCAGGAGCCTGAAGACCCATTCCAGGCCTGACTGCCGCATCCAACGCGGCGCCTGCGCCTTGGTGCCGGCTAGAAAGTCGAATGCCGCCCCAACGGCGATCAGCACCGGAGCATCAAGCTGCGGGCGATGTTCGGCCATCCAGCGTTCCTGCTTCCCGGTCCCCAGGCTGATCCAGACGATATCGGCCCGGCTGGCGTTGATCGCATCGAGTTCACGCGCCTCTCTCGCCGTGTCCCCTGTGCCCCGGGGAGGAGAGCAAGAACCGACGATCGTCAATCCCGGATACCGCCCGCTCAGCCTCTCAACGAGTTTCGCCGCAACCCCCGGGTCTGCTCCGTAGAAGTAGTGTGAGTATCCTCGACCCTGAGACAGGGCGCAGACCGCCAGCAGCAGGTCTGCGCCGTAGACGCGCTCGGCCCGGGGATGGCCCGCAAGGCGACTGAGCCAGACAAGCGGCATCCCGTCCGCCGTTGTCAGGCTGCTGGAGTTGAGCACCCGCCGCAGCGCGGGGTCTTTCCGGCACTCCAGCACGCTGTGAACAGCGGCAAGACAAACGTACCTCCGCTCATTCCCATCGATCCAGGCGGCTATGAGCTCCAGGCACTCATGCATGCTGACGGGGTTCACCCCTACGCCAAGGATATTCACCCGGTGCTCGCCGGCACTACCCGCCGCATTCACACCGACACCTCGTTCCGGCGCCCGGACGTGCCGTCGGAGAAAACCATCGTCGAGCATGACTCGGGAAACGCACCCAGGCGGTGACTCGCTCCCCCTTGGAGACAATCATCGTTCTCTTCCCCTGGGGCAGCGTGTGGGATTGGAGGGCGCCGACTCGCCCACACAACGGCATCACCTCTCCAGGCCCGGGTTCGGGGTCGCCGAGTCATTCCAGCGCGAATGGAAAGAGCAGCTGAATCAAGGATCTCAGCAACTGGATCGTGTGGCCCAGCTGCGGCCAGGCGTACCAGGCGGTGCCCGCCAGCATGCCGACCAGTACGAGCCAGGCCTCCAGCGCCCTACTGCCGCTTGACGACATACAGCCCTCGCACCCGCTCGCGCAGCACGTCCTTCTCGGTGGCGCACTGGTTCAGCAGGCTCAGGATCCAGTCCTCGGTGTGTTCTGGGGCCACGAACAGGTAGCGCGTGCCCCGAGCCTCGATCGCGTCAGCGATTCCGGCGCAGGTGCTGCCCTGCGGGATCGGGACGTAGACCAGATGCTGCGAGTAGTCGGCGCGGTAGAGCGGATACAGGAATCCGTTGCCATGGACGTTGTAGCCCATCCGATCGTCGCTCGTGACGATCTCGAGCGCCAGCCGATACTCTTCAGGCACTTTCGATTCCAGGTCCGCCGATTCGCGCTCCCGTGCCGGGAGCGACAGCATGGCCTGAAACGCGGCGGGCGAAAAGGCGTTGTAGTTGAGCATCATCAGGAAGTTGGCGCCGGAAGCCGCCACGAACAGCGCCCCGAATGCGAGAGACGGCCACCGTCTCCCGGAGAACAGCCCTTCGAAGGCAGAGCCAATGGCCAGCGCCATGAGCGCCGGGAACCAGATCGCATAGCGCATGTTCCAGGGGCTGTCCGGGCTCGAGAAGAAGAGCACGAGCAGGGCGGCGGCGAACCCGGCCAGCAGCAGGCGTACACTCCATCGCCGGACGGTGCCCCAGACGAGCGCAGGGAGTCCCAGGCCGTATGCCACCCACCCCCAGCCCGTGGTGTAGGGCAGGTCCGGCATGATGCGCTGCTGCTTGTCCCCGAAGCGCTCAAGAAAGGACCGCAAGTTAGCCAGGAAGTTAGTGAGGTCGAATGGCGTGGCCTTTTCGGCCGAGGCGATCACCTCGGCACCCTCGACCGCCAGCCCGTACGGGTAGAACGGATTCCCCGTCACAGCCCAGTTGCGCAGATACCAGTAGGAGCCGAGCAGCAGCGCCCCGGTCAACAGGGCGCCGGCGGCCCACCGGAATCCCTGCGGGTTCCCGCGCAAGCGCAACAGCAGCGCCCCCGGGAGGGTTCGCCATCCCGCCCGGCGGCCGGCCGCCAGGTACGCCAGCACCCAGGCGACCACCAGGCCGACGGTCAAATGGATCACATACGGCTTGGTGCCGAGCGCCAGGAGCCACGCCGCCGCCAGCACGACGACCTGCCCGGCGCGGTCGCGGCCTGGCTCAACCTCCGACCGCACCGCCAGGTCGAGCCCAAGCGCGAGCATCATCAGGAAGAGCGCCGCCATGATCGGGTCATTCTTGGTGGCCGTCGTCGCGAGCAGCAGCGCAGGAGTCGAGGCATAGGCCAGCGCCGCCAGCAATGACGCTCCCCTCCCGAGACTCAAGGTCCGCCCGATGGCATACACCGCCGCGCAGGCCAGCAGGTAGGCCGGGAGACCGGCGACCTCGATGATCACGTCGTGCTTCAGGAAGAGCACGAACCAGACGGCGAATACTTCGTAGTTGGCCGGGGACCAGATGCGATCGACCGGCGTATCGAAGGTCGTGATGCGACCCCGCTGGATCCACTCGGCGACATTGGTCAGGTGGTAGGTGAGGGAGTCCCAGGTGAAGGGAGGCAGGGCCAGGACAAGGAAGGTGAAGCGCGCCGCCGAGAGAGCCAGGGCGATGGCCGTGAGCCAGCGCAGCCCGAGCGGCAGGGAGGCCCACCACGATCGGGCCAGCGCCCAGGCACCGCCGGCACCGGCGCGCATCTCGCACAGCTCCCTGCGCGTCCGGGCCACGACCAGGATGGCAGCCAGCCCGGCTGCCCCGATCGCCGCCAGCAGCCACGGGCGCAGGATGCCGGCCAGGCCGGCCAGCATCAGGAAGGCCGTGGGCACCAAGATGGTCAGGAAGATGAAGATCAGGGCGTTGAGGGATGGGCGATCGGTGCGCAAGGCGCGGGCGGCGAGGTACGACACGGCGAGCACGAACGCACCCGCCACACTCCACGCCACGAACCCGAGGACCACGCCATCGCTCCTGAGTCAGACTGGGCTACCGGCAGATGATACCACCGCGCTCCTTTCCGTCTCGCCGGGCTTGGGAGTAAGGCGCGACGTGCGCCATTCGTCTCGGGCGTGGACGGCTCAGCCAGTCGAGGCGCGCCTTCAGGGTGCCGCCAGTTCGCAGGGTCCGGCACGCGCAGGAGACGGCGTGCCTGGGGGGAAGAGCCCGCCGCATGCGCAGGCCGAGGCGCACCGCGATCAGGAAGGAGTTGGATGCGCTGCGCCCGGTCGGCCCGCGCGGCGGGCAAGCAGGCCGACCGCGAAGGCGATGGCATCACCGACACTCGTCACCAGCCGCATGACGACGGTGACACCCAGGGCGCTGCCGGGACCGAAGATGGGTGTCAGGCCGGTCATCAGGATGGCATCACGCACACCCAGCCCGGCCGGCGCTCCCGGCGTGATGAACCCGGCCACCCAGGCGAGCGCAAACAACCCGGCGACGGCGAAGTACGGACTGCCGCCTCCGCCAAAGACCGCGGCTTCCAGCGCCACGGGGATAGCGCCCAACAAGAGCATGGACAGGCATCCCAAGAGGAAGCACGCCGCCAGCGGCCCGGCGCCCGGGATGCGAACCTCGCTCAGCCCGGGGACCCGCCGCCGCAGTCGCTCAGGTAGATTCCGCAGCAGGTACGCCGCGCCGAGCGGCAGGAGCAGCGCCAGGACACTTACGCCGGCCAGGGCGGCAATCGGCGGAGCGCCCAGGTCCGTCGCCGGGCCGGGTGTGCCGGACAGCGTCAGGGCCGCCCAGGCGACGAAGACGCCCGACAGCACTGCCCAGGCGATCTCGAGCGCCATCGTCGCCAGCACACGCTCCTGGACAAAGCCCGCCCGCACGGCCAGCACGACGCGTCCGGCGAGATGGGCCACATTCCCGGGGACGTACTTGCCGAACTGCGCCACGGCGAAAATCGGCAGCGCGATGCCGAAGCGGGCAGGTTCGCCGACGCCGCGCAACAGGACCAGCCAACCCAGTCCGGAGAGCAGGATGACCGCGAGGTAGAGCACCAGCGCGACTCCAAGGCCGGCGACCGCGGGACCATCCCAACGCAGGCTTGGGAGCGTCCCGGCGTTGCGCACCGCAAAGCGCACGAAGTACCCCAGCGAAAGAATCAGCGCCAGCGGGCCGATCCAGCGCGCCAGCTGCGAGGCCCACGTGCCTGTTCTCATCGGGACCTGCGCCTGCAGCGAAGGATGACGGGGCTGTCGTGGATCCGGCTCACTCGCTCGCCTTCTCCCCATGGCAGCGCGCCGCGACCACACGGCTGCAGCCGCGGATCAGGAAGGGGCGGGATCCGCGCCGGGCGCGGGGGCTCACAAGCCAGGCGGGGTGTCACTGCCGGGGGAGCGGCGTTCGAGGGCGTTCTTCTTCAGCCGATAGCTGATGTCCTCGCTCAGCTGGCGATTGCGGGCGATCAGGTCCGCCAGCAGGCCGAGCAAGAAGGCCTGCAGCCCCAGCACGATCAGGATGGCGGCGGCGATCAGCGATTGGACGTGCCCCTGCCCTTCCCCGATCCAGTAGAACGCCATGAAGCGGGCCAGCAGGAACAAGCCTCCCAGCAAGGGAAGGACACCCAGGCTCAGGAAGACGCGCAGCGGCTCGTACATCAGGAAGATGCGCAGGATGGTCCCGGACGATGCCAGCAGGTACTGCAGCAGGCTCTGGATCAGGCGCGACTCGCGCAGCTTGGGATTGGTGTCCACGCGCACCGAGGCGACCGGGATTCCCTTCTTGCCTGCCTGGATGATCGTCTCGAGCGTGTAGGAGTAGCCCGAGAAAACCGCCAGGCGCAGAGCCGTGTCGCGGGTCATGGCGCGAAAACCGCTGGTGGCGTCAACGATATCCGTACCGGAGGCCCAACGGACGACCCGGCTGCCGAGCCGCTGGAGCATCTTCTTGAGACCTGAGAAGTGGGCGATGGTGTGGACCTGCCGGTCGCCGATGACCATGCCGGCGCGCCCGTCCAGGATCGGCTGAACCAGACCAGCAACGCAGGCGCCCCGGTATTGGTTGTCGCCGTCGGTGTTGACGATCACGTCGGCGCCCAAGGCGACCGCCTGCTCGAGCCCGGCGGCAAAGGCAGCCGCCAGGCCACGGTGCCCCTGGAGCCGCAGCACATGCGTGGCCCCATGCCGCACCGCCACCTCGGCCGTGCCATCGGTGCTGCCGTCATCCACGACCAACGTCTCCACGCGATCGAAACCCGGAACGGCGTCCGGCAGATCTGCCAGCGTGACGGGCAGCGTTTCGGCCTCGTTGTAGCACGGGATCTGGATGATCAGTTTCACCGGGGCGTGCTCCAGGATTCCATCCTGTTGGGCGGGGACGGATCCATGTCAAGCGCCACCTTTCACCCGGCCCGGCTGGAGTGCGATCAGCGCCCCCACGCCAGCGAGGACAGCGGCGGCGAACACCAGGTTGGCGGCCAGCACGCTGGCATCCAGCGCCATGAAGGCGATCAGCCCGAGCGCCACGGCGATCAGATGCATGACCAGGACGGCGCGGCTCGAGTCCAGCCCGATGGCCACCAGCCGGTGGTAGGTATGGTCGCTGCCCGCCCGGTAGACAGGACGCCGGCGCAGCAGACGCGAGACGACAACGAAGGTGATGTCGAAGATCGGAACGCCGAGCACCAGGATGGGGGTGAACCAGGAAACGCCCTGCGGCAGTCCGGCTCCTCCCGGGACATAGGCAATGCCCAGCGCGGCGAGCAGGAACCCCAGCAGTTGCGCGCCGGAATCGCCGAGGAACAGGCGCGCCGGTGAGGCATTGTACAGAAAGGTCCCCAGGGCCGAGCCCAGGATGGCAGCGCTCAGCACCGCCAGCAGCGGCTGCCCCGAGTCGATCGTAACCAGGATGAAGAAGGCCGAGGCGATCCCACCCAGACCAAGCGCCAGGCCATCCATGCTGTCGACAAAGTTAAAGGCGTTGACCATGCCGACAACCCAAAGCAGCGTCAGCGCCAGGTCGAGCGCGTCGATGCGGGTAACCTGAACCCTCACGCCGACGGCGATCAACACGGCCGCGGCGGCGAACTGGATCAGGAGCTTGAGCAGCGGCGACAGCCCAAGGCGATCATCCAGCATGCCGCCCGCCGCCACCAGCAAACCCCCGGCCAGCATTCCCCGCACGCTGGCGTCGCTCGACGGGCGCAGGATCAAGTAGCAGGCGGCGATCGAGAGCGCCAACACGGGGCCGCCGGCCAGCGGCGTGGGCGCGCCATGAAGCTTGTGCGGGGCCGAGCCGGGGACGTCGACCCAGCCGAGTCGGCGTGCAGCGCGGGCCGCCAGAGGGCTGAGCGCAACCGCGGCCACCAAAGCGGTCAGAATGATGGGGAAGAAGTCGGCCAGCCGTGTGGGCATTCGGAGTGGATCCGCCACCAGTTCTTGAGACGGTAGGAACAGCGGGATTGTAGCACCGCCTCCGGGGGAACGCCGACGCGAGCCGCCGGGATGCCTGCCTTTCGCCCGAAGCACCCCCGGCCGCGAGCGTGGACCCCGCCGAGGCACAAGGCTGTTGAGTTCAGACGGGGTAGCCGGGGGCCGGCGGCTCGGAAAGGTCCCGTGTGACCGATGCACGCGCCACCAGCCCGACGAGGATCCACATGTGGGGAAGCGCGAACGTGTCGAGGCTGAATCCCTCGCCGACGGCAGCCATGAGCCCCAACACCCCTGCCAATCCCAGGAGACGCAGGAGCCCCCTGCTCCGGCGCCACAGGACAACAGCTGTCACGCCGGTCATCACCCACCAGGAAAGGAAGGCGGCGAAACCGACCACGCCGGTCTCAGCCAGCAGCCGCACCCACAGGTTCTTGGGATTCGGCAGCCCGGCGAACGCGCCCGAACGCAGATCCTTGATCTCGGTCAGGCGATAGGCGTAGCCAGGCAGGTTCGATTCGATGAAGAAGCCTGAGTTGCCGAGGCCTACACCCAGCAGCGGATGGTCGGCGAAGGTCGCCATGCCGGCCTGCCAGTAGGCGACCCGCTCGGCGAACGCCACGCGGTTGGCGACCTCGTAGGCCACCTCGTTGGGATAGTAGGCACGCACTTCAGCCAGGCGATCGAAGGTCTGGAACATGCGCACCATGCGCGGGTCCACCCGGCTGTAGGCCCACGCCGCGCCCACGAGGGCGGCGGAGGCAAGACTCACAAAGAGCAGCACCATGACGCCCTTGAAGGCCCTGGCAGGCACTCGGCCGGCCCGTCCCCCTCGTGCCGCCAGCCGGCGCTGGATCCACCCCGCCGCCTGCCAGACGCCATACAGGCCCAGGAGACCAAAGGCCAGGGTCAGGCTAAGGTAGCTGATCCTGGAACGCGTCAGCAGCAGTGCCACCAGGCCAACAACCCCCAGGAGCGCCTCCACCCACCAGCCCCGGCGCGACGAAGACCAGGCGGAGGTCCGAGTCAGCACGGCCCCAACCCACAAGGGAAGATAGAAGGTGACGAGTTGATCGCCAAACCACGATGGCTCGAAGGCCATCCCGGTCAGTCGGTCCGGAACCAGGTCGCGCGAGGCGATCAAGCGGTGCAGGTTGACGAAGGCCTGCGGCACATCCTCCCCGCCGGTCATCACCACGCCGGACTGAACGGCGGCCCAGAGAAGCGTCAGCAGGCCACCGATCGAGATGAAGCGCAGCGCACGGCGAAGGCCTTGATGACCCTCGGGCAGGAGCGCAGCCGTAAGGTAGAACCCGGCGCCGAGGGCGAGCGTGAAGAGGGCCCTCAGTTCTCGGCCGAGGACGCCGGCGCCGCGCAGGGGCAGGATCCCCAGCCCGAGGCCGGCTGCCGCCGAGATCACGACGATGACAAGGAAGAACAGGAAGGACAGTGCCAGCAGGGGCAACCCCCGCCCACGGAGCAGGGCTGGGATCAGCCAGAAGAGGATCAAGCCCGCCAGGGGGACCATAGCCAGCGGGGCGACGGGAGTTCCCCCCACCAGATCCACAAGGGGCGGGAAGCTGGTGACGGGGATCGAGACGAGGAGCAGGATCCAGATACCCTGCACGCCAAGCCGGTACGCCGATCGGAGACGGTCGCTCACCCGGGCCACCGACCTCTCCCGGCAGCGGCCACGGCCCAACGCCAGGCGGGCACGCGTTCCATCAAGGGTTCTTTCTGGGCCAGGACATCGCCGCCACGACACCCCCGAGGAGACCTGCAACGCAGCCGGCCATTCCCAGCAGAGCGCGCGAAGTCGTCAACGGCGAGGCTGGTGGTTCGGCCCGCTGCAGGGAGGCAAACGACATGCTCGGCAGGACGCCACGGCTGAGAACAGCCTCGCTCTGGATCTCGCTCAGCGCCTGTTCCGGATCGTAGTCTTCGGGGCGCTCCTTGCACTCCCACTGAGCCGCGGCGGGTTGGTCGGGGACCGGCACCAGGCGGCATCCGACGATGTACCACTTGGCCTGCAGATCGGCTGCTGTCCACGCGTGCCGCTCCGCCTCCTGCAGCGCCTGCACGGAGGTCTCGCTCCACAGGTTTGCCAGGGTCGCGGCGCGATCAGGGATTGGGCTGCGCACACCCAGCTCCCACCCCGCATCGATCTCGGACAGCCGGAGCGTTTCGCGCAGCTGATTGGGCGTGGTGAGCTCGGCCGCCACATCCTCGCCGGCCCCCAGCCGGACCGCCTCCAGGGTCGTATCGGCCAGGAAGACCTCGCGCACACGGTCCAGCGCCAGCCGAAGGGTCTCAGCGTCCATCGGCAGCGACCGGCCCGGGTCCACGCCAACGCCGACGACCGCGACGGCTTCATACACCGGCGGCAGGATCCGGCTCAGGCCCAGGCCAAGCAGCCCGCCCAGGACGCCGGCCAGGAAGACCCACGGCCAGCGCCGGAGCAGGCGAATCAGCAAGTCCCTCGAATCAACCGTAGCCTCGATCATGTCATGAACCTCAGCCGGTTGCCCGGGCCAGGGCCCGGCGATGGACGGGCATGGGCATCTCGGTCGTCCGATGGCGGTTCATCCGGACGAGCGCCCACGCCCCTCCAGCCGGAAGCGAAGCCGCCGCCAGCGCATGCGCAGCGGGATGACCGGCTCGACCGCCCGGCGGACCAGGTACTTGGCATTCAACACAGACCAGCGCGAGCCCCCATCGCGATAGTGCACGCGCATCATCTCGGGCCAGCACAGGCGCGCTACGGTCATCGACTTCGACTCGCCGTGCAGCCGGAAGCCCGCCCACAGCCGGGGGACGTAGGCGAGGGGCGTGACGGCCGACAGGCGAATCCATAGATCGTAGTCCATGGCGTAGAAGAAGGTGGGATCCAGCGGCCCGATGATTCGCCAGGCGGAGGCCCGGAAGAAGGCCGCCTGCTGGGCAATCTTCGGAGCCCCGCGCCGCAGGTCGGCATGATCCATCGGGGCCGAAGGGAAGCGGCCGACCGGTGTCCCATGTTCATCGACGTAATGGGCCGCCCCGTGGACCATCCCGACTTCCGGATGCGCCCGCAAGTAGTCGACCGCCTCGCGCACGGCCCCGGGATAGTAGATGTCGTCCGAATTGAGCCAGGCCAGAATCTCACCGCCTGCCAGGGCGAAGCCTTTGTTGATGGCGTCGGTCTGCCCTTGGTCGGGTTCGGAGAGGCAGGCCGCCAGCCGCGGCCTGTAACGGCTCAGGATCTCCAGGCTGCCGTCGGTCGATCCGCCGTCGACCACGATGTATTCGAGGCGCGGGTAGTCCTGATTCAACACGGAGGCGAGGGTGGCCTCCAGAAAGGCTCCCTGATTGAAGGAGGGCGTGATGACCGAGACCAGCGGCAGCGTGGATGCCGGGCCTGGCGGTGCCCCGGGCGGTTTCATCAAGGTTCGGTCCTGTGCGGGTGATCGGAAGGGCTCGCGTTCACGGTCTGACGGCCATGCTGCAGCCGGCGCCGCGTGCGCCGGTACCAGAAGAATACGCCCGCCAGGCCGAGGGCGCTCCCGGCGGCCTGGACGAATTTGTACCAGTAGCGCGCCACCGTGGGCGGATGCCTGCGGAGCGCGGTCAACACATGGCGGAAGGCAAGGCGGTACCGGCCGGCATCGATCAGCCGCCGCGCGGCAAAGACGTTGAATCCGGCGTCGATGCGGCGCGCATGCTGCCTCATGACATCCGCCAACAGCGGATGCTCCGCCGCACCCGTCAGCATCCGGCGCGCCTCGGCGACGAATTCGGCGGCGCGGGCGATGGTCTTGGCATCGGCATGCGTTCGCTCCAGCGCCCAGAACGATCGCACGTGGCGCATACGGGCGCGGGCAGCAATCCGCACCCACAGTTCGTGGTCCAGGATCAACTGGTAGCTGGCGTCCAGGTACCCGGCCTCTTCGAGCAGACTGCGCCGCATGAAGACGGTCGGCTGGAGGAGGACCTCGAAGCTGAGCAGATCCACCAGGTCGAGCGGCCGGTAGCGGTGGCGATCGAGCAGCACCTGCTCCGAGTCGACCATGATGCCGTCGGCGTACACCAGGCCGGCGCCCGGGTCGGCGCCCAGCGCCTGCACGGCCTGGCGGATGGCGCCAGGCAGGTAGACATCATCGGAGTTCAGCCAGGCGACGACCTCGCCCGTGGCTCGGCGCAGGCCTTTGTTGATGCCGTCGGCCTGTCCCGCATCCGGTTCGGAGACCCAGTATGCCAGGCGTGAGGCGTAGCGCTCGAGGATAGGAAGGCTGCCGTCCGTTGAACCCCCGTCGATGACGATGACCTCCAGGTCCGGGTAGTCCTGCTCAAGGACGGAGCGCAGCGCCGTCTCCAGATAGCGCGCCTGGTTGAAGGAAGGGACGACGATCGAGACCCTGGGCGTCGCGCCGCCGGCGGGGGGAGACACGCTCACGTGAAGAGGCCCCTGTAGTCGACCTTGGGGAAGACCGTCAGCTTGCCACCGACGGTGGCGTCGAGCACCGACCGCCCGTCGGCGGCGAAGGCCTCACGCGCCAGCCGGTAGGCCGCCTCCGAGGCTTCGAGGTCGGGGAGCTGCCAGCGGAAGCCCTTGCCGAAGTAGCCGGGGGCGAAGTGATTCGGGTCGTCGCCTTCGGAGACCACCGTCACGTTCGGCTGACCCTGCGTGGTGAAGCTGTGATCGACACCGATGAGGATGACCGGGTCGCAGCCCATGTAGTAGGCGAGCTGCAGTGCCAGGAAGGTGACGGTCGAGCCCTCGAAGACGCGGCCGGTTGGCACGGCGGCAAACTCCGCCGGGCCGGTGTAGTCCGTATCGACGAACAGCGCCTGCGGGTCGCCCTTGAGCCACCTGCGCCCGCGCCAGGTGACGAACTTGGGCAGGCTGAGCCGGCGGATCTCGTCAGCACACTGCTCGATCACCAGCGTGTTGACCGCCGCATAGTAGGTGGTGGGGAATCCCAGGCTCTCGAACATCAGGTAGATGCGGTTCGTGCCGAAGGTGATCTCGCCGCGCAGGGGCGAGAGATCGGTCTGGCGCAGGCTCGGGCCGTTGCCCAGGATGAAGCAGCGCCGGCCGCGATGCAGGCCGCGGAAGGCCAGCAGGCGGCGCTGGCTGTCACGGAGCCGCGGGTCGATCAGCGCCGCCGCCTGGTGCCGGGCGCGGTT
>DYJB01000043.1:0-3395 GCA_020723365.1 Candidatus Aquidulcis sp. | reverse complement strand
GTACCACCACCAGTAGGGGGCCGTCAGCGCCCGCCAGGCGGGGGCCGGCACGAGCCGTTTGGCGCGGTAGATCAGGGGCAACACGTCAACTTGTCTCCGCCGGGTGACTGATGCATGGGCAGGATTGTACCTAACGCCGACGCCGGGGCCGTACTCTGGTCAGCGGAATCTCGGGCGGATCAGGCCCGCAGAGATTACTCCGTGCTCAACCTCGCCGTTGCGCCTCCGTCTACGATCAGCGCCTGGCCGGTGACGAACGAGGCTCGGGTGCCGTCGGCCAGGAAGAGAATCGTCTGGGCAATTTCTGCCGGCTGGGCGACGCGCCCCATCACCGTCCGGCTGCCCAGGTCGGCCATGCGCTCCTCGAGCGAGGCGCCGCTGACGTGCTGGCGCGAGAGGCCGGCATGAAGCATGGGCGTGTCGACCGCTCCGGGCAGGACGGCGTTGACGCGGATCGAATCGGGCGCCAGCTCGAGGGCCATCGCCCGCGTCAGCGCCACCAGCCCGCCTTTGCTGGCAGCATAGGCGGCGATGTCGCGCGAGGTGGCGACGGCGTGAACGGAGCTGACATTGACGATCGCCCCGGCCGCCGCCCGAAGGAGGGTGTGCCCGTGTTTGGCCGTCAGGAAGGCGGAGCGCAGATTCGAATGCATGACCGTGTCCCATTCCTGCACCGACATGTCCACCAGAGGCTTGCAGATCTGGACGGCGGCGTTGTTCACCAGCGCAGCCAGGCGATCGGTCTGCTGCGCCAGCCAGTGGAAGAGCGCGGCGACATCCTCCGGGATCGAAACATCGGCCTTCCGGAACAGTACCCCCGCCGGGAAGGGCTCCGCCTCGCGCCGGTCGACGGCGACGGTCCGCCAGCCTTCGGCCGCAAAGAGCTCGGTGGTGGCACGGCCGATGCCGCCCGCCGCTCCGGTAATCAGTGCCCAACGCGTCATGATCCTGCCTCAGCCTCCCCGGAGCCTACCCCGGCGTCGGATCGATTTCAAGCTCGGATGGCACGCTCAGCCCAAGCCCCCGGAAGAGGTTGCGCAGCGTGTTGCGGTGCACGCGCGCCCACGCTTCCGGGCTGCTGTTGGCGTTGTGCGGCGCCAGCAGGACATTGTCGAAGCCCCGCAATGGGCTGTCAAGCGGGAGCGGCTCCTGCTCGAAGACGTCCAGGGCCGCACCGGCAAGACGGCCGGCGCGCAGGGCCTCGATCAGCGCCGGCTCATCGACCACCGCCCCGCGGGCGACATTGACCAGCACCGCCTGCGGCCGCATGCGCCGGAACGCGGTGGCATCGATCAGGTGGCGGGAGGTCGGGTTGAGGTCGCAGTTGAGGCTGACGAAATCGGCCTGTTCCAGCAGGGAGGCGAGGGGCAGCATCGCCACACCGACCTCGCGCACGAACTCCTGCGGGATGGGCACGATGTCATTCCCGAGCAGGCGCATGCCGAAACCGCTGGCGCGCCGCAGAACCTCGCGCCCACAGCGGCCGACGCCGATCACGCCCAGCGTGCACTCCCGCAGCGCCCGCCCTGGGAGCTTCTCCCAGCGGCCGGCCTTCATCTCGCGGTCGATCCACGGCAGGCGCCGGGCGAAGGCCAGGATGAACGCCAGAACAGTGTCCCCGACCGGGTGCGAGAACGCCCCGGGCGTGTTGCCGACGACGATGCCCAGCTCGGATGCCGCCTGGCGGTCGATCGAGTCGATGCCCGTGCCCCACTTCGAGACGACCTTCAGACGCGGGGCGAAGGCCTCGAGCACGCGCCGGCTGAAAGGATCGTCACCGCACACCACCCCGTCGACCTGCCCGGCATAGGCAAGCAGTTCGCTCTCGGATAGCCTCTCCACCACTTTCGCCGTGATCAACTCAAGGCCGGCAGCCTCCAGCACTGGGCGGAAGGATTCGAGGACGGGCAGCAGGTACGGGGCCGAGAAGAGGACTCGCTTGGTCACGGCGTCTCCTGGGGAGGACAGGAAGGCGGGATGATGGTGTAGTCATAGGGTGCCTGATAGATGGAGAAGTAGCTGGTGTTCGGCAGCAGGTCGAAAGAAGTCCCAAAAAGGCTGTTGAACAGGATCCGGAATGAGTTGACCGGTGTCGTGTCGGGAGTGACCATCCGGTCGGCCCCGGGGAAGTAGTAGGCGCTCAGGATCCCCATCCGTCCGGCGGGTGAGTTGAGCCCGGGCCCATGGTCCGCCTGGAGCAGGACCGTCAGTGGCCGGGTGGAGGTGGAGATCATCGTCTGCAGCATGGCCAGCGCCCGCCGGCTTACGTAGCGCGCCTGATCCGCATACGCCTGCTCTTCCCAGCCGTCGGGCATCGGGGACGGTTGGCGGACGGCATTCCCTTGCGCATCAAACACAAAGGGCTCGTGCGGCGAGACGATGTGGGCGTAGACGTACTTGGGACCGGGGGCGGCGGCCAATCGCTCGAGCTCGTCGAAGGTGAAGCGGATGCGTTCGCGATGGTTGTCCTCGGGTCGGTGCAGCTCCGGCGCAAGCATCCGGGGGAGCACGGAGGCGCTGTCGAGAACGATCAAGCCGGCCGTTGATCGCAGCAACATCAGCTCGAATCCATTCAGGCCGCTCTCCAGCCCGGGCGACAGGTAGCGGTCGGCGTCCTCCAGGTTGATGAAGGCGTATCCCGTCCTGAAGGCGAACGTCCGGTAGCCGAGCGCCTCCAGAGCCCGGCGGACGGCACTCGAGCGAATCAGCGCCCGCAAGGGCCGGCGGTTGGTGGATCCTTCGGTGAACGTATCGCCCAGCGACTCCAGGTACAGCAGGTTCGTCGCGCTGGCGATGGAGAGCTCAGTTTGCGCGTAGTTGGACTGCGCGCATTCGGCTACGGTGAAGCCAAGCCGGCGCAAGCCTTCCCGGAACTCGGAGTTGTCATAGCCGTAGACCGTCTGGAGGGTGTCGCTTCGGCCGTAGCCATCGAGAATGATGTAGTAGATGTCCGGCAGCGGCTGATCACCGCTGGAATGGAGGGCTTGGCCCTCGGGGAGGATGCCGGAGGCCAAAGCCTCCGAGCCGCCAGCCTCCAGCTGCGCCGCCAGGATCCGCCCTTCCACCACGAAGGCTCCCAACCGAAACAGCGGCAGCGCGACGGCGAGTGCAAGGAAGACGTTCAGCACGCGGGCGGGATGTCCCCACGTCCGGCGGCGCACAATCGTGATCGAGAGGGCGACGGCCAACACCAGCCAGGCGACAGCAAGGTAGCGGTGCCGTCCGAGGTTCTCACCCACCAGGGAGATCTGACGCAGGGCGTAGTACACATGACCGTACGAGAAGAAGAGGGCCAGCCACAATGTGGTGAGGAGCGCAGCCGGCTCGCTACGACGCACGACAACCGCCAGCAGCGCATACACCAGAGCGCACAGCGTCAGCGAGAGGAGCAGCGG
>DYJB01000042.1:17174-18233 GCA_020723365.1 Candidatus Aquidulcis sp. | reverse complement strand
GCCGCGGCCGCCAGGGCTTCGACGGCCGCCGAACCCAACCCGTCCATCGCCAGGGCATAGGATGGGTCGTCGTCCATGGTCCTGGCGACCTCGGCGTCAATCCTCTCGCCGACCGTACACACCATGACGGTCACGTGTGCGGCCGCGGCCAGGTGCTGCGCGATCAGGGGGCCCTGCAGCGCGCCGCCATCGAGCGTCAAGCGTTCGTGTCGCAGGCCGGTCACCTGGAGGCGGGAGAAGACCACCCGCGGTTGGAGCAGGCCCCGGCCGGCCTCGAGCGCCCGCTCCGCCAGAGCTACCAGCCCTGGGCGGCGCGAACGAATCACCGCCGGATCCGCGCCCTGACCGCGGAGCACATCGTCCGGCCTCAGGTCCAGAATCCAGTCATCCAGGAGGGACATGACTCGTTGTCCAAGGCTGTGCCCGAGGTCCGGAATCTTACCTGCGGGTTGTCGTGGCTCCAAGTGCCTGTCAAGTGCGAATCCGTCGATTGCCGTGGGTCTCGGTTGTCCGCAGTCGCTTGGCGTTGCCGCTGCCGATCGCTCGAGCCGCGGGCAGGCCGGGGACGATGGTCCCCGGGCATGCGCCGGTTGCCTGTGCATCCGTGTGGCTTTCGGGACGAGACCGCGCTGCGCCTCAACGCCTGATGACCCAGCCGGGGAACCGAGCGGCGATGACGGACGGCGAGTTGGTCAGCTGCCGGCCTCGGCCAGCACACGGGCGGCGCGCTCGAGCGCCAGCCGCGGACTGGTGAGAACCGGACAGCGCTGCGCGCCCGCCGGCAGGCTGTCCACTACCCGCGCCATGGAAGCCTGCGCCAGCAGGATGACGTCGCACCGCTGCGCCATGTCCTGGAGCGCCTCTCGCACGATGGCATCGTGGCGAGCGGGGTCGCCGCCAAACAGGGCGGCATAGGCGCCTTCCGCCAACCTCGCCTCGACCTGGACGGCGCGGCCGAGGGCATCGGCGCGTGATTCGATCAACGCGCCGGTCGGACGCAAGGTCGTGGAGGCCGTCGCCGCCACGCCGATGCGGTCGCCCATCTCCAGCGCGCGATCG
>DYJB01000042.1:13174-17164 GCA_020723365.1 Candidatus Aquidulcis sp. | reverse complement strand
ACCTTGAGGACGGGGATGCGGACCTGCGGGCGGGCCGTATCGACACAGGGTGAGATCGAAGAGCAGGTGAGCTGGACGACGCTGGCGCCGGCGCCCTCGGCCGCGACCACGTGGGAGGCGACCCGGTCGTGGATGAAGGGCGAGAGCCCGCCTTGCGCCAGGACCACCTTGAGCAGGATCTCATCGGCCACATGCCAGGTCTCGGTCCCGGGAGGCAGGATCTCCACGCTCAGGCGCGCGAACAGGTCCACGATGGACGGGATGGTGTGGATGAACACCAGCCGGTTGGGCATTCGCCCTCCTTGCCCGGCTACACCAGCACCTGTGCCGGAGCCTCAACGAGAGCCACGATGCTGTCCAGGAAGCGCGCCGCGGACGCGCCGTCCAGGACGCGGTGATCCACTGACAAGCTGAGCTTCATGGTGGGGACAAGCGCCAGCTGGCCGTTGTCGGCCCAGGCGCGCTCGGCGATGCGGCCCACGGCCAGGATGGCGGCCTGCGGGGGATTCAGGATGGCGTCGAACTCGTCGACGCGGAAGGCGCCCAGGTTGCTGAGGGTGAAGACGCCGCCGTCGAAATCCTGCGGCAGCGACTTGCCGGCGCGGGCGCGTTCGATCAACTCCGTGCGTGTGCGCACCAGGTCCGGCAGCGGCAGGCGGTCGGCGCCGTGGATCACCGGCACGACCAGCCCACCAGGCGTGTCGGCTGCCAGGCCGATGTTCACCGACGAGGCGGCGCGCAGCCCTTCGGGCGTGTACTGCGCCATCGCCTGCGGGTGCTGCGCCAGGGCGCGGGCGCAGATCAGGACCAGCAGATCGGAGATCGTTAGGCGCAGGTCGAAGTCGGCCTCCAGCATCGGCAGGAGTTCCTGGCGCATGGCCAGCAGGCGGCGGGCGTTCACCTCGGCGTGCAGGTAGAAGTGGGGCGCCGAGTTGAAGGAGGCCGCCATGCGCTCGGCCATGATGCGCTGCGTGCGCGAGAGCAGTGTGAGGGTTCCGGGAGCAGCCACCGGAGGTGCGGGCCGGCGGGCCGCCGCTTCGACATCGCGGCGCGTGACGCGTCCACCCGGGCCGGATCCCTGCAGGCGCGCCAGGTCGACCCTGAGATCGCCGGCGAGGCGTTCGGCCAGCGGCGTCAGGCGCGGGAGCAGCGTCGCCTGCTCCAGATCACGTTCGACAATCCGTCCGCCCGGACCACTTCCGGCGAGGCGCGCGAGGTCGAGGCCGCGCTCGCGTGCCGCCTTGCGGGCGCGCGGGCTGGCAACGACTCGGCCGGAAGGGAGCGGAGCCGGCGATGCAGGCGCGCCGGCCGGGACAGCCGCTTCAGACGACCGCGGCGCAGCTCCAGCGGCGCGGGGCGCAGTCGCGACCTGCGCCGCTGGAGCGGAGACGACCTCATCCGGTGTGGCCGTGATGTAGGCCACGACCGATAGGACGGCGACCGTCGAGCCGGCGGGGGCGAGGATCTTGCGCAGGAAGCCGGGGGTGGTCGCCTCGACCTCGAGGGTGGCCTTGTCCGACTCGACGCTGTAGAGCACGTCGCCGGGCTTGACGGCTTCGCCCTCGTTCTTGGACCAGGAGACGATCGTGCCCTCGTTCATCGTCTCGCCCAGCATGGGCAGGATGACTTCGGTGGCCATCGGCCCTCCTACGCCAGCGCCTGCCGGATGCCGGCGACCACGCGTGCCAGGTTGGGAATGGCGGCGTCCTCGAGCGGGTCGCTCATCGGCACGGGGACATCGGCGGCGCACACCCGCACGATCGGGGCGTCGAGCCAGTCGAACAGCTCCTCCTGGATGCGCATTGCCAGCTCGCTGATGAACGAGCCGGTCTTGTAGCCCTCGGTCAGGCCGACGACGCGCCCGGTCTTGCGCACCGAGGCGGCGATGGTCTCCATGTCGAGCGGCTTGAGCGTGCGCAGGTCGATGACCTCGACGCTCACCCCTTCGGCCGACAGCTTCTCGGCCGCCTCCAGGGCGCGGTGGACCATGCGCGAGTAGGTGATGAGGGTGACGTCCTTGCCCTCGCGCTTCACGTCGGCCACGCCGTAGGGGATGATGTAGTCCTCGTCCGGCACGAGCCCTTCGATGCCATAGAGCATCTTGTGCTCGATGAACATCACCGGGTTGTCATCGCGGATGGCGGCCTTGAGCAGACCCTTGGCGTCGTAGGGTGTGGCCGGCATGACGACGTAGATGCCGGGGAAGTGCGTCCACAGCGCCTCGAGCGACTGGGAGTGGTGGGCGGCGATGTTGCGCCCGGCGCCGCCCTCGGTGCGGATGACCATCGGCACGGTCGTCTTGCCGCCGAACATGTAGCGGTTCTTGGCGCCCTGGTTGGCGATCTGGTCCATCGCCAGCGGGGTGAAGTCGACGTACATGATCTCGGCCACCGGACGCAGCCCGGCCATCGCCGCCCCGACCGCTGCGCCACCGATGGTGGCCTCCGAGATGGGGGTGTCGCGCACGCGCTCCTCGCCGAACTCCTCCACGAGGCCGCGCGTGGCGCCGTAGGCGCCGCCGTAGATCCCGATGTCTTCGCCCAGCAGGAAGACCTTCGGGTCGCGGACCATTTCCTCACGCAGCGCTTCCTGGATCGCCTGCCAGTAACGGATCTTGCGTGTGCCCGGGCCGCCGGCGCGCACGCGCTGGCGCAGCTCGGCCTCGCGTTCGACGTCGCGCTGCGACCAGACGAAGGGGGCGTAGACGTTCTGCTCGAGCTCTTCGACCGGGGGCAGGGGGGAGGCGAAGGCGAAGTCGGTGGCGGCGTCGATCGCCTTGCGGGCGGCCGCCTCGATGGCGTCGACCTCGGCCTGCGAGGCAACCTTCTCCTTCACCAGGCGGGCGGAGTAGGCCGGGACGGGATCGCGCCCCTTCCACTCGGCTTCCTCTTCCTTTGTGCGGTAGGCGCGTGGATCGGAGCGCGAGTGGCCGTACCAGCGGTAGGTCTTGCACTCGACCAGCGAAGGGCCCTGGCCCTTGCGCGCCCGGGCGACGGCCTGGGCGACGGCCTGGCGCACGGCCACCACGTCCATGCCGTCGACGACCTCGCCCGGGATGCCGTAGGCGCAGCCGCGGTCGGCGATCTCGAGTTTGGCGGTGGCCTTCTCCAGCGGCACCGACATGCCGTACAGGTTGTTCTCGACGATGTAGACGACCGGCAGTTTCCACAGCGCCGCCATGTTGAGCGACTCGTGGAAGTTGCCGGTGTTGGAGGCGCCGTCGCCGAAGAAGCACAGCACGACGCTGTCCTTCTTCATCATCTTCTGGGCCAGGCCGGCGCCGGTGGCGACGGGGATGTTGCCGCCGACGATGCCGGTGGCGCCCAGGTTGCCTTTCTGGACATCGGCGATGTGCATCGAGCCGCCGCGGCCCAGGCAGTAGCCGGTGGCCCGGCCGCACAGCTCGGCCATCATCTTGTTGTAGTGCTCGACGCGCTCGGGCTCGCTCTTGGCCATCGAGGCGCCGCGGGCGTGGCAGTGCCCGTGGCCGCGGTGGGCACTGGTGATCCAGTCGTCATCCCGCAGCACGGAGACGGCGCCAACGGCGACGGCCTCCTCACCGGCGTACAGGTGCGAGGCGCCCTTGATCTGGTTCTTGCCCAGCAGGTCGTAGACGCGCTCTTCGAACAGCCGGATCTCCCACATCTGCCGCAGCAGATCGAGGGCGCGGTCCTTGGGCAGGTCGATGCCTCGGGCCGCCGCCGGTCGCGGGCGGGCCGAGGTCGTGCGCGCGCTGCGCGCCGTGCGGGTGGAACGCGTCGCCATCTGTCACCTCATCCAGTCATCCGAGGCGC
The DNA here is from genome assembly GCA_020723365.1 of Candidatus Aquidulcis sp. Classification (GTDB taxonomy): domain Bacteria; phylum Chloroflexota; class Anaerolineae; order Anaerolineales; family E44-bin32; genus DYJB01. Next base: position 13,370 of record DYJB01000042.1, on the reverse strand, counting down.
GGACGGCGCGCCTGGATGCGATCGACGAATGAATCATACGCCTTGCAGAACTCATTGAGCGTGTTGGCCACCGGCGTCCAGCCGGACGTGGCGGAGCGTGACGCCAGCGCCAGCGGGTGGGCGGGGAGCAGATCGGCCGGGTCGGCCTCACCGTGAGCGGCCAGCGGTCCCAGCCAGTAGGCCTGCTTGAAGACCT
>DYJB01000042.1:0-13164 GCA_020723365.1 Candidatus Aquidulcis sp. | reverse complement strand
GAGTGGCGCAGGACGGAGAACACTTCCTCGGGCACGGGTGTCTCGATGCTTTGGCCGTCGAGGGGAACGAGCGGCAGGCGGTCGAAAGCCCGGCGCACGTTGGGGAAGACGGTCAGGATGCCGACGCCGAGCACCTCGGTGATGTCGGGGATCGGCGAAGGCAGGCCGGCGTAGGCCTCATCGGTGTAGACCCTGAGCGAGGCGATCAGCGGCTTGACGCGGCCGGGATCCACCTGGCGTGCCGCCAGGCAGCGCTGCAGGCGTTTGAGCACGGCCACGCCGGACCAGGCGGCCGCCAGCCGCACCTGGCCCTCGGAGAATCCCTGCCCTTCCAGCTCGCCCATCTTGCCCAGCAGTTCGTCGCGCACCGGGAACGCCAGCCGGCCGCTCATGTGCGCCAGCGTCGAGTACAGCGCCTGCCCGCTGGAGATGGCCTCGGCGAAGGGCAAGTGCTGGAAGAGCCCGAAGTTGAGCGTGATCGTCACCCCGATGCCGGACGCCGTCAGCGCCCGGCAGGCCTCCAGCCCGGCCTGCGTGCCGGGCAGTTTGAACACGACGTTCGGCACGCCGCCGTCCAATCGGCGCTCGAGCTCGGCGTACAGCGCGCCGGCATCGCGCAGCATCGTCTCGGCATCGTCGTGCCGCTTCGGGTTCACCTGCAGGCTGACGCAGCCCATGCGGCCTTCGGTGAGCAGGAAGATCGGCCGCAGGCGGCGCATGTTGGCCAGCACGATCTCGAGCGTCACCAGCCGCGCCAGCGTATCGCCATCGGCCTTGCGCTGCGCCGCGACCAGGCCGTCAATCACCGGATCCCATTTCTCCGGCTCCGCCTTCCAGGCCAGGTCGACCAGCGGAGGGTTGCAGGTGACGAAGCTGGCTCCAAGGAGCAGCGTGTACGGAAGGAACGCCGCGTAGTCGTTGCTGATCTCCGTGCGCGTCCCGCCGACCCAGCGCAGGTCGGCGATGCGGCGCAGGTTGCTGGCGGCGACGCTGTCCCCCACGGCTTCAACGTAGTCGCCGATCGAGTCGCCGACGAAGGCGCGAGCTTCGGCTTCGGGGTCTTCCGCGGCTTCGGCGCGGAAGCGGGCGGTCGTCTCGGCAAGCCACCCGGCGAGCAGCGTCTGGCGGGCTTCGGGGGCGTCCTGGGCGAGCGAGAGCGCCTGGGTGAGGGCGCCCTTGGCCACACGGCGGACATCTGCGCCCGCCAGCGCGGCGGCAGGATAGAGCGAGGCGTTGCACAGGTTCCAGGCCGGCAGGAGCGAGTTCAGCCGCAGCGCCAGCTCGGCGGTGAAGCGCAGGCTGTGGAGGCGGGCTTCGGGTCCGGCGCTGCCGAAGGCCGTCGCAAGACGCGCCAGCAGGTCCGGCGCGGCGGCGGTGAAGGCCGCCGGCTCGGCGTAGAAGATCAGGTGATCCAGCGCCGGCTCAACCGCCCCCGACCGGATCCAGGGGAGCAGATCGCGGCGCGCCTGACTGCGGGCATGCGTGAGTTCCTCACGCAGCCGCCGGCGCAGGCTTTCGCTGTCGTGGCGCGGAAGAGCGGGCTTGGTGTTGGCCATGGTGTGCGCCTTACCCCGACGCGGCGGTGCGCGTCTGCTGCCAGGCGAGGCGCACGAAGCGGGCGGCGGCGGCAATGCCCTGCTGGCCCTGGAAGGAGGCCTCCTCCATGCACAGCCACCCGTCCCAACCGTGCGCCACCAGCCTATCGAGGCAGGCGGCGATGGGGGCGATGCCGGTCCCGATCTCGACCGGCTTCAATTCGCCGAAGACGGCGGTGTCGGAGACGTGCACGCTGACGACGCGGTCGATCACCTGGTCGAGCATGGCCAGCGGATCGGCGTGGAAGGAAGCGGCATTGCCGGTGTCGAAGTTGATGCCCAGACCACAGGCGGCGGTGTTGCGGGCGATCTCGAGGAAGATCTCGGGCGGGGTTGAGAAGTCGGTGTACTCCCAGGCGCCCGGCTTGGCGTGGTTCTCGTACACCGGCCAGACCGGGCGGTCGTGCACGGCCTCGACCAGACTCGAGAGGCCCTCAGTGGCCCAGGCGATGCCGTCGGCGCGCGCCGTGGACGGGTGTGCCTGCCCGGCTGTGACGCGGATCAGATCGGCGCCGAGCGCCTCCGCCACATCGACCGTCTCGATCGCCAGATCAAGCTCCTTGCGGCGCTGCGCCGGGTCGGGGTGGGTGAAGTCCGGGTAGGTCGTAATCATGGCCACCCGGCTGCCGGCGTCCTCGATCTGGGTACGCAGGAGCCGAGCGTGCTCCGTGGTGCGCGGCTGGACGAAGAGGATGCTCAGGTCGATGGCGTCCAGGCCGAGGCTGCAGCCCAGGCGCGCCCATTCGGCGACCGGCATGCGCCCGTCGATGATCTCGGCAAAGAAGGAAACCGGAAGGCAGCTTAGGCGCATCAGGCATCCTCCAGCAGCGGGCGCATGTGCTCGACGGTACGGCGTGCGGCCGTGTCGGGGTCCGGGCGCGCCAGAAGCTCGGCGGACAGTGCGCCGTCGTAGCCGGCGGCGCGCAGAGTGCGCACCAGCGCGCCGAAATCGATCATGCCGTCACCCGGGGCGAGGCGGTTGTTGTCGCCCAGATGCACATGCCAGAGCCTGCCGGCCCGCATCAGGAGCCGGATGGGAGCCTCCCAGGACGACTCCTCGATATTCACGTGGTAAGTATCGAGCAGCAGGCCGAGCGAGGCATGACCAACCGAGTCGACGAAGGCCAGACCCTCTTCGGCGGTGTTGATCAGGTCCGCTTCGTAACGATTGAGGGGTTCGATCGCCAGGCGGACGCCGAGGGCGGCGGCTCGTTCGGCGGCCAGGCGCAGCGCGTCGGCCAGGCGCTCACGGGCGCCGGCCCCGGCTCCGGCCAGGCGGCCGCGAAAGCTGCCGATCGTGACCAGCGGCGCTCCGACTTCAGCGGCGAAGGCTGTCAACTCGTCCAGGCGCGTGGCGGCGCGAGCGGCAACGGCGGCATCGGCATGCAGCAAGGTCAGACCAGCCTGCATGGCGGCGGCGCCGCTGCCGATGGCTACGGCGTTCAGGCCGCGGGACTCCAGGTCCTGGCGCATTCGGCGCGGCTGCAAACCGTGGGGATCGGCGGTCATCAGCTCCAATCCGTCGACGCCGAGGGCGGCCGCCCGGTCGAGCTTCTCCGGCCAGGTGCCAGAGAGCAGGGCGACCGGGAGGGCGAGGGAAACGTCGGGGGTCTGGACGGCGAGCGCCAGGCGCATCACGGTGTGCTCCAAGCAGAGTTCTCAGCCGCCCCGGGGCGCGGTCGACGGCCGCCACTTCAGGGCCGTCCTATGAGAACGATTGCACAAATCCACGATAGCATAGCGCATGGCAGTCGTCAAGAGGAGCCTGACACCGCCAGGGAGATCGGTTGAGTCGACCTCTCCGGCAGGCAGGTGTCAGGCATGCCTGGGCGGCGGCGGTCCCGTCGGCTGTTGACTTGCCCGGAATTGCTGTGCTATCATGGCGCCAGACCGCAATCGTTTCCATTCTTGGCCCGGGAATGACGAGGACGCCATGGTCTCGGGCGCTCTTCCCGGCGAGCCCAGGCGGCTGGGCGGTAGAGCGGTTGGGCTCGGCATCACCACCCGATGGCCGCCCCAGGCGGCCGAGCGCGATGACAACCTTATGCGCCGCGTCCCGAGATCGCCAAGCGGAGGACACGGTGTGAGGAGAGGTTGCCCGGCATGAACGAGCACGCCGTCCATCGTGTCCGCCAACTGCTGCGGAGTCAGCGCCTGGAGGCCGTTCTGTTTTCCAATCCGGCCACGATCACGTGGCTCACCGGATATGCGCCGCCGATACAGGCCGGGCCCAGTCCCTTCGAGGCTGGGCCTGCCCTTTGCTGGGTCACCCCGGCCTCCCTGCAGCTGCTGGCCTCGAACCTCGAGTCCGGTGCGGCCAGCGCCAGCGGCGCGCAGGTCGTCGAGTACGTCGGCTACACGATCGACGAGCCGCTGGCGAATGCGGCCCACATGACGGCCGGCCTGGCGGCCATGCTGGGCGCCCCGAGCGGGCTGCGCGGGCGCGTGGGCCTGGAGTTCGACGGCCTGCCCGCGCCGCTGCTGACCGCCTTCAGCGCCGCGCTGCCGAAGGCCGCGCTGGTCGCGCTGGACGGCGCCTTCGACTCCGATCGGGCCGTCAAGACGCCGGAAGAGCTGGCGCGGATACGCGCGGCCGTGCGCCTTTGCGACGCGGCGCAAGCGTACGCGCGCCGGCACGCCCGCGCCGGCCAATCGGAGATCGAGCTGTGGGGCGCGCTCAAGGCCGAGCTTGAGGTCACCCTGGGGACACGCTTGCCCGTCCTAGTCGATCTGGTAGGCGGCAAGCGCACGGCGGAGATCGGAGGGCTGCCTGGGCCGTACGTCCTGCAGCCCGGTGATCCGCTCATCCTCGACTTCGTCCCGCGGGTCGACGGCTACTGGGGCGACAACACCGACACGCATTTCGTCGGCGAGCGGCCGCCGGAGCTGGCAAAGATCTACTCCCTCGTCCACGCTGCGCTGCGGCGCGGCGTCGACGCCGTCCGTCCAGGCGTCATGGCTAGTGAACTGGATGCCCTTCTGCGCGCCGCGATCCGCCAGAGCGGCTACGAGGTCTATCCCCACCATTCCGGCCACGGGCTGGGCGCTTCCTACCACGAGGAACCGCGCCTGGTGCCCTACAATACGCGCAGCCTGGAAGCCGGGATGGTGATCGCCATCGAGCCGGGGATCTACGTGCCCGGCGTCGGCGGCGTTCGACTGGAACACGTGGTCGTGGTCACGCCGGACGGGTGCGACGTCCTGACCACGCACTTGAGAGATTGAGGCGCCGAGTCTGAGACACCAGGAGGTCAAGAAGAAGGGAAAGGAGGCCGACGGCGGGGAGATTGTGGAGTGAGGATCGGCGTTCCGCCCCGGGCCAAGCGGCCCGGATACGAGCAAGGGATCATCAACCTTCAGGGAGGGAACCATGTCTAGCTACCGAGCACGCGGCCTGACCCGGCGTGACTTCCTCAAGATGGCCGGCACCGGGCTGGCTGCGGCAGGAATGTCGCCGCTCCTGGGCGCCTGCGGTCCCAAGGCGGCCGCCACGCCCGCCGCCGGTGGAGTGCCCACCGGGCAGAACCTCAAGTTCTGGTGGTGGGGCGAGACGGAAGCACCGGGACTGCAGAAGTGGGTCGATGAGACGGCCGCCCTGTACAAGACCAAGAGCGGCAACACCATCGAGTCCACGCTGATGGACACGGCGGTGGTGATCTCGGAATTCCAGACGGCCTCGGCCGCCAACGCCGCGCCCGACAACATCTTCCTGTGGAACGGCATCTACCACATGGAGAGCGCCTGGCTCGGCTACCTCGAGCCGCTGGACAACTTCTTCAGCGCCGAGGAGATCGCCGCCACCAAGCCCACCCAGCTCTCGGTCTACGAGGGGCAGACCTACCGCCTGGGCTGGTACTCGTGCGCCGTTCTGTACCTGTACAACAAGGACATGTTCGACAAGGCCGCCCTGGACGGCAACACGCCGCCCGCCACCTGGGCCGACATGCTGACCGCCTGCGACAAGCTCAAGACGGCCGGCTTCACGCCCATCGTCGGCGGCCTCAAGGACGGCCCGTGGGGCGAGTGGTACATGGGCCATGGCCTGGGCCAGAACCTCGACACGCCCGGGGACGCCATCAACCTGTTCATCGGCGACCTCGACTGGCGTGAGCCGCGCTACTACGAGCACTGGACCAAGCTCAAGGAACTGTGGGATGCCGGGTTCATCAACGACGACATCAACTCGATCGACCTGTACCCGGGCATCGACCTGTTCGGCGCCGAGAAGGGCGCCATGACGGCCATCGTCGCCCCCATCCTGGGCAAGCAGATCTCCCTGATGGGCGGCAGCGAGAAGATCGGCACCATGGTCTTCCCGACCTTCGGCGTGGGCAAGCTGGCCGGCAAGCCCATCGCCGACTGCCAGGGCCTGGGCATCTCGTCGCAGAGCAAGAACAAGGAAGCGGCGGCGGACTTCCTGCGCTTCGCGCACGATCCGGAGCGCGTCGAGGCACTGTGGAAGATGGCCAGCGCCATCCCCAATGACGTGTCCTTCGACACCAACCTGATCGAGGACGCGGCGACGCGCGAGCTGCGCGCCAAGTGGGTGGAGGGCGACACCATCCCCTACATCTCCAACCTGATGCCGGGCGTGTTCTGGACCGACGCCATGTTCGTCAACTCGCAGAAGATCATCTCCGGTGAGTACACCGGCGAGCAGGCGGGCCAGAACGCCTACGACGTCACCATGAAGTGGAAGGAACAGAACCCCGACCTGGTCGAGAAGTACTCGACCTGGGCCAAGGACCTGGGCGTCTAGGTCCAACTCGGATCCGCTGTGCCCCGCCTCCCCGCAAGGGGAGGCGGGCGCACCCCTGGAGGGTGGGATGCCGCACGACCTGCTGAAGGACCGCGTGGCGCTGATCACCGGCGCCGGCCAGGGGCTGGGTGCGGCCGTGGCGCGTGAGTTCGCCGCCGAGGGCGCCTCGGTTGCGCTGGTTGAAATCAACCCGACGACGGTCTCCGCCGTCGAGGCCGAGATCCGCTCGAAGGGCGGCCGCGCCCAGGCCTACCCCCTGGACATCACCGACCACGCCGCCTACCGGCAGGCGATCGAACAGGTCGTCGCACGCTGGGGCCGGCTCGACATCCTGGTCAACAACGCCGCCATCGCCTTCTATGCCACCATCCTGGACGACACCCTCGAGAACTGGCGCAAGCAGATCGCCGTCAACCTCGAGTCGGTCTACATGGGCTCGAAGATGGCCGCCCCCATCATGGTCCGGCAGGGCGGGGGGCGCATCATCAGCATCACCTCGGTTCAGGGTTTCGTTTCCAGCGGGATGTGCGGCGCCTACAACGCCGCCAAGGGCGGGATCATCGCCCTGACCAAGTCGATGGCCGTCGAGCTGGCGCCGTACAATATCCTGGTGAACGCCGTCGCTCCCGGCTTCATGCTGACCCCAATGTCGATCGTCGACGGCGTGGACGAAACGCAGTCGCCCGATTTCCTGGACTGGTATGTCGCCAAGCGCAAGATCCCGCTGGCGCGCACAGGCTACCCGGAGGATGACGCCGGGGCGGTCGTCTTCCTGGCGTCGGAGTACTGCCGCTACATGACCGGCCAGGTGCTGGTCGTGGACGGGGGCCTGACCTCGACTTTCTAGCGTGGTGGTCCTGGCGATGCTTCGAACGGCGCGTCTCACTCCCTGGCTCTACCTGGCCCCAATGCTCCTGGTGCTGATCTTCACCTTCGGGTACCCGCTGGTGGCGATTTTCGATTTCAGCCTGCGGCGCATCCGCGGCATCAGCGGGCCGTTCATCGGACTGGAAAACTACCGGCAGGTGATCAAGGACGACGTGTTTCACGAGGCCGTCGTCCACAACGGGATCCTGCTGCTGGCCGTCCCGATCATGACCTTCATCGCCCTGATCCTGGCCGTGCTGCTCTTCGATCGGCCGCGCGGCTGGCAGGCCTACCGCTCGCTGCTGTACGTGCCCTTCATCCTGGCCACGCCGGTGGTGGGCGTGATCTTCAGCAACATGCTTCAGCTCAACGGCGTGGTCAACGAAGGTCTGCGCTCCATCGGGCTCGACGTTTTGGCCCTCGACTGGATCGGCAGCCCACGCCTGGCGCTGTGGACCATCATGGGAGTGGTCATCTGGCGCGAGGTCGGCTTCGGCATCGTGCTCTTCCTGGCGCGCCTGATGAGCATCAATGAGGACCTGTTGGACGCCGCCCGCGTCGACGGCGCCTCGTGGTGGCAGCGTCTGTGGCACGTGATCGTGCCCCAGACGAAGAGCGTCATCGAGTTCTTCATCGTCGTCAGCATCATCACCATGCTGGCGTGGGTGTTTGCCTACGTCTACGTCATCACGCACGGCGGGCCGGGCACGGCCACCATGGTCATGGAGCTCTACATCTACAACTTCGCCTTCCGCATGAGCCAGCTGCCGGGCATCGCCTCAGCCGTGGCGGTGATCCTGTTCCTGGTCACGCTGGCCTTCATGGTGCCGCTCTTCCGGCTGCGCTCGGCCTCCGAGATGGAGGAGATGTCATGAGCCGGGAAGCTGCGGGCGAAGCCGAGGTCGTCTCGCGCAGCGCCGGGCAGGGCGGGTGGCTGGCGGTGCCGCGCCATGCCGCGCTGCTGTTCGCCACCTTCCTGGTCCTGGCGCCGCTGGCCTTCGCCATCCTGACCTCGCTCAAGACGCTGAACAACTACGGCCTCGACAAACTGGGATTCCCCGATCCCGTCTTCTGGGGCAACTTCCCCACGGCCTTGCGCGGCGGGCGCTTCTTCCTGTGGTTCCTCAACAGCGCCATCCTGTCCTTCGGGTCCGTCTTCCTCTCCACCGCCGTGGCGGCGCTGGGGGCCTATGCCTTCGCCCGCATGGAGTTCCCCGGGCGCGGCGCGCTTCTGGCCGTGATCTCATCGCTGATGATCGTTCCGCCGGTGGTGATGCTCATCCCGCTCTTCATCCTGCTCACCCGGACGGGGCTGAACAACACCTACTGGGGAGCGATCCTGGTCTACGCCGGGCTGGTGACGCCGTTCTCGGTCTACATGCTGACCAACTTCTTCAAGACCATCCCGTTCGAGATCATCGAGTCGGCGGTCATGGACGGGGCCTCGTCCTTCGACATCCTGCGCAAGATGCTGCTGCCGCTCTCTGCCCCGGCGCTGATCACCATGGTCGTGGTCAATACGCTGTGGGTCTGGAACGACCTGCTGGTGGCGCTGGTGCTGCTGAACAAGGACAGCCTGCGCACGCTGATGGTGGGCATCACCGTCTTCGGCTCGCGCTACAACAGCGACGTGCCGGTGGCCATGGCCGGCATGCTCATGGCCAGCATGCCCATGGTTCTGCTCTACCTGTTCGGCCAGCGCTACTTCATCCGCGGCATGGTGGCCGGGGCGGTCAAGGGCTAGGCATGGTCTCGGTCGAGGAGGTCTACGGTCACACGGCGGTCGCCCTCGAGAGCGACCGCCTGCGCGTGATCGTCCTGCCCGGCAAAGGCGCCGACATCTACGCGTGCATCGAGCGGGGCAGCGGTGTCGATGCGCTGATGAAGACGCCCTGGGGACTGAAGCCGCCGCCCGCCTCGCCGCCGACGGACTTCCTTGAGAACTACGAGGGCGCCTGGCAGGAGCTCTTCCCGAGCGCCAATGATGCGTGTACCCACGAGGGCCGCCCGGTGCCTTTCCACGGCGAAGTGGCCCTGCGGGACTGGACCTGGGCGATCGAACGCGACGATGCCGAGGCCTGCCGGGTCGCCTTCACCGTCGAGACACATTCGCTGCCCTTCCGCCTCGAACGCCGAATGACGCTTGAGGCGGGTTCGCCCCGACTGGTGCTCGAGGAGAGCGTCACCAACCTCGGCTCCGTCCGCCTGCCCTTCGTCTGGGGGCACCACCTGGTGCTCGGTGCGCCCTTCCTGGAAGCCGGCTGCCGCCTGGAGATCCCGGCCACCGAGCTGCGCACACCCGACGAGGTCTACGAGACCTTGACGGCAGAGCTTCCCGCGAAGCTCAGAGGCACCTGGCCCTACGCCGAAGGCCGCGCTCCGGGATCGCGCGTCGATCTCCGCAACATCCCCGGCCCCGAGGCTCACACGCATGACGACGTCTACCTTTCGGGCTTTGCCCGGGGCCACTGGACGGTCACCAACCCGCGCCGGGGGCTGCGGTTCTCCCTCGACTGGGATGCCGATCTGTTCCGCTCGGTGACGCTCTGGCGCCCGTTCGGAGGGTCGGATCTGCCGCCCCTGACGGGCATCTACGGGGTCGGGATCGAGCCGTGGGTCTCCCGCCACAATCTGGCCGGGGCCGTGGCGGCCGGCGAGGCGCGCTGGCTGGAACCGGGCGCACGGCTGGATACGACGGTCACAGCGACCTTCGAACCCGACGCCTGAAACCGCCTCTGCTGACGGCGATGTTCCTCGGGCCTCGTCAGCCGGGCGGGCGCGCCTGGATGCGCCTCAGGTGCCGCGCCCTGCCCGACGCTGCAGTTCAGCTGCCTAGGAGGTCGACAGGGCATGGGTGTACGCCAGCGCCTGGAGCGGGTCTGGAGAGGGGAGGTCCCGGATCGCATTCCCTTCATCAGCCGCCTGGAGATGTGGCACCGGGCTCACACCCGCACCGGGACGCTTCCGACCGCCTACCGCCAGCTGAGCCTGCTCGAGATCCACCGCCGCACCGGCAACGGGCAGCAGCTCTTCATGGCGCCCTACGCGCTGCGCCTGCGGGGCGTCGACCTGACGGTCGAGTTCGAGGGTGCGCCGACGGTGCAGCAGCACGATCCGGTCGTCGAAAACTTCCCCGGGCTGTGGGACTTCATCGCCACGGACCGCGCCGGCGTCACGCGGACGGTCCTCACAACCCCGGTCGGCCGGCTCACGCTGCGGCATGAGGTGACGCCCTCGATGGTCGAGATGGGGGCCGATCCCTACCTGCGAGAGCACCTGATCAAGGATGGGGCCGACTACGCCACGGTGGAATGGATCCTCGAGCGGGCCGACTTCGTGCCTCGCTTTGCCGAGGTCGCAGCGCGCGATGCGGCGCTGGGCGACGACGGCGTGGTCGTGCCGCTGCTGCACCGCATCCCCTTCCAGCAGGCGCTGTTGGAATACCTGGGGGAGACGTCCCTGTTCTACGCGCTGCACGACGCGCCGGCGCAGGTCGATCGGCTGCTCTCCTTGCTGGACGCGCAGCTGGCGGACATCCTGCCCCGGCTGGCCGACCTGCCGATGCCCTATGTGGAATTTCCCGACAACCTCCACGGACTGATGACCAACCCGCGCCTCTTCCGCCGGCATGCGCTGCCCGCCTACCAGCGCTATACGGCGGTGCTCCATGCCCAGGGCAAGCGCGTGGGGAGCCACACGGACGGCGACGTCCGGCCGCTGCTGGCGCTGCTGGCCGAGTCCGGGCTGGACGTGTGCGAGTCCTTCTCGCCGCAGCCGCTGACGGCTTGCACCTTCGACGAGGCCTGGGAGGCCTGGCAGGGCGGCCCGCTGATCTGGGGCGGTCTGCCGTCGCCCTACCTGGAAGAGCGCACTTCGGCGGAGGAGTTCGAAGGCTTCCTGGACGGGGTGCTGGAGCGGGCGGCGCAGCGGCCGATCATCCTGGGGATCGTCGACCTGTTCATGCGCCACAACGACATCGAGCGCGTGCGGCGCATCGCCGAGCGCATCGAAGCCACCCCGGTGCGCTGGCCCGCGGCGCGGGGTTCCTGACGTCGAAACCGCGCATGAGCCGGTGGGGGCCGGTCAGCGATCCGATCGCTCCGACCAGGCGATGGCGCGCTGCACGGCGCGCTCGATCTCGGCATCCACTCCGGCGGGAAGGGGGATGGGACCGGCCGCTGCCAGGATCTCCTCCACGCGGGCGTGGGCGACCTCGTGCATCATGCGGCTGCCCTTGGCCTGCCACTCCTCCAGCGTCTGCCGCCGGAAGAGCTTGGGGAAGAACAGCTCCTTGCGGAAGTGGCCCACGGTGTGATCGTGCTGCAGGAAGCTGCCGCCCGGGCCGACCTGGCGGATGACGTCAAGCGCCAGCGTGTCTTCGCTGAAGGCGATGCCGGAGAGCACGCGCCGGACCATGGAGACCATCTCGTCGCAGATGACGGCCATCTCGGCCGAGCCGTACTGACCCCACGACATCGTCCCCAGGCTCTGGCACAGGTTCATCCCGGCCATGCCCATCATCAGCATGCTCATCATGGCGATGGCGGCCGCCTCGGCGTCGGGCACCTTGGCCTCGACGCCGCCGCCCAGGCCGTAGATCGGAAGGTTGTAGTGGCGTGCCATCTGTACGGCGGCGGCCTTGCCCAGGTTCTGCTCCGGGCTGCTGTAGGTGCACTGGGTCGTGCTCATGTCGAACACATCGACATCCGGCTTGAGCACAACCGGCGCGCCGGGCTTGATGGCCTGGACCAGGACGACGCCGAAGAGCACCTCGGCCATCGTCAGCGCCACGGTGCCGGCGACGGTCGCCGGACCGGTGGCGCCCATCAGCGGGCCGGGCGAGTAGAGCACCGGAACGCCGGCTTCCACGGCATCGAGGATGCCTTCGTTCATGACGGCGAACTTGAGCGGCGTGATGGGCGTGACGATGCCCAGCACGCTGGGCTTCTGGCGCAGGACGCTCTCGCCTCCCGAGGCGGCGGCAGCGATCCCGAGCAGGTGCTGCGTGAACGGGCGCTCGAGGACGTTGACCACCGTGGGCTTGGTCGTGTTGCGGAAGATGGCGTCGAAGTCGTGGAAGAAGATCTGGCCCGTGGGCATGTCGCCGGACATGCACAGCGTCTGGACGAAGTCGATGTTCGGCAAGGCGTGGCCGATGCGGGTGTTGTCCACCATGTCGGCCTTCGTCGGACGGCGAGGCTGCCACAGCTTCCAGTCCCAGGTGAGGGGCTCCGACGTGCCCCCCATGCCGTAGTGGACGCGCCCGTGCTCGACCTGCAGGTCCATGGCCGGATCGTGCCGGCCGTGGAGCACGAGCGACGAAGGCGCGCTGCGGATGGCGCTCTCCACCATCTCGGCCGGCACGCGGATCATGCGCGTGGCGCCGTCCACCGTGGCCCCGGCCTTGCCCATGAGCCCGAGCACGAGGTCCGATTCGCACAGGATGCCCGGGTCCCACAGCAGCCCGAGGGACGCCTGGTGGAGGCGCTCCACCTGGCTGTCGGTCAGGACGCGATAGTTGCCGGCGGGTGAACCTGATTTCATCGGGTTGCCCTCCCACAGCTCCCAAGGGGGCCAGATCTGCAATCGTTTGCGTCATTATGGGGCGACTCCCGGCGAGAGTCAATCGTTCCCGCGACGTCCCGGGCAGGCCAGCTGGCGGCCCGGCGTCGGGCGGTGATGGGTGGGTCTGGAGCCGCGGCGAGTGGTTCTGTGCGGGGAATAGGAGGCGCGGATCATGCCGGCGTCCGGCCCAGGCTGTGCCCACGAACGAGGTGTTCCCACGTTGGCGCCGTCGGATGCGCCTGCATGTTGACTCCGCCCGCCTGACGTGCTACGATGGTGGAAACGTTCTCATACCAGAGGCGACTGGCTGGATGGACACATCGGCGCGGGCTGGGCGACAAACCTGCAGGGAGAAGCGCCGGCAGGCGCGGGCAGTTG
>DYJB01000274.1 GCA_020723365.1 Candidatus Aquidulcis sp. | reverse complement strand
CCATCCGCGAGGGCGGGCTGACGGTGGGCGCCGGCGTGATTACCGAGATCCTGGAGTAATCGATGGCGAAGCAGAAGATCCGCATCCGGCTCAAGGCCTACGACCACCGCGTGCTGGACGCTTCGGCCCAGCGCATCGTGGAAACCGCGGAGCGCACCGGAGCCAAGGTCGTCGGCCCGGTCCCGCTGCCGACGCGGCTCGAGCGTTTCACCGTGCGCCGCTCGAGCTTCATCGACAAGGACTCGCACGAGCACTTCGAAATCCGCACGCACAAGCGGCTGATCGACGTGCTGGAGCCTGATTCGAAGACCATCGATACCCTGATGCGGCTCAACCTGCCGGCGGGCGTGGATATCGAGATCAAGATCTAGCAGCTGCGGATCGAGGCAGCGCAAGCACCGGCGCTGGGGGCGGCCCCCAACGGAACGGCCGTCGACAAGCCGGTGGACTGCCCTGCGAACGGGGATGATGCGGCCAAGCCCTGGTCGACAGTCCCGTCAATCGGAACGAACAAGGAGAGCTGGATGAAAGGGCTTATCGGCAAGAAGCTTGGCATGACCCAGGTCTTTGACGAGGCGGGCGCGCTCAAACCGCTCACCCTCATCGAAGCTGGGCCTTGCTATGTCACCCAGGTGAAGCACCCCGAGAAGGAAGGCTACCAGGCCGTCCAGCTCGGCTTCGGCGAAAGCAAGCCGCGCCGGCTTTCGGGCGGCGAGCTGGGCCACCTCAAGAAGCTCGACCTGCAGCCCCTGCGCCACGTGCGCGAATTCCGCGTCAAGGGCGACCTGGATGTGAAGGAAGGCGACCGCCTGACGGTCGAGGTCTTCGTGCTCGGCGATCGCGTCGATGTGGTCTCGGTCAGCAAGGGCAAGGGCTTCCAGGGCGGCATGAAGCGCCACGGCTTCCGGGGCGGGCCAAAGACCCATGGCCAGTCCGACCGCCAGCGCGCCCCCGGCTCGCGCAGCTCGACCACCACGCCGGGGCGGGTCTACAAGGGCTCACGCGGGCCGGGCCACATGGGCTCGGAGCGCGTCACCTCACAGAACCTCCGGGTGGAACTGGTCGACCCGGAGCGCAACCTGCTCGGCGTGAACGGCAGCGTGCCCGGACCGAAGGGCGCCGTCGTGGTCGTCAAGCAGGCGCGCAAGCAATAGCAGGGCGGGAGCGACGACGATGAAGGTCGATGTCATGAACATGCAGGGCGAGAAGGTGGCCACCACGGAGCTCCCGGCGGCCATCTTCGAGGCCCCGATTCTGGAAGACGTGATGCACCAGGCGTTGGTTCGCCAGCTGGCCAACGCCCGCCTGGGCACGCGCAAGACGAAGAGCCGGGGCGAGGTGAGCGGCGGCGGCAAGAAGCCCTGGCGCCAGAAGGGCACCGGGCGCGCCCGGCAGGGCTCGACCCGCGCCCCGCACTGGCGCGGCGGCGGCACGGTGCACACGCCCCTGCCGCGCGACTTCTCCGTGCGCATGCCGCGCAAGATGCGCCGCGCGGCGCTGCGCTCGGCGTTGTCGGTCAAAGCCGCCCAGTCGGAGATCGTGGTGCTTGACGCGCTGACGATGCCGGCGCCCAAGACCAAGGACATGGCGGCGGCCCTCAACCGGCTGGTGGGCGAGGCCTCGGCCCTGATCGTCCTGGCCGGGCCCGACGAAGCCGTCGAGAAGTCGGTGCGGAACATGCCCAGCGCCAAGACGCTGCGGGCCGCCTACCTGAACATCCGCGACCTGCTCGGCTATGACCGGGTGCTGCTGCCCATGGGCGCGCTGGAAGCCCTGGGGACCGCCCTGGCGGCGTAGGAGAGGACCATGATCACGGTTTACGACGTCCTGCGTCGTCCCATCGTCACCGAGAAGTCCAACTTCCAGAGCGGCAAGCTCGGGCAGTACGTGTTTGAGGTCGCCTCGGCGGCGACCAAGGCGCAGATCAAGGAAGCGGTGCAGACGCTCTTCGACGTCCAGGTCGAACGCGTCAACGTGCTGACGGCGCCCCCCAAGCGCTCCCGCCGCGCCCGCAGCCGACGCCTGCTCGTCCGCCATGCGGGCTACAAGAAGGCCGTGGTCACGCTGGCGGAGGGCCAGACGATCGACCTGTTCGAAGGGGTGAAGTGATGAGCGTCAAGATCTACAAGCCGACCTCCCCCGGCCGCCGCGGCATGACCGGCGCCACCTTCGAGGAGGTCACCAAAGATCATCCCGAGCGCTCGCTGCTGGTGCCGCGCAAGAAGAGCGGCGGCCGCAACGTCCACGGGCGCGTGACGGTTCGCCATCGCGGCGGCGGCAGCCGGCGCCACAT
>DYJB01000041.1:11635-18656 GCA_020723365.1 Candidatus Aquidulcis sp. | reverse complement strand
CCGCGGCGCCGAGCGCCGCGAGGGCGGCCAGCGGGAGATAGACGCCCAACGCGAGTCGCCGCTGGAGCGCCAGCGGCGCGTAGAGCAGCAGGAGCTGAACCGCCGCCCATCCCGCCAGCAGCCAAGGCGACGTCCGCCGGCGCGCCTGACGCGTGAACGCCCACCCGCCCAGCAGCAGCAGCGGCGCGAACCCGATGAGATAGGCGAGCGGTGAAGGGGACGGCGTTGAATTCTGGGCCGTCCACTTCGCCAGGTCCGGACGCGTCATCAGGATCCAGGCATCGTAGATGGCGATCGGCGCTGCGCCGGCGGCGAACGCCGCCAACGCCGGAAGGCGCGGGCGCACCCCGGCCCACCAGTTCGCAGGTCGTTCCATCTTGGCGAGGAAAGCCACTCCGGTGACCAGCACGGCGCCGGCGGGCAAGAGTACAAACGGAAGGACCAGCGCCATGACGGCGCCGCAGGCGGCGCTGGCGGCCCACCAGCCTCGGCGTCCCACCTTGCGGCCCAGGACGGCCACTGTCGCCAGAAGAAAGGCGGCTGTGGCCAGAGGGAAGTGGGCGTTGGAGTAGGCAGAAAGGAACGGAGTGGTTTCGGGGATCGAGAGATCGCTGGCAACCATGCCAATCGGGACCGCCAGCCAGCCCCACCCACCCCCGATCAAGCACAGCCCGTACGCGTACCAACGCCAGCGCCGGTCGGGCAGGAATTCCTCCAGGGCGCGGTAGGCGGCGATGAACATGAGGACCGCAGCGACAAGGCGCGCCGCATGAAGGACGACGATCAGTTGCACCTGGAGCACGCCTGCAAGCTGTCCGAGGAGAAGGTAGTAGGGGTAGAGGAAGACTCCCGCCCCAGGTTCGGCTGCGTACGGCAGGTGGAAGAGCCAGCCTCCATCCAGGCCCTGGCGCATCTTGGCCAGGTAGGAAAATCCGTCGATCGGGTTTAGCAGGAAGCCGGTGAAGGCCGTCCCCTCTGGCGCAAGGCGCCAGGCGAAGACATAGGGCACGAGCGTCGCCAGGGCCATGGCACAAGCACTGGCGACGGCGATCCACCGTTCACGTCGGTCCATGGTCGAATTGTACGTCCCCGGGGAAGAGGGTGCTATGCCGGGCAGGTATCCCCCGGCGGCGCTGCAGACTATAATCCAGGCGTGTCCCGCGCCTCCAGCCTCTACCGCCTGCAGGAGCTTGACCTGGCTATCGACCGGGCGCACGCCCGGCTGGCGGAGATCGATCGCCTCCTGAGCGGATCGGCAGCCGTGAGCGCCGCCCGGGCGGCAGACGAGAAAGCCCGTGTCGCCCTGCAGCGCGGAAAGGCATCCGTCAAGGAAGCCGAGCTGAGCGTGGCCGGGCAGAGGGCCAAGCTCGAAACTGCTGAGCGCTCGCTCTACGGCGGCAGCGTGCGAAACCCCAAGGAGCTCCAGGACCTCCAGGCGGACGTCGAATCGCTCAAGCGGCATCTGGCCGTGCTGGAGGACCGGGCTCTCGAGACGATGTTGGCGCTGGAGGAGCTTGAGAGCGCCGGCAGCCGTGCCGCCGAAGCGTTAGCCTCCGCAGAGACGGCCCAGCGCATGGAATATGCATCCCTGGCCGGCGAGCGCGATCAGCTTCTTTCGCGCACGAACACCCTCCAGGCCGAACGCGAGGCGGCTCTCGCCGGGGTAGCCGAAAAGGACCTTGCGCTGTACTCCCGATTGAGGGACAGTATGGGAGGCTATGCGCTGGCGCTGCTGAGGGATGACAGTTGCGGCGCCTGCGGTGTCGGGCTTTCGGCCGCCGAATGCCAGACCGTGCGCAACCGCCCCGAACCGGTCCGCTGCCACCAGTGCGGCCGGATCCTGTACGCAGGGTAGAGAACCATGCTGGCAGGCATCTTCGGTTGGCGTTTCGACTGGCCTGAGTTTGTGCTCGGGATGCTCTTCGGCATCCTGGTGGCCTACGGAGCACACCGCCTGCTGCCTGCCTTGCTCTCGGCCGGCACCTGGGCGCAGGGACGGGCCAAGCGCGCCGGGGAGGGCTTCACCGCCAGCGCCAAGGACCGCTACCGGGAAGAGCTGATCCGCCGCGTGCAGACGCTCCACCTGGCGCGCGCCATCCTGACGCTGGACGACCTGGCCGTCCCGCCGCGTGTTCTGGCGCCGCCGCCGGAGGCCGACCCGCTCCGCACCGATCCCCTTCCCGAAGGCTCGCTGGCCGTTCTACCCAACCTGCCGGACGTCTCTGTCCTCTCTGGCGTCTACCGCGCCCCGAGCCTCAGCCTGGCGGAAGCACTGGCTGACGGCGTGCACTTCATGCTCACCGGCGACTTCGGCACGGGCAAGTCGACGGCGCTTGCCTACCTGGCGCTCCACGCCGCGAAACGTGACGCCGAGGCCGGGCTGGGCGCCGAGATGCTCCCGGTGCTCATCCACGCCGGCGATCTGCGCCTTGACCGCCATTCCCGCGATCCGCTCGATCTGGTCATCGACGCCGCCGAGCTGACGGTCTCCACCGGCCTGGCCGCCCGGCTCGGCAGCTATCTCAAGGGCCACGCCAAGCAGGGGCGCCTGCTGCTGCTCCTCGACGGTCTGGACGAGGTGACCGAGAGCGAGATCGTCCCGGTTGCGGCGTGGCTCAAGACGTTGCTTGCCGCCTATCCCGGGAATCGCATCGTCGCCGCCGGCCCGGCCCGCGGCTACGACGGGCTGGTGGAGGCCGGGCTGGCGCCCGTCCCGCTGGCGCCGTGGACCGAACACGAGCACCGCCTCTTCCTGGCGCGCTGGGGAGCGGCCTGGCAGAACTACGTCCTGCCTTCGCTGCCCAAGAACCGGATCGGCGAGATGGATCCGGCATTGATCACCGGCTGGCTCCTGGGATCGATCCGCACGCTGACGCCGCTGGAAGCCACCCTGCGCGTGTGGGCGGCCTACGCCGGCGATGCGCGCGGCGGCATGACGGCCGACTGCATCGAGGCCTACCTGGCGCGCTTCCTTTCCCCCGACGAGCGCCAGGTCACCGAAATCGTCGGCATGACCTGGATCAAAGAGCGGACAGGCTGTCTCCCGGAGCGCGTCCTGCCACGCGGCACTCCCGTCGGCGACCTGGCGGAGGCCGGCTTCCTCGCCCGCCGTTTTGGCGCGCGGGTCTCCTTCGTCCACCCGGCACTGGGCGCCTACGTGGCAGCACGGGGCTTTGTCCAGGGGCAGCTCCCGGACCCGTCGCTCCTGGAAGGCTGGCCTCCGGCCGAGACCTGCACCCACTGGATCGCGGCCCTGGGCGACGCCACCGCTGAGGCCGAGCGGCACCTGCGCGCCCCGGAGGATCCCCTCAGCCAGCACCTGCTGCTGTGCGGCAAGTGGCTCAAGGACGCACCGGCGAAGGCTGCCTGGAGGCCGTATGTCCTGCGAGGTTTGGCGACGACCCTGAACGACGTGCAGCGCCCCTACGGCCTGCGCCTGCGCATGGTGCACGTCCTGGTCGTCTCACGCGAACCGACGGTGGCCATCCTCTTCCGCCGGCTGCTCGGCTCGGAGGCGCCGTCGAGCCGCATCCTGGGCGCACTCGGTCTGGGCGGCCTGCGGGACGAGGAGACAGTTGAGCTGCTCACCCAGATGGTCGAGCACGACAGTGAACTCCTTTGCCGCCAGGCAGCCTGCCTGGCGCTGGCGGCCATTGGCACACAGCCGGCGCTGGAGAGCCTGGGGCACGCGCTGCTGAAAGGCGACGAAGGCGTACGTCTGGCGGCCGGGGAAGCGCTGGCCTGTCATCCGGATGAAGGCTACAACATGCTCAAGGACGCCCTCGAGCTTGACAACATGCTTACTCGGCGGGCGGCGGTCTTCGGGTTGGGACGCGTTCCCGAACCCTGGGCGTTCGAGCAGCTTGAGAAGGTCCAGGTGGATGACGGTCAGTGGGTGGTGCGAGGGGCGGCCTCCGAAGCGGTGGAGCGCCTCAAGAATCCGCCGTGGGGTCTGCGCGCCCCGACGCGCGATTTCTCGGAGGTGGCCTGGTTGGTGGCCTACGCCGCCCGTGAGGGATTGGGTGTGGCGCCCGGCCGGCCGGCACTCGAGATGACGCGCCGCGTGCTATCCAACGGCACCCCGGAGGAGCGGCTGGCGGCGCTGGAGGCGATGGCCTGGAGCGGCAGCGACGAGTTCAACCTCGAGATCGCCGGTTCGCTGCGTTCCGATGTCGCCCACGTGCGCGACGCGGCCTTTGAGGCGCTCTGGCGCCTGCGAGCGGCGTCGGCAGAGCTCCCCGCGTCCGTCATCGCTGCGAGCGCCTGAGGGTCGAACCTGCCGCCCGATCCTGGGCGAACGATTGCGCCGCCGGCGATCGCCGGCGGCGGTTGATTCCAACACCGCGTTGAACGGCCCCTACTCCGGAGCTTGCGCAGCCAACCAGGCGGAGATCCGAGCCTGGACCTCATCGGCCGAGAGGTCGAGCACGGAGACGATCTTGTCGAGCCCGCGTTGTCCGGCGATGATGTCGAGGCGGTTCTTGCGCACCCCGAGCACCTTGGCCAGGAAGCTCAGCAACTCAGCGTTGGCCTTGCCTTCCACCGGTGGAGCGGCTACGCGCACCCTGAGGATCCCGTCCTCCAACACGCCGGCAAACTCGGTCTTGCGCGCCCGCGGCGTAACCCGCAGCGTAAGCGCCGCCCCGGACTTGCCGCTGTGAAGCTTGAACGCCCTCATCGCCCTAGCCCAGTTGACCGAGGAGGCTGACCAGCACACGTCCGATGACCTGGATCAGGATCATCAGCACGGCCGGGCTGAAATCGAGCCCGCCGGCCGGCGGCAGCACACGGCGGATGGGCGCCAGCATCGGCTCAACCACCGAATCGAGCGCCCGGCGCACCGGATGGAAAGGGTTGAGCACGAAGCTCAGGATGACATCCACGAACACCACGAGGGTGAGTCCGCTGATGATGAGTTGCACCGTCGCCAGAAGCATGGTCACCTTCCACGCTGCTCCAGGTTGGCTAGTCCGGCCGCTCGCCAAACAGGGCTCGGCCGATGCGCACCATAGTAGCACCTTCTTCGATCGCCAGCTCGAAGTCGTCGGTCATGCCCATCGAGAGCTCCGGCCAGCGGTCGCTCCCGGCGGCGCACTCATCCCGCAATTCCCGCAGCCGGCGAAACACGCTCCGCAGCTCGGTCTGGTCGCGCGTCCACGGCGCCATCGTCATCAAGCCGCTCACGTCGAGGTTCGGCAGCCCCGCGGCGGCGCGCAGCGCCTCGACCAGTGCGGCGCGATCGGCGCCGGGGCGGGCATCCCAGCCGTCCTTGGTTGCCTCGCCCGAGACGTTGCACTCGAGCAGCGCAGGCACGCGCAGGCCGCCCTCGGCAGCCCTGCGATCCAGCGCGCCGGCGATCTTGGGCCGGTCGATCGAATGGACCAGCACGAACGCGCCGGGAACGGCGCCGGCCTTGCGGCTCTGAAGGTGGCCGATCAGATGCCAGCGCAGGTCGGTGAGATCGGCCAGCGCCGCCTGCTTGGTCAGCGCCTCCTCCACACGGTTCTCGCCAATATCGCGGACGCCGGCGGCATGCGCCATGCGCACGACATCGGCCGGCTGGCCCTTCGTGACGGCGATCAGGCGCACACTCTCGGCTGCGCGATTCGACCGGCCGGCGGCTTCCGCCATCCGCCGGAGCACGTGGTCCAGGTTCGCCCTCAGGGCCGCTTGGTCAATCATCAGCCTTCACCCGGCGGTCAGGGCCAGCACGGCGCCGAACCGTCCCGTCCGGCCCGCCTCCCCCCGGTGGCTGTACCAGTCATCGGGTCGGCAGGCCGTGCACACCCCGGCCACTTCGATGCTCTTCACGCCAGCGCCTTCGAGCAGGAGACGGTTAGCCCGCCACAGGTCCAGCCGCACCACGCCATTGGTCGAGTCCAGCACCTCGTCGGCGCGCGGGCCGAGCGCCTGGCGCACGGCTTCGACCACTTCCGGCCCAACGGGATAGTGGTCGGGGCCGATCGAGGGACCGATCCCGACCCGTAGGTCCTCGGCAGCGCTTCCAAACGCCCGGCCCATCGCTTCGACGGCGTGGACCACCGTCCGCCGCGCCGTCCCAAGCCAGCCGGCATGCGCCAGGCCGACGGCCTGTTTGCGCGGGTCGACCAGGAAGACCGGGACGCAGTCGGCGAAGCGCATCAGCAGCGTTACACCCGGATGGTCGGTAATGATGGCGTCCGCCTGCTGCAGGTCCTCCTGGCCGCGGGGCGCGCGGGCATGGCCCACATCCGCCGAGTGAACCTGCCACACCTCGAAAAGGCTCTCGGGCGATCGCCCGACGGCCTCGAGGGCGCGGCGCTTGTTCTCGAGCACGCGGTTGCGATCATCGCCGACTGTGCCGCCCAGGTTGAGGGAGGCCCAGGGCGCGGGGCTCACCCCGCCGCGCCTGGTAAACGCAGCGTGGATCACGCCCGGCAGGTTGAGGCTATCGAGGGTGTAGAGACGCAGATCACCAACCTGGCGGAAGGGCATGCCGGGAGTCTACCATGCGGGCTCAGACGCCCGGTTGCGCCGGTTTGCCTTCTGCGCCCGAGAGGCGCGCAGCCGAGAGGGCGCGGGTTTCCCCCATGCTCTCTTGAACGTAGGGGTAGGCCAGCCAGGCGTTCGAAAGTCCAAAGAGCAAGCCGGTGAGCGTGCGCAGGAGCGGCGTGCTTTCCCTCGCCTCCCAGGGAACGAACGGGAAGGCCGAGAGCAGCTGGCTGCCACCATCGATGGCGATGGGGAGCAGGCCGAAGAACAGCCAGGCCCAGATCGGGAGCGGCCGCAGCCGGCGGCGCACACCGGCGAAGATCAGCCCGCCCAGCAACAGCCCGCCGTAGATGGCGATATCACGTTCGCACAGCGCCACCTTCCAGCCCACCTGCGGACTGCCGACGTAGTTGCGGGCGGCGATCAGATCGTTCTCATCCAGCCCGGTCGCCTCGCCCAGCGGAACCAGGCCCGTGCCGGCGGTGGATTTCGGGTAGGCCGCCTGCGGGCCGAAGAGGAACCAACTGCGGAAGGCCCACTGATGGCACAG
>DYJB01000041.1:0-11625 GCA_020723365.1 Candidatus Aquidulcis sp. | reverse complement strand
TGCATCAGGACTGGCGCCACGAAGGGCAGCGCGACGTAGAACAGGACCAGCAGGTTGAAGATCGCCAGCCAGTGGCGCGAGATGAAGAGCAGGCTGCGGTTCACACGCACGGCGGCGGCACGGCTCGTCGAAGGGGCGGCGGCAGGCGGCGCGCTGGCCGCCGCGCGCAGCGTCACGCGCAGATCCGCCCGGGCGATCGGAGCCTTGAGCGTGTATGGACCGGTGACGACGACCGGGATCTGCTCCATGTAGCGCGAGAGGAGCTCGGCATCGGATTCGATGTTGACCTCTACCAGCTCGTGCGGCGACTCCGCCTGCAGCTCACGCAGGTCCTGCCGCACTTCGTCGCACAGCAGGCACCCCGGCCGTCCGTACAGCGTCACGCGCATCTCAGCCCAACCCCAGATCTGCAAGATAGCCGTCGAGCCGGGCCTCGTCCATCACGCCCAGATGAACAGCCCGGATGACGCCGTCGGCGTCGATAAAGAACGTCGTTGGATAGCCGATCACCCGGTAGAGGGACTGGATCTCACCGCCGGGATCGAGCAGCAGCGCGAAGGAGAGGCCCAGTTCGTCCCGGAAAGCGCGCACATCCTCCTCCGGCTCATCGAAGTTCGCGCCGAGGATGATCAGGCCTCGCTCGGCCAAAGCACGGGATCGCTCGTCGAGCAGCGGCATCTCCGCCCGGCACGGCGCGCACCAGGTGGCCCAGAAGTTGAGCACGACCGTCCGCCCGCGCAGCTCGCGTAGGCGGATCGATGGACCGTCGAGCGTCCGGGCGACGAAGTCGGGGGCCAGCGAGCCCACCAGGGGTCCGACGACTGGCGTGAACTCGGGCGCGCCCGGCGATGCTTCCGGGGAGGCAACCTCGTCCGGGATGCCTCGCCACAGCACCAGACCGAGGGCGGCGCCCAGCAGCACGCCCAATGCGGTGAAGGTCAGCGGCCGCCGAAGTCTCACGCTGCACGCCTAGATGCCGAAGTCGACGAACACCCCGTAGCGCGCCAGCAGGCTGAAGGTGCCGGTCAGGAGCATGATGCCCAGGATGATCATCAGCACGCCCGTCGCCAGCGAGATGCCGCGCAGCAGCCTCGCATGGGTGCGCATCAACGTTGCGATCCGCCCGATGCCAAGGGCCGCCAGCAGGAAGGGAATGGCCAGGCCGGCCGAATAGGCGGTCAGCAGCACGGCGCCCTGGGTCACCTGGGCGCTGTTGAGCGCCAGCGTCAGCACTGCCCCCAGGACGGGTCCGACGCAGGGCGACCACCCGGCCGAGAAGAACACGCCCATCAGCGCCGACGAGAGGTAGCCCAGGCGCGGGTCCGGCCGCACCTGCCGACGGGTGTCCATGTCCAGGAAGGGTATGCGAATGATGCCGAGGGTGTGCAGCCCGAAGAGGATGACGACCGCGCCGCCGATCTTGGCCAGCCACTGGCGCGCATCGTACAGGAAGACTCCCAGCGCGGAAGCGGCAGCGCCCAGCGCGATGAAGATGATCGAGAAGCCGAGCACGAACGCCAGGCCGTGGCTGAAGGTCGTCCAGCGGTTCCCGGTGACGACGCCCTCGGGCGACACGCTGCGCCCGCTGAGGTAGCCGACGTACGCAGGGACCAGCGCCAGCACGCACGGGGAGAGGAAGGATGCCAGTCCCGCCAGGAAGGCCAGGCCCATCGTGACGTTCTCCGGACTCATGCGAACTCCTACCCGGGCGAGTCGGAAACGCTAGGCCGCCGCACCCGGAAGACGCAGCCCGCGCAGACGCAGGCTGTTGCTGACGACGAAGATCGAGCTGAAGGCCATGGCGCCGGCGGCCAGCATCGGGTTCAGGTAGCCAAGCGCCGCCGCCGGGATCAGGATGACGTTGTAGAAGAAAGCCCAGAACAGATTCTGGCGGATGGTGCGCATCGTACCACGCGACAGGCTGACGGCGCGGGCGACGCCGCGCAGGTCGCCGCTGATCAGCGTCACGGGAGCGGCGGCGATGGCCACATCGGTCCCCGTGCCGATGGCCATGCCTACGTCGGACTGCGCCAGGGCAGGCGCGTCATTGATGCCGTCGCCCACCATCGCCACGACACGCTTCTCGGCCTGCAGCTGGCGGACCACTGCCGCCTTGTCTCCCGGCAGCACCTCGGCTCGCACGCTGTCCGCCGGCAGCCCAACCCGGGCGGCGATGGCCGCCGCCGTCGCGCGATTGTCGCCGGTCACCATCTGGACGGAGAGACCCAGCGCGCCCAGCTCGCGGATCGCCTCGGCCGACCCCTCCTTGAGGGTGTCGGCGATGCCCAGAACGCCGACAGCCCGGCCGTCCACGGCCACTCCCACGGCGGTCTTCGCCTCCGCATGCAGCGTGCTCATGGCAGCCTTGAGACCCTGCGTCTCGACCCCGCGCCCTTCCAGCAAGCGCAGGCTGCCGATCTGTACCTCCTGCTCGCCCACCTGGGCCAGGATCCCCTGCCCGGCGATCGCCTCAAAGCGCGCCGGGGGCTCGCTGGGAAGGCCCCTCGCACTGGCGGCCGCCACGATCGCTTGTCCAAGCGGGTGCTCCGAGCCGCGCTCGGCCGAGGCTGCCGCGGACAGGAGGGTCTCCTCCTGCCAGTCGGGTGAGGTCACCACCACGTCGGTCACCACCGGTTCACCGCGCGTGATCGTTCCGGTCTTGTCCAGCACGACCGTCGTCAGATGCCCGGCGCGCTCGAGGGCCTCGCCCGAGCGGAAGAGGATCCCGAGCGTGGCGCCCCGCCCTGTCCCCACCATCACGGCCGTCGGCGTCGCCAGGCCAAGCGCGCAAGGGCAGGCGATGACCAGCACCGCCACCATGTTGATCAGGGCGCGCGTGAAGGCCGGCGTGCCGTCGGCCGGCGTCGGCGCCAGCAACATCCAGCCGACGAAGGTCAGCAGCGCCAGCCCGATGACGACCGGGACGAAGACCGCCGAGACCTGGTCTGCCAGCCGTTGAATGGGCGCCTTGCTCCCCTGAGCTTCCTGGACCAGGCGCACGATCTGCGCCAGAGCCGTGTCCTTGCCGACGCGGGTCGCCTCGAAGCGGATGGCGCCCATCTTGTTGAGCGTGGCGCCCACGACCTCATCTCCCGGCCCTTTCTCGGCCGGCAGCGACTCGCCGGTGATCATCGACTCGTCGATCGCTGTCCGCCCCTCGACAACGGTGCCGTCCACCGGGATCTTCTCGCCGGGCCGGACGAGCACCAGGTCGCCGCGCACAACCTCCTCGACCGGCACGTCCTGCTCCAGCCCGTCCCGGATCACTCGCGCCGTCTTGGCCTGCAAACCGAGCAGCCGCCGAATGGCTTCGCTCGTCCGGCCGCGGGCGCGGGCCTCAAGGAACTTGCCCAGCAGGATCAGGCAGATGATGACGGCCGCCGTCTCGAAGTACAGGTGTCCGCCGATCAGCCCGAAGAGGATAGCGAGCGAGTAGAAGTAGGCCGCCGACGAGCCCATGGCGATGAGAACATCCATGTTGGCCGAGCGGTTGCGCAGCGCCTTGAAGGCTCCCACGTAGTACTGCGCGCCGACGACGAACTGCACCGGCGTCGCCAGGGCGAACATCACCCAGTCATACCAGGCGGCGTGCCCGATGTCATGCGGGACGAGATTCAGATCGAGGCCCATGCCCATCAGGAAGAGCGGCAAGGTCAGACTGAGGCCGAGAGTGAGCAGGCGCCGCTGGCGGTCGATCTCCGCCTGACGCGCCATTTGCTCGACGTCCACCTGGTCACCTTCGGCCTCCAACGGCTCGAAGCCGGCGCCGCTGACCGCCTGGCGGATGTCTTCCTGGGAGATCAAGGTGGGGATGTAGCGCACGCGCACCGACTCGGTCGCCAGGTTGACAGCGACCGTCTCGATGCCCTCGCGGGCGATCAGCGCCCTCTCCAGGCGCTGCGCGTCGACGCTGTCGCCCAGGCGGGCCAGACCCAGGCTGGCTTCCCCCAGGGCGACATCGTAGCCGGCGCGCCGGATGCGCTCGACCAACGCCGGCGCCCCCAGGCGCGCCGGGTCGAACTCCACGCTTGCGCGTTCGGAGGCCAGGTTGACGTTCGCCACCTGCACGCCGTCGAGCTTCTTCAAGTTGCGCTCGATCGTCGCCACGCAGTTGGCGCATGTCATCCCGGTGATCGGCAGCGTCACCGTTCGGCTGGATTCGGCCACGGAAGTCGCCCCCGCGCTTCGCCGCAGCTACTTGGCCGCGGGGTAGTTGATCTCGGCCAGAAGCGACTCGATCGCTTCCGTGGTGGCCGGCGCCTCGTAGCTCACGACGACCTGCTTGCTGTCCAACGTGGCGCGGACATCCTTTACGCCAGCCAGGTCCTTCAGCTCGGTCGTAATCGTATGCACGCAGTGCCCGCAGTGAATCCCTGGTACCGAGTACGTGACCGTCGACATGCTAATCCTCCCGGCATCGCGCCGCTAGACTTTCGAGGCCAGTTCGTAGACCTCGCCGATCTCCTTGAGCACGCGCTCGCGATCCGCGGCGTCCTCGCCGCGCACGGCGGTGATCAGGCAGGAGTGCAGATGGTCGTTCAGGACGCGCGAGCTGAGCCGGCTGAGGGCCGCCTGGGCGGCCGAAATCTGCCGGATGATATCGATGCAGTAGGCGTCCTCGTCAACCATGCGCTCGATGCCCCGCAGGTGACCCTCGACATTCCGCAAGCGCTTGAGCGTGTCGCTCTTGTCCATTGTCGCCTCACCCCACCCCCCAGGGGGGGGGTCGCCATATAGTACCTTTCCAGACCTTGAATGTCAAGTACTTGCCTGAACGCGCATCGCTCTGCAGGTGCGGGTTTGCACTTCGGGTGGTATCCTACTGGCCATGCGGGTCTTGGAATCACCCGCAGCGCCCCGCTCCCGCTTGGGCAGGCGGCACGGGGACGCCCGTTGACGGCTCCTGCACACAGCAGCGTCCACCCCAACCGTGCGGAGTTCCTGACCATGCCGGCCGAGCACCGATCGACCCCGCCCACCTCCCCAGCCGCCGAAGGCACTGCAGCCGAATCCCGTGCCGCTTTGCTGCGTGGTGACCGGCATGCCGCCCGCCGCCTGGCGTTCGAGGCGCTTCGTCTCGACCGCCAATGCGACCTGGCGTGGCTGGTGCTCGCCGCGCTATCCCCCGCCGGCCGACGGCGCGCCTACCTCGAGCACGCGGCCGGCGTGTGTCCAGACAGCGCCCGGCTGCGCAAGGCCCTGGCCGAGACTCCGCCGCGCCCCGCCAAGGCCCAGCTCGTGGCGCCGAAGCCGGTGCCTGCTCCATCCACGGGGTCTACACCGCCCGCTTCAGCGCCAAGCCCCGCCGAACTGGCGCCGCCATCGGGCCGAGCGCCCTGGGCGGCGGTCGGGCGCATCGCGTTTCGTCGCCTGGTCACGTCCCTGCTCGTCCTGGTAGCCATCGCGTACCTGGCGGCCTTCGGGCTCCTCATGGCTCGCCGCGGCCAGGCCGGTCTTCCGGCTGAACCAGCCACCGCGCTGGTCGAGGCTGTTCGCCAGGTCATTGACTACGTGGCGCACCATCCGGCGACGTACTACATGGCCAAGGAGGATCAGGCGTGGTGGAGCGTGGCGGGCACGGCCTTCCTGCGCAGCGCCGCCTTGCTCTTCCTATCGCTAGCGGTCGCCACGCTCGTCGGCATGCCCCTCGGCGTATGGGCCGCCACGCGCAAGCGACGCTCGGGATCGGCGCTCATCATCTCGCTCTCGATCCTGGGTGTCTCCACCCCCAGCTTCCTGCTCGCCATGTTGTTCTGGGTCGCCGACTTCAAGCTCTACCGCCTGACGGGCACGGCGCCCTTCCCCCCAACCGGATTCGGCTGGGACCTGCACATGGTGATGCCGGCGCTGGTCCTGGCGACGCGCCCCATGGCGCAGGTGGCCCAGGTCACCTACGTCACGCTGAGCGAAGCCCTCTCTCAGGATTACATCCGCACCGCCCTGGGGAAGGGGCTGAGCCGCGGCGGCGCGGTGTGGCAGCATGCGCTGCGCAACGTCTGGATCCCCGTGTTGACCGCCATCGGCACCTCGCTGCGCTTCTCCCTGGCCAGCCTGCCGGTAGTCGAATCCTTCTTCCTGTGGCCGGGGTTGGGGTTGCTGCTCCTCACGGCCCTTGAGCAGGGACTGGATTCTCTCATTCTCGATCTGCTGCTGGGGCTCGGACTCCTGTTCCTGGTCATCAACAGCCTGCTGGATGTGGTCTACCCCTTGCTCGACCCCCGCCTGCGCCAGGACTCGGTCCAGGAGGAGCGGCACGAGTCCGTTTCGCTGCACGAACGAGTGCTGGAGGCCGGCGACGCGCTGCGGGATATCCTGCGCGGGCTTACGATCCGGCTGCGCGACTGGATGCCCATGCGACGGCGGACGGCGCCTCGACCGATGGCCCGCGCGGCGTTGTCTTCACCCCTGGGAGCGCCGAGCGAAGCGCCGGCGTTCGTCCCGGCCGCCGGACGACTGCGGCGCGGCGTGTTGCTGCTCGTCACCAATCCAGCCTTCCTCATCGGTTCCCTCCTGCTGCTCGGCCTGCTCGTCCTGGGGCTGGCTGGCGAATCGCTCACCGAGGCCAGCGCCTACGAGACCCACGGGATCATCATGATCGACGGCGAGCTGGCCTCGCCGCCCTTCAAGCCCTCTCCCAGCTATCCGTGGGGATCCGACGCCATCGGCCGGGACATCCAGGCGCTCGTCCTGGAGGGGGCGCGGCGCACGATGGCGCTGGCCGTCATCGCCACGCTGGCGCGGCTTCTGCTCGGGACCACGTTGGGCGTCATCGCCGGATGGTGGCAGCGCGGCTGGATCGACCGGATGCTCTCCGCCGGGGTCGGCGTCTGGGCCGCCTTCCCCGTGACGCTCTTCGCCATGATCTTGATCTACGGCATGGGGATCCAGCAGGGGTTCTGGATCTTCGTCATCGCCCTGTGCGTCGTCGGTTGGGGGGAGATCGCCCAGTTCACCCGCGGTCTGGTGATCCGGCTGAAGGGCCAGCCGTTCGTGGAAGGCGCCCGAGCCATCGGCGCCCGCGCCGACCAGATCCTCCTCACTCAGGTCCTGCCCAACATGACCGGCCCTCTCCTGGTGGCCGCCTCGCTCGAGACCGCCGGCGTTCTGATGCTGCTGGCCGAATTGGGCTTCCTGAACGTCTTCATGGGCGGCGGGTTTCGGGCCATGATCGGCGAGACCGGCCGGATGGTCCCGGTCATCTACTACTTCTCGGATGTTCCCGAGTGGTCGGCGCTGCTGGCCAACATCCGCAACTGGTGGCGCAGCTATCCGTGGCTGGGCTGGTATCCCGGCGTGGCCTTCTTCCTGGCCATCATCGCCTTCAACCTGTGGGGTGAGGGCCTGCGGCGCTTCCTCGACGACACGCGCATCAACTTGAGCCGTCTGCTCAACCGCAACCTGCTGCTGGTCGGCGGCCCCGTGGCGCTGGTGTTGGCGCTGATCCTGAATGCCGTGGCGCCAAGTTCGCAGTACCGCGATGCGGCGGCGAAGTTCGATGCCGCCGCGGTGCAGGCTGATATCGCCGCCCTGTCGTCAACCGCCACCGAAGGCCGTGAGACAGGCATGCCGGGAGCGCGCATCGCCGCCGAGTACATCGCCCAGCGCATGGGCGATCTCGGGCTGCAGCCGGCCGGCGTGAGCAACACCTTCTTGCAGACCCTCGCCCGCCCGCGCTTCCATCTCTCCCAGCCTCCGCGCCTCGAGCTGCTGGATGAAGCCGGCGAGGTCGTGCGCGCTTTCCGCTACCGGCAGGACTTCTCCGAGTTCCCCCTCATCGGCACGGTGTTCTTCGACGAGATCCGTCCGACCACGTTCGGCGGGACCCTCTTCGGCTGCGCCGTCGGAAGCGGCACCGATCTGACCGTCGACAAGATCCCGCCCCTCCAGGAGCTGGATGGCATCGCCATCGTCCTGGAAGGCAGCAGCTGCCCGGTGACGTCGCGCAGCTCGGTCGTATCGCTGGTCGTCCCGAGCGACCCGGCGACGGTCGGGCGCAAGGTCCTCTTCCCGCAAACGACCTATCGGCCGGCCGCGCTGGCCAACAGCTTCCCGCCGCTGCTGTACATCTCGCCCGAGACGGCCGATGCCCTGCTGGCGACGGCGGGCAGCAGCCTGCAGGCCCTCCAAGCGCTGCGCGACGCCCTGCCGCGGGGAAGCATGGGGACCACCGAGCGCGGCGCGACCGTGCGCGCCTCCCGCGAGGGTTTCGACGGGATGGGCGAGAGCGGGGACTACATCAACGTTATCGGGTTCATCCCCGGCAGCGGGGCGCTGGTCGAACAGCAGGAGGGCCGCGGGCTCGATCGGCAGGTGATCGTCGTCAGCGCCTACTACGACGGGCTGGGCACCATGCCCGACGGGGCCCTCTATCCCGGCGCCAACGACAACGCCAGCGGCGTGGCGATGATGCTCGAGATGGCGCGCCAGATGATGGCCAGCCCCTACCAGCCCAAGAAGACCATCCTCTTCGTTGCCTGGGCCGGCGGTGAGCGGCGCGAGAGCCTGTCGCTGGTCGAGATCATGAACGCCAAGATCGGCTTCGCCTCCCTGACCCCCGAAGCGGTTATCGAGCTGAGCGGCGTGGGCGCCGGCGCCATGGACCAGGCGGCCATCGGCGAAGGCAGCAGCTTCCGGCTGATCCAACTCTTCCAGGATTCGGCTGCCGAGTTCGACCTCAAGACGACCTCGCGCGGCCGCGGGCCGCACTTCACCATGCCGGCCTATGCCGCATTCGGGGGCCGTTCCGCCACCACCCTGGCGCTGAGCTGGGACGGAGCGGACGCCACCGCCCACACTCCGCAGGACACGCCCGAGACCATCGATCCCAGCAAGCTCGAGCGGCTCGGCCGGAGCGCACTCCTGACGCTGCTGATCCTGTCGCGCGAGACCGTCTACTGATCCGCCCTGCCGGGTGAATCCAAACGGCCCGGCGGGATGCCTCCTGCCGGGCCGCATTGCCTGTGGACTTGGGACGCTAGACGGCGGCGCCGGCCGCCGGCCGGTGGCCGCGCTCGGCTCCCTCTGCACCGGCCAGCATGTCGGCCGCATGCGGCAGCGCCGGCAGGATGGCTTCCAGGCTCTCGACCGCCCCGCGTGGGCTGCCGGGCAGATTCACCAGCAGAACCCGACCGCGCACCCCGGCAACGCCGCGCGACAGCATGGCGTGCGGCGTCTTGGACATCCCGGCCATCCGCACGACTTCGGCAATCCCCGGCACAAGGCGGTCACATACGGCCGCCGTCGCTTCGGGCGTCCGGTCGCGCTCTCCCAGGCCGGTCCCGCCGGTGGTCAGGATGACATCGGCCGCTCCACGGTCGGCCCAGAGCTTCAGCATCGCTTCGATCTCCAGCGGCTCGTCGGGCACGATGGCCGAGATGGAGACCGCATGCCCGGCGCGCTCGAGGCGCTGACACAGCGCCGGCCCGGAGGCGTCCACCCGCTGACCGCGCGCCGAACGATCGGAGACCGTCAGGACCGCAACCCTCATGCCAGCTCCTTGCCCATCAGGAACATGTCCATCACGCCCCACCCCAGCGAACGATAGAAGTCAACCACGGCGGCGTTCTCACGCGTCACCAGCAGATAGCACTTCAGGCAGCCCCTGGCTTTCAGCCGTGCTTCGACTTCGGCCATCAGCGCCACGCCGATACCCCGGCGCCGCTGCTCGGGAACCACCGCCAGGTGGTAGACCAGCCCCCGGCGTCCATCGAAGCCTCCCATCACCGCCCCGACGATCGCGTCCCCGGCCTCGGCCACCAAGAACAGATCGGGGTCGCGCTCCAGCTTCTTCCGGATCTCCTCCGGGGCATCCGAGCGCGAGAACTGAACGCCGGGGCCGCAGCGGGCCCAGACGCTCTGCACCGACTCCCAGTCGCGGTCGAAATCGAAG
Organism: Candidatus Aquidulcis sp.; assembly: GCA_020723365.1. GTDB lineage: Bacteria > Chloroflexota > Anaerolineae > Anaerolineales > E44-bin32 > DYJB01. Next base: position 1,736 of record DYJB01000041.1, on the reverse strand, counting down.
GTGCGCAGCGTTGCCCGAGAACGGCTCATGCAAGACGTCACGACGCGGCAGCCGGCTGCGCAGGCTACTCCGCCTCGCCTCCCACCAGCCGTTTCCACTCACCGTGGATGCCGTCCTCGGTCACCCCGAAGAAGACGCGCGTCCCCTGCGGCGTCCGGTGGGCCAGGTCGAAGCGCCGGCCCTTGCCCCGCTTCTGTTCGCCGATCAACCCCAGCTCGCCCAGCCAGTGCACCTTGGCCGTCGCCAGGTCGGCCGGCAGCCGCTCATACTGGCTGATGGCATAGTGCCACAGCCGGCGGGCGGAAGATCGGGTGACGTTCTTGACCAGGTTCCCATTCCGCAGGTCGCGCATGGCGTAGTAGCGGGTGCCATCGCGCTCCTCGACGCCCACGACCTCGACGCCGGTGCGCGGCGATTCCGATCCCCCATCCGCCGCGGGAGGGCGGGCCTCGTGAGCCGGCGCGGCGGCGGCCGCCGGCGCGGCCTCGCCGGCGGGCAGGGCCTGCTTGAGGCCGCGCTTCACCAGCAGGACGATCTCATCCCGCACGGCCAGCCCGGTCTCAGCTTCCTCGCGGACATAGATCTTGTTGTCATCCACGGCGTAGGGCGGGTCGTCCCCGCGAGGAACGAGCACCCGGAGGATGGTCTTGCCCACCGTCTCCTGCGTGTCGACCTCACAGGTGATCGCAGGCGAGATGCGGGTCTTGATCTCCTTCTCGAGCTGCGCCGCCTGGGCCGAGGCGTTGGTCACGCCCACCGGCGGCTGTTTCGGATCGGCGCTGACGCCGATGTAGAGCGTGCCGCCGTTGGTGTTGGCCAGGGCGCACACGTCGGCAATGACGGCATAGCGCGCCCCCCCGCGCTGCGCCATGCTGTCGTGAAACCCCTGGACGATGCTCGGACCTTCCTCGCGCGCCTGCAGGATGAAGTCGTAGGCCGCCTCGGCCGCCGGCTTGTGCGGGCGCGTGCGGGCGAAGTCGTTGCTCAGGAAGAGCTCCTTCAACGCCTCGAACGTCAGCTGCGGCAGCAGGAATTCCGTGGCCCGGTCGCCGACACCAAGGTTCTTCTTGTTCTCGTTGTCGGTGCGCAGCCGGTGTGAGTCCGAGCCCTGGATCGTGTGCATGCGGCGCGGGTACTCCGGCTTGGTGCCCAGGAAGAAGGCCGCCGTCGACCGGTGCCCGCCCTGGACCAGGTCGGTGACCTCCAGGGCATGCAAGTTGGGATCCTGCGTGTAGGCGATCTTGGTTTGTCCGCCCAGAGGGAAGCCGCGCATGGCCACGCCATTGGCCGAGTTGGCATGCGCCGCGATCACCAGCCCCCCGGCGTCATTGATCATGCGGTAGGCGGTGAGGACGTCGGAGGTCGCCCCGACGGTGCCCGAGCCGTTGTCGAGCTGGTCACCCGGGATGCGCAGGCTGAGCAGCAGGTGATCGAGCTCCCGCACCGACTTCTGTGGCGGGAAGATGGCCAGGATGTGGAAGCCGAAGGTGGCGGTGAACTCGAAGCCCGGCAGCACCAGGATCCTGCCCAGCAGGCGCCTGTACTCGGTCAGCCGCTCTCGCTCGTCCTGGGTCAGCCGCCCGAGGCCTTCCAGGAGCTCCAGTTGGTGGATCTGCTCCTGCATCGCCCGGTAGCCGGCCGTCGTGTTGTGGTCGGTGAAGGCGATGATGTCCAGTCCGCGCGCCTCGGCGCGGTGCAGCAGGTCCAGGTAGGTGGCCTCGGGCTCCTGGAAGTCG
>DYJB01000273.1 GCA_020723365.1 Candidatus Aquidulcis sp. | reverse complement strand
GCCACGGTCTCGGTGCTGACGGTGGGCTTCTTCCGCTTTGCCGTCGGGCGTGGCATCCTTTCCCAGCGCGGCAGGCCCCAGCACGATCTCGGTGCCGTGGTCGGCCAGGTGGGCGAGGTGCGTACGCCGCTCGATCCGGTGGGTTCGGTCTACGTCGGCGGGGAGCTGTGGAGCGCCCGCAGTGAGGCGCCGGTGGCAGCCGGTGCGGCCGTCCGCGTGCGAGGCCGGGAAGGCCTCGTGCTGATCGTGGAGCCGGTCCGAGACGGGCCGGCGGCCACCCCCTAGGGAGGCAACGATGGACTTCACCCTGGCCTTGTGCGGGATCGGCATCGTCGTCCTGTTCATGCTGGTTCTGCTCATGGGCGCCATCCGCATCGTACAGGAGTACGAACGGCTGGTCGTCTTCCGTCTGGGCCGCTGCGTGGGCGAGCGCGGGCCGGGAATCGTCTTCCTGATCCCGATCATGGACCGGGGCGTGCGGGTGGATCTGCGCGAGCAGGTGCGCGAGATCCCGCAGCAGACCTCCATCACCAAGGACAACGCCCCGATCTCCATCGACTTCGTCTGGTACTACAAGGTCATCGACGCCGCCTCCACCGTGCTGCAGGTCGGCAGCTTCGAGGCGGCGGCCATGTACATGGCCACCACGACCCTGCGCTCGGTCATCGGCGGGATCATGCTGGACGAGGTCCTGTCGCAGCGGGAGCAGATCAATCAGATGCTGCGCACCCGCCTGGACGAGGTCACCGAGCGCTGGGGCGTGAAGGTCACCAACGTCGAGATCCGCGAGATCATCCCGCCGCGCGAGGTGCAGGAGGCGATGAACCGCCAGATGACGGCCGAGCGCGTGCGCCGCGCCGTGGTGACCGAATCGACCGGCACGCGTGAAGCGGCCATCAATGTGGCCGAAGGTGAGAAGCAGGCCGCCATCCTGCGGGCCGAGGGTGACAAGCAGTCCAACATCCTCAAGTCCGAGGGCGAGAAGCAGGCCCAGGCCTTGCGGGCCGACGGCTACGCCGCGGCGCTGGAGAAGATCTTCACCGCTGCCAAGACCGTCGATCAGAAGACGATGACGCTGCAGTACTTCGAGACGCTCAAGTCCATCGGGGCGGGCGCCTCGACCAAGTACATCTTCCCGATGGAGTTCACAAGCTTGATGACGAGCTTCCTCAAGGCCAAGGAGTAGTCCACGCCCTTGGCCGCCGAGCACCAAGCGGTCGCGCCGGTCGCCGTTGTCCCGGCGACCTGGCGCGACCTGCGCGCGGTGTGGGACCTGGAGAAGCTCTGCTTCCCCGACGATTCGTGGCCGTGGATCGACGTGCTGGCGGCGTTGACGTTCCCTGAAACGGTGCGCCTGAAGGCGATGCTGGAGGGCCAGCCGGCCGGCTTCATCGTTGGCGATCGACGGCGCCACGAGGGCATGGGCTGGATCGCCACCATCGGCGTCCATCCCGACCGGCGGCGCCAGGGGATCGCCCGGCGCCTGCTGGAGCAGTGCGAGATCGATCTGGGCATGCCGCGCGTGCGCCTGACGCTGCGCCGCTCGAACCTGGGGGCACGCCGGCTCTACGACCTGGCCGGCTACCAGCAGATCGACGTGTGGAATCGCTACTACCGCAACGGCGAAGACGGGCTGGTGATGGAGAAGGTCATGCCTCCCGGCGGGGCTTCACAGGACGAGCGGCGTCTGGTAGAATGATTCTTCCGGGGCGTTGTACCCTTCCCCCCGGCCGGCGCCGCTGTCTCGGGCGCCGCAGCTTGCAGAAAGGGCTTGATCCCCCATGCGTGTACTCCTCCTGAAAGACGTCTACAACCTGGGCCGGGCCGGCGATGTGAAGAAGGTGGCCGATGGCTACGGCCGCAACTTCCTGCTGCCGCAGGGGCTGGCCGTCCTGGCCACGCCCGGTGCGCTCAAGCAGGTCGAGCGCATCCGCGGCGCCGCCACCGAGCAGCGCGTCCGGCTGAATCAGGAACTTGGCGCAATCGCCGAGCGCCTCACCGGCCTGCAACTGGTCTTCCCGGTCAAGGCTGGTGAGACCGGCAAGCTGTACGGCTCGATCACGGCCGGCATGCTGGCCGAGGCCATCGAGCAGGCCTGCGGCGCCAAGGTCGACAAGCGCCAGATCGACTGCCAGCCGATCAAGGCGCTGGGCGTGCACAAGGCCAATGTGCGCCTGACGATCGACCTGATCCCCAGCTTCACCATCGTCGTGCACCGCGAAGGTGAGGCGCCGGAATCGGCCTTCGCCGAGACCGCCGCCGCCCAGGCGAGCGAGCGCGAAGCCAAGGCCTTCGCCGACCTCTCGGCCGACCTCGAAGCTGCCGAGAAGGCAGAA
>DYJB01000040.1:12088-18821 GCA_020723365.1 Candidatus Aquidulcis sp. | reverse complement strand
GCTGTTCTCGGGCGCAGGGCTGCGCAGCGTGATCTTCCTGCTCTTCTACCTGATCCTGTTCATCTTCCTGGATCGCTACGCCCGGCGGATCGAGGCGCGTCCCGAGTCGTCGCTGGTCTACGGCCTCGACCAGGCGCTGCGGGCGCGGGCGCTTGGCGAGCCCCGTCCGGTTCACGCGCCCGCCCGCCTGAGCGCCGCCATCCGATGGTTTCTGATCCTGGTCGTCCTGATCCTCGCCCTGCTCGTGGCCGCGCCGTTCGTCCCGGCGCTGTCCTCGATCACGCTGCCGCTCGTAGGCATCCTGTTCCTGACGGCGGGGGTCGGCGCCGGGCTGGTTTCCGGCGCGGGCATGCGGACGACCCTCAGGGCGCTGCTCGAAGGCATCCAGGGGATCGCCCCCGGCATCCTCCTGATCCTGATGGCCGTCAGCATCAAGCACATCGTGGCGCAGGGCGCCATCCTGGACACGATCCTGCATGCTGCCTCCCAACCCTTCGCCGGCAGCAGCCCCACCGTCGCCGTGCTGGCGGCCTTCGGCGTCACGCTGGTGATCGAGATCTTCGTCGCCTCCGGCTCGGCCAAGGCCTTCCTGCTGATGCCGATCCTCGTCCCGCTGGCCGATCTTCTCGGCCTGACCCGCCAGACGATGGTGCTCGGCTACGCTTTCGGTGACGGCTTCTCAAACATGGTCTACCCGACCAACGCCGTCCTGCTGATCAGCCTCGGATTGACCGTGGTGTCGTACCCGGTCTGGCTGCGCTGGACGGCGCGCTTGTGGCTGGTCATCCTGGCGCTCTCGGCGGCGCTGCTGGCGCTGGCGGTCGCGATCGGCTACGGGCCCTTCTAGGCATGGCCCCTCCCGCACCCTGGCCACCGTCGTACGGGGCGGCGCGCGGCTGGTTCCGCCAGGCGCTCCCGGCGGCGCTGCCTGCCTGGCAAGGTGCGCGGCTCGAGGCGCGCCCGCTCGTGGCCGACACCAGCCTGACGGTCGATTGGGCAGTGGCCGCGCCCAGCCAGACTCCCGCCCGCCTGCTCGTCCTCATCACCGGCCTGCACGGCATCGAAGGCGTCGTCGGTACCTTTGTCCTGCGCCTGTTTGTTGAGGAGTACCTGCCGCGATTGGATCCGGCCTCGACCGGGCTGTTGCTTGTGCATGCCCTGAATCCCTGGGGGATGCATCACCGCCGCAAGGTGAACGCCGGCAATGTCGATCTCAACCGCAACTTCCTGCCTCCCGCGGAGCCCTACGATCCGGAATTCAACGGCGACTACGAGCTTCTGAGGGATTTCCTCGGCCCCCGGCGGCCGTTGGAAGCTCCCCCGCTGAGCGCCGCACGATTCCTCCTGTGCCTGGCGCGGGCGATGGGGCGGCATGGCGCGCCCGTCATCCAGCGCGCCGCCCTGCGCGGTCAATACGGCGATCCCCAGGGGATGTACTTCGGCGGCGCCGGGCTGGCGGAGGAATCGCGCCTGCTGATCGAGCTGCTGCAGTCGGTCGTCCCGGCCTTCGCGTCGGCAACGCTGCTGGACATCCACTCCGGATTCGGGCCGGCGCGGCAGATGTCGCTGGTGCATTCGACCCGCGAGCCCAGGCCGGTCGACGAGCTGCGCCGCAGATTCGGCTACCCACACGTCCTCAAATCGGATGACCGCGACTTCTATGCCATGCGCGGCGACATGATCGACAGCCTGTACGGCCGCGCCGGGAAGGACTGGCCGGGCACGCGCTTCTATGCTTCGGCGTTCGAGTTCGGCACCCTCGGTCACTCAACTTTGGCGCTGGCGCGCAGCCTGCGGGCAATGGTGCACGAGAATCAGGCCCACCACCACGGTGCGCGCACGCGCTCGGCGATGCGCTGGGCACGCCGGGAATTCGAGGCCCTCTACGTCCCGCGCCACCCTGAATGGTGGCGGGCCGCCCGGGAGAGCGCCCGGCGGGCCTTCGACGGCATCCTGGGCGCCGAGGGCTTCCTCAGCCCGTAGTCTCACAGCCCGCCGGCGCCGTGCCGCGGGCGCGGCGAGGCTGGGCGAGGAGCGATGGATGAAAGACCCGCACTTCGGTCATCTGCGCGATCTCGGCCTGACCGTGCGCCCCGCCACGCTGATGGATGTCCCCGCCGCGGTTCCGATGTTCAACGCCGCCGAGGCGGAGCTCTTCGGCGCTCCGGCGTACACCATCGAGCGCTACCAGCAGGAGTGGCTGGCCCCGGGGTTCGACCTGCCGCGCGACACGCGCCTGGTGCTGTCCCCGGACGGGGCCATCGTGGGTTGCGCCGAAGTCTGGACACTCTCTGACCCGCCCGTCAACCCGTGGATCTGGGCCCGCGTCGACCCTGCCTGGGAGAATCGGGGAATCGGAACGGCCCTGCTTGCCTGGTCGCTAACCCGCTCGCTACAGGCGCTGCGGCGTGTGCCGGCCGAGGCGCGTGTGGCGCCGCGCGTGGCGACCCGGCCCGGCCACCTCTCCAGCACGGCCCTCTTCCAGGCGTTCGGCTTCCGCCTGGTGCGCATGAATTGGAGGATGGTGATCGATGTCGGTGCGCCCCCCGCCCCGCCGCAGTGGCCGGCCGGCATTCGCCTACAACCCTACCGGCATCCACACGACCTCGAAGCCGTCTATCGCTGCGTGCGCGATTCCTTCCGCGATCACTGGGGCTACATCGACATCCCCTTCGAGCAGGGTCTGGCCCTCTTCCGCTTTGCCAACACGCAGTTGCGGCCGGCGGAGGCGGAGGCATGGTTCCTGGCCTTGGACGGCGACGAGATGGCCGGCATCTCGCTCTGCCGGCGCCAGGCGGACCATGATCCGCAGATGGGGTGGGTTGATGTGCTGGGCGTCCGTCGGAAGTGGAGGCAGCGCGGGCTGGGCCTGGCACTGCTGCTGCACTCCTTTGCCGCACTTCGCCGGATGGGGGCCGAACGCGTCGGCCTGGGGGTGGACTCCGGAAGCCTGACAGGCGCCACGCGGCTGTACACGCGCGCCGGCATGAAGCTCGATCGCGAAGTGGCGCTCTACGGACTGGAACTTCGCCCCGGGCGCGAACTCGGGACGCAGGCAGCACCGACCTAGCGTCGGGAGCAGGGGCTTCGGCGCCTTCGGTCGGCGCCGGCCGCCAATCGAAGGCCCTGCCGACCTCCAAAGTCCCGGGGGGACTTCGGAAGTCGGCTTTCGTACTGTCGGGCCTCTAGTGGTGCTCGGCTGCCTCGGCTTCCGCCTTGGTCTTGTGGATCGTACCGTCGGGATGCTCGGGCGGGCTGTAGATCGTGTACAGCTGCAGGGGCTTGCTGGCGGAGGCATTGAGCACGTTGTGCCAGGTCCCGGCCGGAACGACGACGGCCTCGTCCTCTTCCACGTGGTGCTTTTCCGTGTTGTTGAAGACGAAGGTCGCCGCTCCCTCCTCGATGCGGAAGAACTGATCGACGTCGTTGTGGACCTCGTTCCCGATCTCCTCCCCGCCCTGCAGGCACATCACCACCAACTGGGCGTACTTGCCCGTATACAGCACCTTGCGGAAGAACCTGTTCTTCTCCGTTTCCTTCTCGATATTGCCAACATACCCGGTCATGCTCCCCTCCTCTTGGTAGTTTGCCCGCCGCGTCTGACCTTCCGGTTGGACGTCGGCGCGAACTTCTGTCCGGGGCGAGGCCCGCTCCCTGCTTGCCGAGCGCTTAGGGTCGCCTGGCTGCGAGCCGGGCCTGTCAGGCTGCGCAGCGTTTCCGCCACCCGACGCCGGTTCACCGGGCGGCTCAGCCAGCGAGTCGTGTTGATGCTGTGGCGCAGGTAGACCAGGTACTCGTCCGGGTCGACCGGCTTGCTCAGATAGTCGCGCAATCCCCAGTAGAGGATGTACAGGCTGCCAGCGTGGATCAGGTCGGGCAGAACGGCCATTTCGGCTGCGGACAGCGGCGCAATCCCCGCCGTCTCGCGCAGCCGGCCCTGGTAGCCCCGCAAGAACGCCGCCAGCTCGCCCAGCCGGAGCCGCCCGTCGGCCGCGCCCTCCCACGAGGCGCAGAAGTACCAGGTCGCCAGCGCTACGTCAAAGGCGCGCAGGTCGACCTTCGCCCAGTCGAAGTCGACCAGCCCGCTGATGCGTGCGCCTTCGAACTTGAGGTTGCCGGGATGGTAGTCCGAGTGGTTGATGACCGTCGGAAGGCCGGCAGCCGATCGGCGCAAGGCCGACGACACAGCCGCCAGCCGGCGGCGCACGTCGTCAGCGTGGTCGAGCGCGTAGCGCAGGTACGCGTCCGACCCGGGCCGCCGACAGGCTCGCTCCCATTCCCGAGCGATGATCGTGAGCAGGCGCAGGATGCGCGGTTCCTCTCGATGTCCCGGTGGGCGGAAGGCGGCTACGTCGCTGTGGAACTGCGCCAGCAGGCGGCCGGCGGCACTCAACTCCGCTGCCGGGCAGCGCGGCCGCACCCAGGTGTAGCGATCCTCTCCGGGCAGGTAGTCGAACAGCGCGTAGAAGGCGCCCCCCCGTTCGACGACCGTCGAGCCCTCCCGCGTCGGATGCACGCGCGCCACCGGGCACTGGCCGCGCTCGGTCAGATGCCGGATGAGCGCGTGCTCGAAGCGGATCTCGTCCCGCTGGATGGTGGGCTTGTAGCGCCTCAGGAAGTAGCGGCTGCGCCGCCCGTCCTTGAGGGTGTCGACGAAGAACGACGTATTGACCGTTCCGCGCAGATCGCGGGCCGAGGCCTGCAGCTCACCCAGATCGTAGGCCGCCAGGACGGCCTGCAATTCGGACGTCTCCTCGCCCATCAGGCTGACCCGCCGCGCCCACCGAACTCGCCAACCGCCGTCAGCGGCAGGGCAGGATGCACCTGCCCCGGGACCGGGGGCATCGGGTTGTAGACCCAGTCCGCCTGCAGCACCCCGACCTTCACGCCGTGCATGCGCCGGAATCCGAGGAACGTCCCGCGCGTCAGAACGTCCTCCATCGTCAGCGCCAGCCCGAAGACGGCCAGGCTGGCACCGGCCGGGATTCGGAGGAGCTCCCGAGAGTAGACCGAGGTCGAGAACACCAGATGCTCCTCATCCAGCACCTGGGTCTGGATGGCCGGGACGATCACCGGGAACCCGTCAGCGTCGACGTACGACAGGAACTTGAGGTTGTCGATCTTGTTGAGAAAGCTGCGCGTCCACGCGTTGAGCACGGGCTGCGGATGCCGGGCGCCGGCCAGCACCCTGGCCAGCATCGTCTGGATCGAGGCCAGGATGATGGCGGTCATCGGCAGCGGCCGGAGGCCTGTGTGGCGGACCAGATCGAGGTAGTGGACCGTGTGCACGCCGAAGTAGGCGTTGTAGCGGAACATCGGGACGTTGTTGTAGTACTCGTACTCGGCGCCCTGCCGGGCGGTCTCGGTCCACTGCGCTGACCCGCGCCAGAGCTGACGATCGAGTCCCATGATCATGAAGCCGGCACGCGGGTTTGCACGCAGGTGCTGCTTGGAGAGACCCTCGGTGAACTGGCCGAACGACAGGCGGGTCGGCCCGCAGGCCATCAGCGTCGAGAGCATCGTGACGTGAGGCAGCCCCTCCGGCGTGACCGTGGCCAGCAGCCCGATCTTGAGCGCCGGTTGGGTGCGGCGGATGTCGTCATCGCTGAAGGACGTAAGCGGGGCGATGGATGAGTCCACCTTGCTCTCCTACGGGCTGTGGATGGGCCGCGTGGCCCCGGTCGCGCGAATCTCGTACGGCGCCGAACCGGCGGCACGCGCCTGCGCTTCGCAGGCGGCCACTTCTTCCGCCGTCATGAGCGGCGTCTGCTCATAGGCCCAGGTCAGCCCCAGCCGCCGATACTGATCGCGGCACAGGTTGTTGAAGGCGCACAGCTCCCAGCGCGTCAACTGCGCTGCCCAGCGTTCACGCAGCAAACCGGCGATGGCGCCCAGGTTGCCGCTGTCGGTCGTGGCCCCCGGGATCAGGGGCGTGCGGATCCAGATCTCCGGGCGGCCATGCTCGAGGGCATGCTCTCCAAGCCAGTCCAGGTTGCGCAAGATCTGCTGGTTCGACTGGCCCGTCAGCCGACGGTGCTCGCCCTCGTCCAGGACCTTGAGGTCGAAGAGCACCAGATCCGAGTGAGGAACCAGCCGCGCCAGCGTCTCGGTCGAACACAGCCCGCAGGTGTCCAGGGCGGTATGGATGCCGGCCCGCCTCAAGCCTCGCAGGATCTCCTCGGCGAACTCCGGCTGGAGGGTGGGCTCGCCGCCCGAGAGGGTCACGCCGCCGCCGGAGGCCGTGAAGTAGGCCCGGTCCTTCTCCAGTTCCCGCACCAGCGCCTCGGCGGACCACACGCTGCCCAGCGCCTCCAACGCTCCCGCCGGGCAGGCCTGCACGCACCGCCCGCACGCCTGACAGCGTTCGCCATCGATACGCAGCCCCGCCTCGGTCATCTTCAGGCAGCCGTTCGGGCATACCGAGAGACAGGAGCGGCATGCGAGACAGCGCCCGGCAAACCACTGCGTCTGCAGGCGCGGCAGGATGGCCTCGGGGTTGTGGCACCAGGCGCAGCGCAGCGGGCAGCCCTTGAAGAAAACGGTCGTTCGGATCCCCGGCCCGTCCTCGGTGGACAGCCGCTGCAGGTGAAGGATTTGCCCGCAGGTCATCGCATCCGGTGACTCTCGCGAGCGATGATCTCGTTCTGCAGCTCGCGGCCGATGGTGGTGAAGTAGGCGTTGTAGCCGGTCACGCGCACCAGCAGGTGGCGGTACGAGTCCGGATGCTGCTGGG
>DYJB01000040.1:10305-12071 GCA_020723365.1 Candidatus Aquidulcis sp. | reverse complement strand
AAGCGCCTCGGCGTCGATCAGGTTGACCTGCAGCGCGCTGCCACCGTTCTCGACATAGCCCCGCAGGAAGGCTTTGAACTTGGAGCGGTGCTCCTGGTCCCGCAGCATCGACGGGTTGAACGTCATCGTATGGCTGCCGCCGTTGGGGAGCAGGTTGAGGTAGTCTTCCCAGTCGCCCCGTCCGTCGGGCGCCTTGCCTCCGAGCGCCTTGCCGACCGAGTTGGCATTGGCCGTCGGGCCGTGGATGTCGGCGCCGTTCGAGGGACACAAGGCATTCGAGAGGAACTTGCCGCGTGGCCGGCCGTTCGGGCTGGCCGGGAGGATGAAGCTGTCGGCCACCCAGTAGTTCCAGCTCAGCATGCCCGGGCGGAACTGGCGACCGGTGGAGCGCGTGCGGTGGCGCCAGGTCTCCTCCGTCCACAGCTCCATCACCTGGCTCGCCAGCGCGTCCGCAGCGTCGTCGTCGCGCCCGTACTTGGGCACCTTGTGCAGTGCCCGCGCCTGGAGCACGTCGTGGCCCACCCAGTTGTCCCTCAGCGCCTGGACGAGTTCGGCCATCGTGCAGAGCTTCTCGTCGAACACCAGGTACTTGACCGCCAGCAGGGAGTCGACCGTGGTGGCATAGGTCACCGCCTCGATCGTCACGTAGCCGAGTTCGGCGCCGCCCTGGGTGATGTCCAGCCCCTTCTCGGCGCAGCCCCGCACCAGGCAGGAGACGTAGGGAGTCGGCGCGAAGCGGGCGCGGATGCTCTCGGAGCGCTCATACAGTTCGACGATCCGCCCGATGATGGAGCGCGTCTGGGCAGCGTAAGCTTCCCAGAACTCATCCCAGGTGCGGAAGTGCGTGGCATCGCCCGTGTCGGCTCCCCAGCGTTCCGGCTTGTCGGTCTTTCCGGTCATCTCATCTCGGTACGGAATCAGGTCGTGGCCGCCCGTCAGCGCCAGCTCGACCGCCTTGAGCAGGTTGAGGTTGGCGTCGACGGTGCCGGAGCGGTCGTTGCCCACCATCGTGTTCTCCAGGCAGCCGACCGGTGCGTAGTCGAAGACGTTGCCGGCATGGATCTTGTCGCCGACGCCCGACCGCCGCGCCTGCAGCATCATGCCAGCCATCGAACGCTCATCGAAATTGAGCAGGAAGGGCGAGCCCTGGCTCGAGGCAATCATCTCCACAACCCGGTCCAGCAGACGATCGGGCGTGCCACGGTGCAGCCGGACGTTTGGCTTCGGCTCCAGGATGGGCGACATCTCGTCGATCACATCGAGAAGGAGATAGGTCAGCTCGTTGGTCATATCCCGGCCGCCGGCGCCGAGGCCGGAAAGCGTCAGCAGCTGGCCGTAACCGGCGGTGATGCCCTGATTGCCGCCGGTGCGGATCATGCCGTCGTAGGCGGTGTTGCAGTGCAGCCAGAAGCACTTCAGGATCTCTTTGGCGAACTCGGGATCCATCCCCTCCGCCACCGATGTCTGCCAGAAGGGGTAGAGATACTGGTCGATACGGCCGAAGGAATCGCCCGGGCCGGGGTAGTTCTCATCCGCCATCACCAGCATGTGCGTCAGCCACAACGCCTGCAGCGCTTCCCAGAAGGTGCGTGCCGGCTCCCAGGGAACGCGCGCCAGCTGAGCCGCCATCTGCATGAGCTCGCCGCGCCGCACCGCATCGGCTTCCTGGCCCGCCAGCCGCCTGCATTCGCGGGCGTAGGCTGCCGCCAGGTCGCGCGGCATGGTCGCCGCCGACGCGATGGCCAAGCGCGCGGCGGTCGCGCTCG
>DYJB01000040.1:0-10295 GCA_020723365.1 Candidatus Aquidulcis sp. | reverse complement strand
GCCGTCATCATCGCCCGCAACTGCCCCCCGCGGGGACCCAGGCGCTCACGCTCCGGGAGAGCCGCCAGCGCCTGCTCCAGTTCAGCGTAGACCGCTTTCCAGCCCTGGCGCAGGATGCGGGCATAGTCCGGGATCAGGTGGCCCGAAGTCGCACCGGCATTCCCGTAGCCGTGATTGTGGAACCACAGCATCGCCGCGCGGCTTCCCCTGGGTCCGTATACCAGCTTGTCCCGGCGGCGGGTCTCCTCACGCGTCAGGCAGGCGGAGGTCTGGACGTTGAAGCGCGCCCCGGCGATCAGGTCGCCCGGCAGGAGCTCCTGAGGCAGGTCATGCACCATCACCTGGCGGTTGAACCAGGCGCGCCGCTCGGGCAGGCTCCAGGTCCAGAAGGCCGGATCGAGGGGCACCGGGCGGGCGACCTGCTTGAAGGCCGACCGGAAAGTCTGCAGGAAGGCGTACGTCTCGGGGACGATGTAGAAGGAGAGCTCGTTGTACTGGAAATCCCACGGGGTACCCGTCGTCCACGAGGTGTACTCGTTGTTCCAGGCGCGCTGCACGCCCTGGAAGTAGTAGTCTCGCAGCCAGGCGATGCGGGCCGAGAGATTCGTAGGGGTCTTGAGGGTGTAGACGGGAGTCTCTGCGGTGAGCGTCGTCACGGGCGCACTCCTTCCGGGGCGGCCGGGCGGGATCCGGTAGCGGCCTAGCAGCGTGAGCTTGATTCTACGCGAATCGGCGGGGCGGGCGCGACGGCCCGGCAAAGAAGCAGACGCCCGCACGGGCGTCTGCATGGCAATCCACGGAGGAGTCGAACCCTCAACCAACGGAACAAGAGGCCCCCCGACGAGGCCAGTGAGAAGCCCGTGCGGGCGGCACAGGCATTCTCACCACCCTGGCATCACAAGAGCACTAGCTCCCTGGCGGGCACGTCGCACCGGAGGAAATCCAGCCCCACGATGAAGTAACTGCGGCGTACAGCGCCTCCATCTGGTCATTGGCGAACGCGTTGTCCGAGCCGTAGGGCGAGAAGGTGGGGATGATCAACCTGCCGGCGTGCACAATGTAGACCCTGCGCACAAGGTTCTGTCCCGGCATCCCGTCCAAGACCAGTGCCTCCTCGCCGTCCAGCATGACGGTGTAGCGCGACGGATTCAATCCGGCGATGTAGCTCAGCTCCTCATCGGCCGCGCCTTCCGCCGTGCGGCCCTGCGCGTTGCTGACGTCAATCCACATCATGCCGGGCTCCGGCACGGTGCCGGATTGCGGACCGACGACCTCGACACTCTCACCATACGGCAGGAGTGTGTATCCCTTTGGGTATGAGAAGCAGAAGTCCAAGGCGCCAAGGCTGACCGTCTCCAGGCCCGTTCCGCCTGGCGTCAGCGTACCCGGTTGTGGGGCCGGCGCGGTCGTTGTGGGTTCCGATTCGACGGCCTGGGTGGCGGTCGCGCCACTCCCGCCTGCGAGCGTCGAGCCCAGGGTACATCCGCTTGTCAACATGCTCAGAACGACCAGCGACCGGGTCAGTTGTCGGACCCGCCTGAGATGCACGGCACCAAGGGGCGAGATGTGTTCCATCGAACTCAGCTCCCATTCTCAACGTGGGATTGCAGCCCTCGGGTCCTGGGGATCGATCGGGCCAACCAGAATGCGCAGGGCTCCCCATAGGGAGCCCGCTCGCTGGTGACCCACTCAGGACTCGAACCTGAAACCAACTGATTAAGAGTCAGCTGCTCTGCCAATTGAGCTAGTGGGCCAACGGCCGACATTGTACCGCAGCGACCCGGTGTGTCAAGACGACGGCCTGATAGCGCGCCCGGGCCGGGTTTCACTCACTTGTCCGGCCAGGGGATCTTCCGGGGCGCCGTGTAGCCATGCTTCTCCACGGTGTACACCTCTCCGCCGGACTCCTGCTCGCAGCCCGGCTCGTCCTGGAAGGTGTAGCTCGTGCCCATCGTCGCCGCCAGAGCATCGATCAGGTAGCCATTCTGGCACACGCGCGCCTTCAGGAAGTAGCCACGGTCATCATCCTCGGTCATGTTGACCTTGGCCCACGTGACGACCACCGAGTCCCCCTGGCGCTCGGCCTGCACCCACTCCGGCGGACCGTAGAGCGTGGACTTGGGCAGGGCATTCATGTAGGTCACAACGGAGAAGATGTCCCCGTCGACAGCGACGACCGAAGCCGAGACCCAGTACGCGTACCAGAGCTTGTCGAAGCGGACCCACAGCCAGGATCCATCGTGGTTGCGGTTCCAAAGCAGGCCATGGTCGCCCTCGTAGAGGTCGCCAGCGTGCAGGTAGGCCTTGTTCGGCCCGTAGCGGCAATGCGCTTGTTGGCTGACGGTTACATCCGGGAAGTCGAAGGTCGGCGTGAGTGTCGGCGTCGGCGTCTCGGTGATCGTCGGGGTCGGCGTAATCGTTGGCGTCTCCGTGACGGTCGGGGTCAGCGTGATGGTCGCCGTGGCCGTCATCGTCGGAGTGAGGGTCGGCGTGGGGGTGTGTGTGGGCGTCGGCGTCGGGGTGGCCAGGAGGGCGGCGATCGGTGCGCACGCTGCCAGCGTACTCGCGAGCACAAGCAAGACCGCCAACCCCGCCATCCCTGCCCACCGTCTCCACGTCGGCATGCGACCCTCCCGGCACCCTGAGTGCACTGCGGCGATTCTACGCTTCGGTCTCGCCGCACGGCAATGTGCCGTTTGGACTGGATACCCGGCCGTTCTTCCCGCCCCCTTCGTGCCGTCTGCAAGGCCTCCCCGAGCGCGAGGGCGAACCGCCGGGAGAGAGGCAGCACTCCGGGACGGCGAAAGCAGCCGCCGGGCTGCGATCCTCCGGACGGCCCAGCGAAGGGCGCACTTGCACCGGTGAAGGTAGACGGGGCTGAGGGCCCGGGCAGCGTGCGGCCCGCAGGCCATGGGGCCCGGGCCACACTCGTCCGCCAGAGGCCGTCAATCCTGCGGCTTGGGATGCGCTTCGAAGAACTCCCACATCTCCAGGCTGGCATTCAGACCTGAGTACGGTTCATCACCTTGCGGGCTGAATCGCGCGGCACCCGGCCAGGCATGCCCCCCTCCCTCGACTCCCAGCAGCTCGACGCCGAGCCCCGGGAGACAGTCCGAGTAGATCTCGTGAAGTACGCTTCCCACCTGCGATGTGGCAGGCTCCAGCTCACATCCATCGCGGGCTGCCCAGAAGGTGAGGGCATAGTGGACGGAGCGATCGACGCGCGCCTGCGTATCGACCGTCACCGCCGGCGCGCCGCCTTCGAAGAGGACATGCTGGTCGGCAGTGCCGTGGATGGCCAGCACCGACACCGGCTCGGACGGCTCGCAATCCTCGACGTTGAGCGCGCCGGCCACCGGCGCCACGGCGGCGAAGAGGTCAGCGGCCTCGCACGCCAGCCGGTAGCTCATCATGCCGCCGTTGGACATCCCGGTGGCATAGATGCGGCCCGGATCAAGCGGGAAGGCCACCTGCAGTTGGTCCACCAGCGCGCGCAGGAAGCCGACGTCGTCCACCTGCTGATCGAGCGCGTAGCCGCAGCAGTTGCCGGCATTCCAGGTAAGCAGGACCTCATCCAGCCTCCCGCTCCCGTTCGGATAGACGACCAGGAAGCCTTCTCGCTCAGCCAGCTCATTCATCCTTATGCTGCGCTCGAGGTTGGCCGCGTTCCCTCCGCCCCCGTGCAGCGCCACGACGAGCGCGGCTCCGGAAGGCTCCAACTCGGCGGGGACAAAGAGCCGGTACGTGCGAAGCTCGCCGGCGAACTCGAGCGAGCCTGTGCGCGTCCCCCCTTCGGCGCGGACCGATGGGGTCGCTGCCTCCGAACCCGCCGCTGAGAGGCTCTCCGCCGGCAGCCTGCCTGTGCAAGCCGCCAAGCCGCCAGCCGCCAGGGCCAGCAGCGTCAAAGGCCACCAAGCTCGACTCATGCCGCACCTCCACGCTAAGTGTCTACCCGCGAATGCAGCAGGATGTTGCCGGAGCGTAAGAGGAATGAAACCGCTGGCCGCTTTGCGAGGCGCTGCGTGCCTTGCCTCGGCGCGCTCCCGCACAGGGGCGCCGGGCGCGGGCGGGCGGGTGTGGATACCGTTCCAGGGGCAAGGCATACCCCTGCCCATCGGACTGGTCGATCCGGGCCGGTACTGCGGAGTTGAAGCCCTCTCTCTCGCTGCCGGGCACGCTGGAACCGCCTACTGGCCGAATATCTCCATCAGCACAGGGTTGATGCTCTCCCAGTTGGGGTCCAGCACTTGCGCACCCTGGTCTGTGGTGAAGGGGCGCACCATAGCGCGCGTGATTGTGCGGCCGTCGATCCCGTCCGGCCCGGCGCGCAGCACGGCCAGCGCCAGGCGCGGCCACTCCCACGGAGGCAGGTCGCTGTCGAGCGACCGCAGCAGCGCCGCTGTGGCGAGGGGCAGGCGCGGCCAGGTGAGAGGGTTGGCCGTCTGCCGCAGGACGGCCCGGAGGAAGAGCTGCGCACGCTGCATGCGCGAGAAGTCATCCGAGCCTGCCCGATCCCTTACGAAGGCCAGGGCCTGCGTGCCGTCCAGGCGATGCTCGCCGGCAGTGTAGCCGGACATGGCCGTGGGCAGGTCGATGACGACGCCTCCGAGGGCGTCGACGGATTCCACGATCCCGCTGAAGGTCAGGCGGGCGTAGCCGTCGACAGTCAGCCCGAAAGCCTCCGACACGGTCTGTACGGCAAGCGGCGGGCCGCCGCCCGCGGCCTTCGACTCCCCGTAGAAGTGGGCGGTGTTGATGCGGCCGGGGCCGACCCCGGGCACAGTCACCCACAAATCACGGGGCAGCGAGAGCATCCCGACGTAGGCTGAGGGAGGCAGGCTGGTGAGCAGGATCATGGTATCGCTGCGCGCCACCAGCGTTCCCTGCGGGGCGCGATCCACGCCCAGGAGCAGAACCGTAGTGCGCCAGGGACCCAGCAGGACGAGGCTCAGCGCGGCCCCCAGCAAGACGCCGGCCAGGATCGCCGGGCGTCGTCGCGGTTGCGGCGCCGGTATCGGTGCCGCCGGCGCCCGGGGCGTCGGCTGCGTGTCGGCCAGTGGGAAGCCATCCGGCGCCACGCGCAGGTGCGGCGCAGTTGCGCCGGGGTCATGCGGTTGGGTGAATTCCATCGGGGCGGCATTCTATCACCCGCCATGGCGAATCCGGATTCCTGCTACAATCGGCCTTCGTCTGCACTCGACCGCCGGAGCGGCGCAAGCCCCGGGCGCGGTCCGAGATCCCCGCTCCGGGACTCCCCCTCCGACCTGTCAGGGTCACAGGAGAACCGACGTGTTCCGATCCGTCCTGCTCTACCTCGCCAAAGCCCGCTGGGCCCGCCGCATCATCACAGGTTGGAAGCTCTCACGTCTGGTCGCCAGCCGGTTCATCGCCGGGGACACGCTCGACGATGCCGTCCGGGCCGTGCGGGCCCTGAATGCCGCCGGGCTCAACGCCACGCTCGATCACCTTGGCGAAGCGGTCACGACCGAAGCCGAGGCGCGCAGTGCCGCCGACGACTACCTGGTGCTGATCGACAAGATCTGCGAGACCGGCCTGCGATCGAACGCTTCCCTCAAGCTCTCGCAGCTTGGCCTCAACCTGTCCCGGGACCTCTGTCTGGAGAACATCCGCCGGATCGTTCGCAAGGCAGCGGCGTGCGGGCTGTTTGTCCGCATCGACATGGAGGACACGTCCACCGTCGATTGGACGCTGGAGATCTGGCGCGCGCTGCAGCGCGACGGACTCTCCAATGTCGGCCTGGTCTTCCAGTCGTATCTCTACCGCACCGAAAGCGACATCCGCGCCGTCCTGTCCGAAGGGTGCCGCATCCGCATGTGCAAGGGCGCCTACAAGGAGCCGCCCAACCTGGCCTACCCGAAGAAGTCCGACGTCGACGCGTCGTACGATCGGCTTGCGCGCATCATGATCGACGCCGCCCGGGCGGCCGGTTCGGTGCCGGCCTCTGCAGACGGGCGCATCCCGCCCGTCACGGCCCTGGCGACGCACGATGAGGCCCGCATTGCCGCCGGGCGTGCCTACGCCGAACAGGCCGGTCTTCCCAAGCCGGCGCTTGAGTTCCAGATGCTGAATGGGATCCGCTCGGACCTCCAGCGCAGCCTGGCCCAGGCAGGCTATCCTGTGCGCGTCTACGTCCCCTACGGAACCGAGTGGTATCCGTACTTCATGCGCCGGCTTGCCGAGCGCCCGGCGAACGTGTGGTTCTTCGTCTCCAACTTCTTCCGCTAGGTCGAGGCTGCTCCCGAATGAGACGACTGACGCTGCTCACCCTGTCCCTGGCGATCCTGCTTTCAGCCTGCACGCTCCCCTTCGGTGGAGCGCCTGCGGAGCCGCCCGGCAACTGGACGCAGGTTGAGGCGCAGGGCGCAACGGCGGTCGGCGTGAGCCTGCCGCCGGCCTGGACCGCCACACCGGCTGGCCGGGTGCAAGCGACCGCGCCGCCCAGCCCGCCGCCGGCCGTAGAAGCGACCGAGACACCCTCGCTGGAGGTCACTGCCCTGCGGCTCAACGAGCTTCCCGTCGGATTCATCCCGGCCCAGCCGATCGCCTATGGTCTCCGCCCGGCCGCCCTCGCCGCCGGCGTGCTGAACGTGCAGGCGATCGCCCTGTTCGAGGAGCCCACCTCGGGCGTCCTGGTCTTCAGCGTGGCCTCGCTGCTGGCGTCGCCGTCGGAAGAGCAGGCCATCGCGCTAGGGATCGAATCGCCGACGACCCCGGTGGAGGTCCTGGCGGGTGCGCTCGGCCAACTGGAGGGCACACCGCGCCTCCTGAGCGGCTTCGGGGATATTGGCACCGCCAGTGCCGCCGCCGAGGGGCGCCTGTTGTTCCGCGAGTTCCGCTACGACCTGCAGCTCGTGCTGCTGCGTCAGGGTCCGATCGCGGCCTACGTCGCAGTGATGACCCCGCTGGGAGCGCGGGCCGGCTTCGATCTCTACGAACTGGCGCGGGCGTATGCTGCCCGGGTACGGGTGTCGACCATCACCGACGCACCCACGGTGCCCACGCCCTAGCTCCCGGCGGATGGACCTGCACGGCAAGACCATCCTCGTGACCGGCGCCGCCAGGCGCCTCGGCCGCAGTATCGCCCTCGAACTCGGCGCTGCCGGGGCCAGCCTGGTGATCCACCATCACGCCTCGGCGGCCGAGGCCGAATCCGCGTGTGCGGCACTGCAGCGCCTTGGCGTCCGCGCACACCCCGTGCAGGCCGACCTGAGCAGCGCCGAAGGGATCGCCTCCCTCTTCGAGGGCGTGGACCGTCTCGGAGACCTGCACGCGCTGGTCAACAGCGCGGCCGTGATGGTGCCCGGTGACCTGCTGAAGGTCACCCAGGCTGACTGGGACGACACGCTGAACCTCAATCTCAAGGCGGCCTTCTTCGTCCTGCAGCAGGCCGCACTCCGCCTGCGACGTTGCGGAGGGGGCGTGATCGTGAACATCGCCGACATTGCCGGGCTGCGCCCCTGGCCTCGCTTTCCGGTTCACTCGATCAGCAAGGCCGGCCTACTGGCCCTCACCCAGGTGGCCGCTCTCGCCCTGGCACCGGACATCCGCGTCAATGCCGTCGTCCCGGGCCCGGTGCTCAAGCCCGGGGCCATGAAGGTCGAACGCTGGGAGACCCTGGGCCAGTCGCTCCCCCTGCGCCGGACCGGCACGCCCTCGGACGTGGCGCGCGCGGTCCGCTTCCTGATGGAGAACGATTTCGTCACCGGCGAGGCACTGCTCGTCGACGGCGGGAATCAGTTCGCACCCGTCTAGGCCCGGCAGTGTCTCGCCGCCCTTCCCTCCCCGTTCAGTAGCCCGCCTGCACGCTGATCCACACTCTCCGCTCCGCTGAGTCATACACACCGAAGATCAGGTCGTTCAGTCTCCGCACCGCCAGACAGTCCGCCGTGCTGGCCGGGTGGAGCACCTGATCCCCGGCCGTGCGGCACAGGAAGAGGCCCTGCGTGCGGTCGAGAGGTGCGGGGATCTCCTGGAAAGGGATATGCCGGATGAGGTCCGCGCCGATGGGCAGGGGCTGCCACCCCCCATCACGCGCCTGCCTGAGGAACGCCTCCGCCTCCGCCTGGGATAGGCCATAGACCGCACGAAGCCGCAGGCCTTCCCGCTGGCCAAAGCCCACCATCGGAGGGTAGCCTTGGTACGCCACCAGTTCGGCTCCTGCGGGCACGCCAAAGAGGGCCCGCAGCGCCGCGCGGTCGATCCTGTCCTGGAGCGGCTGGGCGCATCCGCTCAGCGCCAGGCTCAACCCACAGCATGCGGCCGTGATGAGGCCCCGCTTCCACATCGATCGCCTCCTGACCGGGAACGAACGCGGCCAGGGTAGTCTTCCAGGTCCTCCAGATCCTCTCGGCAGGCTCTCGCAAGCCCGCACTTGCCTTCGAAGGGCATCAGCCGTGGGGAGCTGGAATCGCACCTTGAAGGAAACCGCTGCCCGCGCTATCCTCCATCCCGGGTCCCGATGCGCTGCGCCGGGGACGTCGGAGCGCAGGCGGCCCCTTCGATAAACTTGATGCCGACACGCGGACTGCGCGCCTACCTGGGTCTCCTCCATCCGTCGTTCCTGCTTGCCGGGGCGGGTTTCTACGTCGCGGGCCTAAGCGTTCTGGATTACCTCGGATTGCCCCTGGAGGGGGGACGGGCCGTCCTGGGCGGCCTGCTTGTATGGTCAGTCCAGCTCACAGCGAACTTCACCCGTCTGCACTTTGAGAGCCTCGCGGCGCGCGCCGCCGGGCGCGCTGCGGCGGGCGCGCCGGGTGCGCAGGCCATGCTCTACGCAGCTATCGTCGCCGGCGGCCTCACTGCCATCCTCGGCACCGGGATGGCTGTGCAGGGCCACGCATCCCCTGCAACCTGGCTTCTCTTCGGCCTTGGCTGCCTGCTGGCGATCGGCTACAGCGTTCCACCGGCGCGGCTCGAGACGAGCGGCTACGGAGAGCTGGCTGTCTCGCTCGGTCTGGCGGGCTTCATCCCGAGTTTCGCCTTTGCGCTCCAGACGGGAGAACTCCAGCGGCTGGTCTGGCTTTCCACCGCCCCGCTCGTCGCGCTGACCTTCGCCATGCTGCTCGCCCTGCGGCTCCCCACGTACGGCGCGGACCTGCAGCGGGGACACCGCACCCTGCTTGTGCGCCTGGGCTGGGAACTGGGGATGCGCATGCATGATGGCGCCATCCTGTTCGCCGCCGTTCTGCTTGCGGCGGGCGTTGCCGGAGGCCTGCCGCGCCCGATCGGCTGGGGAGGGCTGATCGCCCTGCCGCTGGCGGCGGCGCAGATCTGGCAGATGGGGCGCATCCGCGCCGGACTGCCCCCGCGCTGGCGCCACCTGACCGCCGGAGCCGTGGCGCTGGTCTGCCTGATGGGCTACTTCACCATCCTTGGATTCGTGGCCGGCTGAGATGCCCGAGTTCCTTCGCCTGCAAACCCCATCCGAAGCTCTCTCCCGATTGCTCGGAGCGCTTCCGCCCGAGGCGAGCCTCGGTAGTCAGGACCTCCCGACCGCCGAGGCCCTCGGGCGGGTCCTGGCGGTCGACATCCGAGCACCACACGCCCTTCCTCCATTTCCCCGGTCGTCGGTGGACGGCTACTCCGTGCGGGCTGCCGACACCTTCGGCGCCTCGGCCAGCCTGCCGGCGTACCTCTCGGTGGCAGGCGAGGTCCTGATGGGCACGCTGACCACGCTGTCGCTCGACCGGGGTCAGGCCGCTCTTGTACACACCGGCGGGATGATCCCCGCCGGCGCCGATGCCGTGGTGATGGTGGAAGACACGCAGGTGGCGCGCCCGGACGAAATCGAGGTGCTCAAGCCGGCCGCGCCGGGGCAGAACGTCCTCCAGCTGGGGGAAGATGTCCAGCCAGGCGAGATCGTCCTGCAGAGAGGCGCCCGGCTGCGGGCGCAGGAGCTCGGCGGGCTGATGGCGCTGGGCTTCACGCGCGTGGCGGTGGTGCGCCGCCCGCGTGTCGCCATCTTGTCCACGGGTGACGAGGTCGTGGCGCCGGAAGCCGATCCACTCCCGGGCCAGGTCCGGGATGTCAACACTACCACGCTGTCGGCGCTGGTCGAACTGGGTGGCGGTGAGCCGGTGTTCTACGGCATCATGCCCGATCGGCGCGAGGCGCTCGAAGCGGCCGCCCGCCGCGCCCACGCGGAATGCGACGTGGTGCTGATCACAGCCGGCTCGTCCGTCAGCACGCGCGACATCACCTCCGAGATCATCATTGCGCTGGGAGCGCCCGGCGTGCTGGCGCACGGTGTGGCGCTCCGTCCCGGCAAGCCGACG
>DYJB01000272.1 GCA_020723365.1 Candidatus Aquidulcis sp. | reverse complement strand
TCGGCCGACGTGTACATGTTGCGGTCGATGCGCGCGGGAGTCAGGCCGGCCGACGGCAGCACCAAGGTGACGACGTTGGCGTTGGCGTGCACGCGCCAGGTGCGGTTGGGATAAACGGCGGTGGACGTGCTGGTGCTGTTGGTCGAGTTGAAGAACACCACCCAGCCGCCGAGCCCGTCCGAGATGAACGAGATCGACTCCTCGAACACGCGCGCGAACAAGGAGGTGTTGGGGTTCGTGGCCTCCATGACGGGCCAGCCGTTGCTGAACACCCCGCCTGGCTCGAGGTTGAGCAGGAACACCCGGTCATAGGCAATGCCGGTCTTGTCGAGGATGGCCACGGCGCGGTTGCCGTCCGGCGACACGCCGACCTCGACCTCCCACGGCGAGCGCGTGGCCGATTCGGTGAAGGGGCTGCCCGGACAGCCGGCCGGCGTCAGGTTGCGGAAGGTGTTCGTGTCCTTGAAGAGCACGCCAAAGCCATACTCGGAGAGCCCCGGATTGGCGACGATGTTCTTGCGCCAGTGGAAGAGCTCGCGGTTCCCGGGCAGGGAGATGCGCGGATACTCGAAGTTCTCGTTGTTGCGCGCCGGTCTCGAGTGAGTGAGCACCTCGATGTCCGAGTAGTAGCCCTGGGCCGTCTTGATGTTGAAGTCGATGTCCGGGTCCACGGGATTCGTGGCCTCGCCGTAGTAGCCGTTCGGCGGCAGGCTCGGCGGGCTGAGTTCGGCTCTCCCGGCCAGGGTGATCATCCAGACGTCCGTCTGCCCGGGGAAGCCGCTGGCTCCGAAGTCGGGCGCGGCCGTCAAGCCCTGCGGAGTCCCGGCGCTCATGTCGGTATGCACCAACGTGCCGAGCAACTGCTCCGAGCCGAGAGTGAACGTGTTTGGATTGGCGCTCTGCGCCTCGCAGTAGGCCACGCTGCCCGGGAACAGCACTTCGTCGAAGATCACCTTCATCCCGTTCCCCTCGCGGATGCCGAGCGTCACCAGGTCGAGGGACACGATCTGCAGGTAGAGGGCGACCGTGGTCGGCGGAACGCTCTCCAGCGGCAGCAAGATCGGCTCGGTCGGGCCGTTCGGCGGCGTGGCGTTGAGGTCGGCGAGATAGGCGGTCGGCGGCGTGACGCCGCTCAGGGCGAAGTGGCCGGTGGCGTCGAAACGGAAGATCGGCGACGCCGTGTCAGGCAGGAAGTCGACGGGGTTGTAGCCCGTCAGGTGAGCCTCGATGTAGGCCATGCCGATCCCGTCGCACACCGGGTGGATGGGCGAGAACACGCCTGCCACCGGAGTCCAGGGCTTGAGGAAGAAGCCGTCCGTGATGTTCGGCTCGGGCGGGATCGAGGCCGTGCCGTCGTAGGCGTCGCCCGACATGAGCAGGGCGAAGGGCGCGAGCGGCGTGCCGGTCACCTCGATGCTGAGCGGCTGGTACATGGTGAGGTGCGCGACCGCCGAGTTGTCGCTCGAGGTCACGCCGTTGACCTTCAGGGTCGGATCGACCTGCACCTGCCCGGCCGCCGCCGGCGCGAGCGCGAGAGACACTGCGAGCGAAGAGAACAGAGCCTGCGAGCAGCGTGCCATGGCATTCCTCCTGCTACTAGGACCGATCCTGCGCCCGTCCGCGGATGCTCTATGTCGCGGTGTACGCCCGGGTAACGAAGCGCTCAGTGTCCCCGTGGGATTCCCCACCTGGCCGAGGGCGATCACGCGGGACTCCTGCATGCGGATGGGCGTGGTCTTGGACTTGACCTCCTTGAGGAGCTGCGGCACCGCGACCGCGCCGCCCCGACCGGCGCCGCGGTTCTCGGGACCGACCGGTCCGGCGCCCGGCGTGACCGGGGCGCCCGGGCCGCAGCAGCTGCGGCCGTCTCCCAGCGCATCTCTACCCGCCAAGAAGAGCCGTCCGCCGAGGACCACAACCGCCTCAATCCGCTCGTTCATGACGGCCTCCTTGCCGCTCCCGGGAAGGGAGAAACCCCTGCTCCCGGAATGCGAGCCGGTGTGCCAGGACCACAGAAGAAGGAACAGTCGTCGCGTGGCGTACCGCAAGGCGCGTACCACGGCGCGTGGCCGGCGGCGCAGGCACGCCGCCGGTGGAAGAGGCCGGGTGCAGCGCCATTCGCGCGGGAATCGCGCATCCCGGCTCGACCCGGTGCGATTCGCGCAGGGCGCGGTCATTCACTGGCCGGTAACGCCGCTACTGCACCGTGACGCAGGGACAGCGGCCTGCCGCGGCGCACTCTGTATCGCCGCCTGGAAAGTCTCTCGGAAGCATGCGGGACGCCGGTCTGATCTACTACTCCCAAGAATCGTTGCGCCGCGCGACGATTCTCGGGAGTAGTA
>DYJB01000039.1:6370-18977 GCA_020723365.1 Candidatus Aquidulcis sp. | reverse complement strand
CGTGCTCGGCCAACCGCAGCAGGAAAGCCTCCGCTTCCGGCGTGAAGTCCGGGCCGCGGCGCTGGACGCCGATCAGGGCGATGGTGCGCGTCTCCCGCCGCAGCGGGGCGACCAGCCGCGGCGGCAGGTTGTTGGGGCCGGCGCCGCGCGCCACCAGCCGGCCCTCGCGCACAGCCTGGGCCACATCCGGCGAATCGGCGTGCAGGCTGGCGCCCTTGCCTTCCCCGGCCACCACGACCAGCGGGCCGTTCTCTTCCGGGCGCATGGCGATCCAGCCGGCCTGCGCGGCCGTGCCGCGCAGCGCCCAGTTAAGCGTCAGATCCAGCACGCGCTCCAGGTCGAGTCCCGTATTGAGCTGCTGGTCGATGCGCTGCAGCGTCTCGAGTTCCGCCACGCGCTCGGCCAGGGCGGCGTCGGTCTGCGTATACAGGCGGGCGTTTTCAATGGCCACCGCGGCCTGAGCGGCGAAGGCCGCCATCATCTCAAGGTCCTGGTCGTTGAACACACCGGCTTTGATCTTGTTGTCGACGTAGATGGCGCCGGTGACCTGGCCGCGGGCGCGCAGCGGGACGCACAGGATCGAGCGCAGGGCGTAGAGCATCACCGACTGCTGGCTGGAGAAGCGGGAATCGCTCTGTGCGTTGGTTGTCACCACGCCCTGGCCGGTGCGCAGCACCTGCTGGACGAGGGTGCGGCTGATCTGCATGTCGTCCTGCTCGAGCGACCGGCCTTCGAGGTTGCGTGCCGCCTGCAGGCGCAGCTCGCCTCCCGGGCCGTCGGTCAGGATCAGGAAGCCGCGCTCGGCGCCCGTGAGCTGGATGACGGCATCCATGACCTGGTTGAGCACCTCGTTGAGCTGCAGCGAGGATCCCAGGACGGTCGATACGTGGTAGAGCGCCGCCAGGCGCGCCGGCTCGCCGCCGCTCAGGCCGTTCGACTGCAGCGCCGCCAGGTGATCCTGCAGGCGCCGCAGCGTCTCCGCGTCCGGAGCGCCGCCGTCGGCCACCAGCGCCTCAACCAGCCGGCGAATGTCGGCCAGGCGCTGCTGCAGGGCGGAGGGCTCAACCATGGCGCGCTCGCATCGCAGCGGGACGGCCCTGCAGGCTGCGGCGTCCGGTGGGACAGAGGCGGCGCAGCACGCAGGCCGGGCAGTCCGGCCGGCGGGCATGGCAGACCTGGCGGCCGTGACGGATTAAGTTGAGGTGGGCGGCATAGTACGTTTCGGGCGGGAACGTGCGGGCAAGCAGCTCGTGGGTCTGGTCGAGGCTGGCGCGCGGAGGGCGTAGCCCGAGCCGTCCGCTGAGGCGGTGGATGTGGGTGTCGACCGGGAAGGCGGGCAGGCCGAGGGAGAAGAGCAGCACGATCGAAGCTGTCTTGCGGCCGACGCCCTTGAAGCGCATCAGCCAGTCCGCCGCCTGGCTGGGCGGCAGCCGGCGCAGGAAACGCAGGTCGAGGCGGCCGCGCTCCTCGGTGATCGCCCGCAGGACGGCCTGAATGCGCGGTCCCTTCTGGTTGGCCAGGCCGGCGGGACGGATGGCCTGGATGACGGCGGGGGCCGGCGCGTCGCGCACAGCTTCCCAGGTCGGGAACGCGGCGCGCAGCGCGGCGAACGCTCGGTCGCGGTTGAGGTCATTGGTGTTCTGCGAGAGGATGGTCGAGACGAGTTCGGCGACCGGGGGCAGAGGGCGCCGCCAGCGGGGTTCGCCGTAGGCCTCCAGCAGCCGGCGATGCACAGCCATAGCGCGCGGGCGAAGCGGCTTCACAGCCACATTATAGCAAGCGGGTCCCTTTGGGCGGCGCGAATGGAAGTTGAACGAAAGCCGCCATCCAGGTGGGCAAATCCTGACGACTCTTGTGCGCACCTGACCCCGTTTGACCTTTGAGGGAACCCTGCTATACTCTTCCTGCGAGTGAGTTTGACTTCGGCAGAGCGTGCCTCGGCTGCCGAGGAAGGCCAGCGCTGGGCTCGTGAACCGGGAAGACCGGCCTGAGGGCGGTGTTCCCGCATCCCACCAGGCGGTAGGCCGCAGGCGCCCGGAAGCGGCACCCGCCCGAGGGGCGGCACGATTGAGCCTCTCGAGGACAGCAGCGAGATCCTGCCCGAGCTGAGCATGATCAATCACCGCTACCCCGCCGCCTGGATCTGGCTTCCGGTGTCCTGTGGCCGTTCGACGCGCCTGCCGAGGCGCGTTTGTGTTTCCCGGGCCCGACCTGCAATGGTGCTGCACTGGGAGGTAGCGTGACGCGTATCTTCTTCGCCACCGACGTTCACGGATCCGAGATCTGCTGGAAGAAGTTCATCAATGCCGGCAAGTTCTACGAAGCCACGGTCCTGATCCTGGGCGGCGACATGACCGGGAAGGCGATCATCCCCATCATCGCCCAGGGCAACGACAAGTACAAGGTGACGCTGCTGGACCAGGAGACCCTTCTGGAGGGGAAAGCCGAGCTCGACAAGATGGCGGCCACGATCCAGGACCGGGGCTACTATCCGTACGTGACCGATCCGGATGAGGTGGCCGAGATCTCGGCCACTCCCGGCCGCTCGGATGCCATCTTCCTCGACAAGGTGCTCTCGACCATCGACCGCTGGATGGCGTACGCCGACGCCCGGCTCGAGGGGAGCGGCATGACGTGCTACGTCTGCCCGGGCAACGACGACATGTTCGAGATCGACAAGGCCATCGCCGCCTCCAAGCACGTGCGCACGGTTGAGGGCACGGTCGTCCGGCTCGACGATCACCATGAGATGCTGAGCACCGGCTGGTCCAATCCCACACCCTGGAAGACGCACCGCGAGGAGCCGGAGGAGGCGCTGCGGCAGCGCATCGCCCCGATGCTGCCGCTGATCCAGGACATGCCCAACGCCGTCTTCAACCTGCACGCGCCGCCCTACGGCAGCGGGCTGGATGAGGCGCCCGAGCTGACCAAGGACATGCGCCCGGCCTATGCCGGACGGTCGCTGATCCCCGTGGGCAGCAAGGCCGTGGCCGAGGTGATCGAGAAGCACAAGCCGCTGCTCGGCCTGCACGGGCACATCCACGAGGGCAAGGGCACGCGCAAGTACGGACGCACGCTGTGCATCAACCCGGGCAGCATGTACGAGCAAGGAATCCTGCACGGGGCGCTGGTCGACCTGGAACTCAAGAAGGTCGGCAACTACGTCCTGACGACGGGGTAGGTCCCCGCCCGGCGGGGAGCACGGAAAGGAGGGGTATCGGCCAAGCTCACGCGACGAACGACCGTGGCGCACTGCTCACGCGCCCGCGGTTCGAACGGCGATAGTCGCCCTGAGGAAGAACGGGGCGGCCCGGTCCAACAACTGAGGAGGAGTCTTCGATGTCTGAAGCCACGCTCTTTGTTCGCCGAGCCAGTGGCCTGGTGCGCTCCTGGTCGGTGCTGGATGCCTTCATCTATGCGACCTTCTCGATCAACCTGATCACCCTGGGTTTGTTCATCTTCTCCTACTGCTGGTACTTCGGCGGCAACATGATCACGGCCGTGATCATCGGGGCCGTGTTCACCATCTTCGAGGTCATCCTGTATGCCAGCATGATCTCGGCCATGCCCCGCGCCGGCGGCGACTATGTTTGGCAGAGCCGCATCCTGGGACGCGGCATCGGCTTCCTGCTGACGGTCACCGGCTGGTGGTTCATCCTGTGGCTGTGGGTGCCGCTCTACGGCCAGATGCTGGCCTACGAGGTGCTCACGCCGCTGGCGGCCACGCTCGGTTTCCAGCAGGCTGCGTTGTGGTTCACCACCTACCCGTGGGGCCCGCTGACCAGCATGCTGATCGTCTGCGCTCTGGTCTTCATCTACATCGGCATCGGCATGAAGTGGTACGCCCGCGTGCAGAAGTTCAGCTTCTACGTCGGCATGGCCGGGCTGCTGGTGATCTTCGGCATGCTGCTCTTCGGCTCGCGTGAGTCGTTCATCGCCGGGCTGAATGCCAACCTGCCGGCGCTGTACGGCGTGCCCGCCGGGGTCGACTACTACCAGGCCACCATCGACCTGGGCACGGCGGCCGGCACGACCTTCGGCGACTTCGGCGCCGTGGTCGGGCTGTTCGGCGCCAGCTTCGCCCTGGTGCCGATGCTGGTCTTCCAGAGCCTGTGGCCGAACTGGGGCTCGACCCTCTACGGCGAGGTACGCGGGGCCTCGGACTACAAGCGCAACTTCTGGGGCATGGCCTCGGCCATCCTCGTCACGGCCGGCCTGGCGATCGTGTTCTTCCTGCTGATCAACAAGACGATCGGCTGGGAGTTCTACATGAACGCCAACGGCGCCTTCTGGAGCAGCATCTTCTACGGCACGGAAGTCGCCATCCCGGTCTGGCCCTACCCGGTGCAGCTGGCCACCTTCCTGAGCGGCAGCCGGCTGGTTCAGTTCCTGGTGATCTCCGCCGTGGCCTTCTGGTGGATCGGCTGGTCCGGGACGGTCTTCCTGTCCTCGACCCGCGTGATCTTCGCCGCCGCCCTCGACCGCATGCTGCCGGAGTGGGTGTCGAAGATCGAGACGCGCACCAAGACCCCGATCAACGCCCTGCTGCTGATGGTCATCCCGTCGGTGATCATCTCGATCCTGTATGCCTGGAACATCGTCGGCATGCAGACCATCGTGCTGGACGCCACGCTGGTCATCGCCATCACCTTCTTCGGCACGGCCATCGCCGGCATCGTCTTCCCCTGGCGGCAGAAGAGCATCTACGACGGATCGCCCATCGCCAAGTACAAGGTCCCGGGCTGGCTGGGCTGGCTGGTGACGCTGGCCTACGTGGCGGCGGCCATCTTCTTCGCCTACCTGAGCTACAAGTACGGCATGGCCATCTTCGCCCAGTGGGCGGACCAGACGCTGCTCACCCAGCTGATGATCGTGGTCGTGATGGCGCTGGGTGTGGTGAACATCGGCCTGCTGGCCTGGGTGGCGTACTTCGTCATCCGCAAGATGATGGGGAGCGCCGAGATGCCGCTGGTGACGCTGTCCGGGCTGCTCTTCTTCGGCTTCCTGGACTGGCTGCTGATCGAGTGGTTCTTCGATCCCGGCTACCTGTACGGCATCGGCTGGCAGAACAGCACCTCGATGCTGTTCATGATCATCATGTACGCGCTGGCGGCGGTCATCTTCCTGGGCTTCAGCTCCTACCGCAAGCGCCAGGGCATCGACGTCGACAAGGTCTACAAGGAGATCCCGGTCGAGTAAGGGATCCCCAGCAGGCCTTCCGCTCTTCCCCGCCCGGCGCGCCGGGCGGGGAAGAGCGCCTGAGGCGAGCCGGGCGGGGCGAGGGCGGCCCTGTCCGGGCGGACAAAGTCTGGACGTGCCCCCGGGGCAGGCCGAGCAGGGACATCCGGCAGTTGACAGCCCCGGGGTAGGTGCTACAACAGAGGGAAGTTCTGCTGCGCCGAGTCGGCGGGACCCGGTCCCGGGGATGCGGCGCCTGGAGGTCACCGACACCTGACTTGCATGAGGAACCACCCAAGCCCCAAGGTCCTGGCGGACAGCGGCCGCGGCCCCTCCAGGACCCGCACGATCCTTTCAATCCTATGGACGTACCTCTGGGAGGAGAAACGCAATGTCTAAGTTGAATCGCCGTGACTTCCTCAAGATCAGCGCCACCGCCGGCGCCAGCGCCGTCCTGGCCTCCTGCGCACCCAAGGCCGCCACGTGCGACCCGATCACCGGCGCCGACAGCATCGCGCTGGACACGCTGACCGAATGCGCCCAGAAAGAGGGCTCGCTGACGACCATCGCCCTGCCGCACGACTGGGCGAACTACGGCGAGATCATCGAAACCTACAAGACCAAGTACGGCATGGCGGTCAACGAGCTGAACCCGGACGCCGGCTCGGCGGACGAGCTCGAGGCCATCCGCGCCAACAAGGATGCCGGTGGCCCGCAGGCGCCGGACGTCATCGACATCGGCGTGGCCCACACCGTCACGGCCATGAAGGACGGCCTGGTGGCCCCCTACAAGGTGGCGACCTTCGACACGATCCCGATGAAGGACCCCGACGGCTACTGGTGGGCCGAGTACTACGGCGCGCTGGTGTTCGAGGTCATCAAGGGCGCCGTCCCGACCCCGACCGACTGGGAAGACCTGCTCGACCCGGTCTACAAGGGCAAGGTCGCCATGGCCGGCGACGTGCTCAAGTCCAACCAGTCGGTGCAGACGGTCTTCGCCTCCGGCATCTCGCGCCTCGGCAAGAATCCCGAGACGATGGACGATGCCATGAAGGCCGCTGAGCTCGGCCTGGAGTACTGGAAGGAAGTCAACGCGGCCGGCAACTTCATCCCGGTCATCGCCGATCAGGGCAAGATCGCCCTGGGCGAGACGCCGCTGGTGATGGAGTGGGATTACCTGGCGCTCGCCAACCGCGACGCGCTGGCGGGGAACCCGGAGCTCGAGATCGTCGTGCCGAAGACGGGCGTCATCGCCGGGCCGTACGCCGGCGGCATCAGCGCCTACGCTCCGCACCCATACGCCGCCCGCCTGTGGTGGGAGTTCGTGATGAGCGATGAGGGCCAGCTCCTGTACCTCAAGGGCTATGCTCACCCGATTCGCTACAATGACATGGCCGCCCGCGGCGTCATCCCGGCCGACCTGGCCGCCAAGCTGCCGCCGGCCGAAGCCTACGCCAACGCCTACTTCCCGACCGTCGAGATCCTGGGCGCCACCAAGACCTACATCACCGACAACTGGCGCAAGGTCGTCTTCGGCGAGTAGGACCTTTAGGAGGATCGCATCGTGGCTGTCGAGCGCTCCCCGCGCGCCGAGACAGGCCCACGACAGGAGATGGGGGACGCGCCCTCGGCGCGTCCCCCTCGTCGACCTGTCACGTGGACCTGGTTGGGCGTCGTTCCCTTCTTCACCTTCGCCTTCCTGTTCCTGTTCCTGCCCTCGGCCTCCATCTTCGTGCGGAGCTTCGAGAGCCTCGATCACACGTTCACCTTCCAGAACATCCTCGACCTGTTTCAGAAGAGTGATATCCGCAACGCCTACAGGCTCAGCCTGCAGGTCAGCGCCACCACGGCCGTCGGGGGATCGATCTTCGGCTTCCTGCTGGCCTACGCCGTCACCATCGGCGGGCTGCCCAAGACCGTACGCAGCTTCATGCTGACCTTCTCGGGCGTGGCCTCCAACTTCGCCGGCGTGCCGCTGGCCTTCGCCTTCGTGGCCACCATGGGCAACGCCGGTCTGGTGACGCGCCTGCTGGAGGACGTGGCGGGGATCGACATTCACGCCGGGGGCTTCACCATCTATACGTTCTGGGGCCTGTCGATCGTCTACATGTACTTCCAGTTCCCGCTCATGGTGCTGGTCATGGCCCCGGCGCTGGACGGCCTGCGCCGTGAGTGGCGGGAGGCCTGCGAGAATCTGGGGGGCAGCACCTGGCACTACTGGCGCTATGTGGCCCTGCCCATCCTGGCTCCGTCGCTGTTGGGCACGGCCATCCTACTCTTCGGCAACGCCTTCGGAGCCTACGCCACGGCCTACGCCTTCACCGGCTCCTTCCTTAACCTGGTCACGATCGTCATCGGCGCCCAGATCCAGGGTGATGTGCTCTACAACCCGGGGCTGGGCAACGCCATGGCGTTGGGCATGATCGTCATCATGTCGATGGTCATGTCGATCTACGTCTGGTCGCAGCGGCGGGCGGCGAGGTGGGTGCGATGAGACGCTTCCCGGTCTGGTCCTGGTTCTGGTTCATCATCGGAGTCCTGTACTTCTTCATCCCGTTGGTCTCCACGCTTGAGTTCAGCCTGCGGATGCTGAAGGGTCGCTACACTCTCGAAGCCTACCGGGTCGCCTTCCAGGACCCGCGCTTCTACCAGTCCTTCGGCTACTCGCTGCTGTGGGCGGCGATCACCATCACCATCAGCCTGCTGCTGGTCGTGCCGACCGCCTACTGGGTGCAGCTCAAATTGCCGAAGGCCAGGCCGTACGTCGAGTTCGTCACGCTCATGCCGTTCGTCGTCCCGGCCGTCGTGCTGACCTTCGGCCTGATCCGCCTCTACGGTCGCCCGCCTCTGGTGCTGACCACCACGCCGGCGGCGCTGATCGTCGGCTACGTCGTGTTGTCGCTGCCCTACATGTACCGCTCGGTCGACGCCGGGCTGCGGGCGGTCGACATCCGAACGCTGACCGAGGCGGCGCAGAGCCTGGGCGCCGGCTGGGGGACGATCCTGCGGGACGTCATCTTCCCCAACCTGCGCGTGGCCCTGCTGAGCGGCATCTTCCTGACCTTCGCCATTGTCATGGGCGAGTTCACCTTCGCCAGCCTGCTTTCGAGGCCGGCCTTCGGCCCGTACATCGAAGAGATCGGCGCCATGCGGGCCTATACGCCCCAGGCGGTATCCCTGATGAGCTTCCTGATTACCTGGGGATCGATCATGTTGATCCAATGGCTCGGCCGCGGCGCCCGTGGGCAGCAGGTACCGGTCGGCGGCGCACGCTAGGAGATCGAGGTCACGATGGCATTCCTGGACATCAACCACGCAAGCAAGAGCTTCGCCGACACAGCCGCCGTCCACGATTTCGACCTGCACGTCGAGAAGGGCGAGCTGGTGTCGTTCCTCGGCCCGAGCGGCTGCGGTAAGACGACCACGCTGCGCATGGTGGCCGGCTTCGAGGTGCCGACGGATGGCACCATCGTCCTCGACGGCCAGGACATCACCAACAAGGCGCCCAGCCAGCGGGACGTGGGGATGGTCTTCCAGGCCTATGCCCTGTTCCCCAACATGACGGTGGGCAACAACATCGGCTTTGGGCTGAAGATCGCCAAGAAGCCCAAGGACG
Organism: Candidatus Aquidulcis sp.; assembly: GCA_020723365.1. Taxonomy (GTDB): domain Bacteria; phylum Chloroflexota; class Anaerolineae; order Anaerolineales; family E44-bin32; genus DYJB01. The sequence continues at coordinate 10,183 of DYJB01000039.1, read as the reverse complement.
AGATCGCCGCTCGGGTCAAGGAGATGCTGGCGCTGATCAAGATGCCCGAGCTGGGCGACCGCTATCCCTACCAGCTCTCGGGCGGCCAGCAGCAGCGGGTGGCCCTGGCGCGCGCCCTGGCCATCGCCCCGCGCGTGCTGCTGCTGGACGAGCCGCTCTCGGCGCTGGACGCCAAGATCCGCGTCGAGCTGCGCTATGAGATCCGGCGCATCCAGCAGGAGACCAAGATCACGACCATCTACGTCACCCACGATCAGGAAGAGGCCCTGACGCTTTCCGATCGCGTGGTGGTCATGAGTGCCGGCAAGATCGAGCAGATCGGCACGCCGTTCGACGTCTACAACTACCCGGCCACCGCCTTCGTCGCCTCCTTCGTCGGCACGCTGAACCAGCTGCGCTGCAAGGTGGTGGAGGCCGGTTCGGGCAAGCTGGCTCTTGACGGCCAGCCGTTCACGACCAGCTCGCCGGTGAAGCCCGGCGCCACCGAGGCGCTGGTCATGCTCCGGCCGGAAGAGCTGCACATGGGCGCCCGCCAGGGCGACAACAATCTGACCGGCAAGGTCGAGTCGGTCGCCTTCCTCGGCTCGGTGGTCCGCATTCACCTGAAGCTGGGCGACTCGGTTGTGACGCTCGACGCGCTCAACGAGCGCAAGCTGGTCCTTCCGAAGGTGGGGGAGAACCTGACCGTGTCCTTCCCGCCGCACGGCTGCTGGGTCATGGGCTGAGGTCGGGCCGGCAAGCGGATGAGACCCGCATCCCCGCCATCCGGCGGGGATGCGCTTTGTGGAGGCAGGGATGGTGCGAAGGCGTGGCGCCGGAACGGAAATCGTCCGGGAGGGAGCGCTGCTTACAGCCGGGGCTGTGCTGCTGGCGCTGAGCGTGGACCTCTTCCTGGTGCCGTCGGACCTGGCGCCCGGAGGGGTGTCGGGATTGGCGATCATCCTGCGCCGGCTGATCGGCACACCCGTCGGGCTGACGATGCTGCTGCTCAACCTGCCCATGCTGGTGCTCGGCTACGCCCGCCTCGGGCGGTTCCGTTTCTTGTTGCGGACCGCCTTCGTCGTCCTGCTGTACAACCTGGGCGTGGACATCCTGGCGCGCTGGACCCCTGCCGGGGGGCTGACACAGGACTTGCTGCTGAACGCCCTGTTTGGTGGCGTGGTCGGCGGGATCGGCACGGGGCTGGTGTTCCGCGGGCGGGGCACCTCGGCCGGGACGGGCGTGGTCAGCCGAATCATGCAGCTGCGCACCGGCGTGCCCATCAGCCAGGTGTACTTGATCACCGATGGCGCCGTCGTGCTGCTGGCCGGGATCGTGTTCGGCTGGGAGAAGGCGCTCTACGCGCTGATCACGCTCTTCGTCTGGGGGCTGGCAGCCGACTACGTGCTGGAGGGGCCGAGCACCATCCGTACCGTCTTCATCGTGACCGATGAGCCGGACGCCGTGGCGCGGGCTGTGCTGAACGGGCTTGGCATCGGTGTGACCACGTGGCCGGCGCAGGGCGAGTTCACCGGCGCCGCGCATGCCGTCCTGTTCTGCACCGTCGGGCGCCCGGATGTCAGCGCCCTGCGATCGATTGTGACCGAGGCCGACGACAGCGCCTTCATCGTGGTCGGGCAGGGACATCAGGCCAGTGGCGGCGTCGTGCGCCCCCGGCCGGGGCCTGCACCCGCAGCAACCCAGGAAAGGAAGCCATGATGCCGCCACGCCTCTCGCGTCGGGGATTCCTGCACGCCGCCGGCGCCCTGTCGACGGCCGCCGCCGCGGCCTGCCAGGCGGCACCGCCGTCCGCCAGGCCGGATCGGCTCTTGCGGATTGCCCACCTGACCGACATTCATCTCGACCAGCGCAGCGATGCCCGCCTGGGGATGGCCAAGGCCCTGGCGCATGCCCAGGCACAGGCCGACCCACCGGCGTTCATCCTCAACACGGGCGACTCGATTATGGACTCCCTCGAGACGCCGAAGGAGTACTCCCTCACGCGCTGGGGCCTGTTCAATGAGATCCTCACGCAAGAGTGCTCGCTGCCGGTGGTGCACGCCATCGGCAACCATGACGTCTTCGGCTGGGGGCTGCCGGAGCTGGAGCGGGCGGCGCTCAGGGACGACCCGCTGTTCGGCAAGGGCATGGCTCTGCAGGCGCTGGGGCTCAAGCAGCGCTACTACAGTTTCGATCAGGCAGGCTGGCACTTCATCGTGCTCGACAGCACGCACGTGCGCGAAATCGAATCGCCCATGCCGTACACGGGCAAACTGGATGAGGAGCAGAGGGCCTGGCTGCGGTCCGACCTCGAGACGACGGCGGCGACGACGCCCGTTTGCATCGCTTCGCACATCCCGATCCTGTGCGCCTGCGAGTTCTTCGACGGAGATCTGGCGGCGAGCGGCAACTGGGTTGTGCCGGGAGCCTGGATGCACATCGACGCCGGCTGGCTGCGCGAGCTGTTCCTGGCCCATCCCAACGTGCGCGCCTGTTTGAGCGGGCATGCCCACCAGCACGACCGGGTGGACTACCTGGGCGTGCGCTACGCCTGCAACGGCGCCGTTTCCGGCAACTGGTGGTATGGCGACTACCTGCATTGCCCGCCGTCGTATGTGATGGTCGACTTCTTCGCCGACGGTTCGATCGAGACGGAGTTCGTTGCCTACAGCCGGACGTAGGCTTGGCGCCGGGGGCGAGGCGGCGGCCGAGGGCCCCTGAGCCTGCGCGGCAGGTCGGCGGGCAGGAAACACACACCCGCACCGGTAGCCTCGCAATCCCCGATTGACGCCGTGCGCCAAGGTATGGTACATTAATGGTATACACCATTCCCAGAGCCTGCCGCCGGCCGCATGACCGCCACTCCCGCCCGCCTCGCCTCCTTTCCGATCGAACGACCGGTCGACCGGCATACCTCCGACATTCCCCTGTACGTCCAGATCGCCGATAGTCTGCTCGACCGGATCGAATCCGGTCGATTGCTTCCCGGGGACCGCCTGCCGGCCGAGCGCGATCTCAGCGAGGGGCTGGGAGTCAACCGGCTGACGCTTCGGCGCGCCCTGCGGGTGCTCGAGTCCCAGGGTCTGCTGATCCGCCGGCAGGGCAGCGGGACCTTCGTCGCCGATCCCAAGATCGAACGCCAGGCCGGGCGGCTGATCTCGTTCACGCGCGGCATGGAGCGGCGCGGCTTCACGCCCGGGGCCCGCCTGGTGCGGATTGAGGAGCGGCCGGTGGAGGCCTCGCTGGCGGCCGTCCTGCGGCTGCCGCTGCACGCTCCGGTCATCGACCTGCTGCGCCTGCGCTTCCTGAACAGCGCCCCGGTGATGCTCGAGCACTACGTGATGTCGGCGCAGCGCTTCCCGGGCCTGCAGCGCTTCGATCTGGAGCATCGCTCGATGTACGAGGTCATGGAGAGCGAATACGGGGTGCGCATCCACCGGGCGCGCCAGTCGCTCGAGCCCGTGACGGCCGGCGAGTATGAGGCCGAGCTGCTGGGCGTAGGTCCGGGTGCCCCGCTGATGCTGGAACGCCGCCTGGCCTACGACCAGGACGACCATCCCGTGGAGCATGGCCGCGATCTGTACCGCGGCGACCGGTTCCGCTTTGTGACCGAGATCGCGCCCCTCGAGACCTGAGGCGCAGAGCGCGCCGCGGCCGCGGGGCCGTGCGGCGCGTCCGATCGATACCGGCCCCGACACTTCGCACGAGGTCGAGCCATGCAGAATCTCGCGACCGTTCTCACCCCCGAGCAGGTGGTTCGAGTGCACCAGGCCTCGCTGGAAATCCTGGAGAAGGTCGGGTTGCTGGTGCGCAATCCTCAAGCGCGCCAGCTCT
>DYJB01000039.1:0-6360 GCA_020723365.1 Candidatus Aquidulcis sp. | reverse complement strand
GTGGGCGAGGCGACGGAGATCGTGCGCCTGCCGCGCCAGGTGGTGGAGGAGTTCCGCTCCTCGATCCCACCCACCTTCACCTTCTACGCCCGCGACCCCAAGTTCGACAAGACCCTGCCGGGGGATGCACCGGTGATGGTCACCGGGTCATCGGCCCCCAACATCATCGATCCGCTGAGCGGCCATGAGCGCCGGGCGACGTCCGAGGACCTGGCGCGCATCGCCCACCTGGTCAACGCCTTGCCGGGCCATGATGTGTTCTCGATCTCGACGCTGGCCGAGGACGCACCCCCGGGGCTGTTCAGCATCACACGCTTCTACACGGCGCTCAAGAACACGGTCAAGCCGGTGCGCGGCAGCGGCCCGCCGGAGGATTTCGAGGCGATCCTGAAGCTGGCCTTCGCCGTGGCCGGGAGCGAGGCGGCCTACCGCCAGCACCCGTTCGTCACGCACCACTCCTGCCCGGTGGTCTCGCCGCTGACGATGGACTTCGACTCCACCGCAGCCCTGATCTTCTACGTCGAGCGCGACCTGCCGTACTACCCGACGATCGTTCCCAACGCCGGGCTGACCTCGCCGCTGACGATGGTCGGGACGCTGGCGCAGGGCAATGCCGAGTTCCTGGCGGCGGCCGTCCTGGAGCAAATGGTGCGGCGCGGCAAGCCGACGATCTACGCCACGCTGCCGACGGTGGCGGACATGCGCACCGGCGCCTACGCCTCCGGCGCCATTGAAACCGGCATCCTGTTCATCGCTTTCGCCCAGATGGCGATGTACTACAACATCCCCAACGGCGGCTACATTGGCCTGACCAACGCCAAGGTCAACGACGCCCAGTCGGGCTATGAGACGGGCATGTCGGCCGTGGCCGGCCTGCTGGGCGGCGTGCAGATGTTCAATTTGACCGGCCTGCTCGACTCGCTGATGGCCTTCGACTTCGCCAAGGCCGTCATCGACGACGAGATCTCGCTGATGCTCAAGCGCATTCGGCGCGGCATGGAGTTCAGCGAGGAGAACCTGGCGCTGGACTTGATTGCCGAGGTGGGACCGGCCGGGGGGTTCATCGATCACGCGCACACGCTGGAGCGCATGAAGACGGCCGCCTTCCTCCCGACCGTGGCCGACCGCGAGGCGCGGGCGCAGTGGATTGAGAAGGGCAGCAAGGACTCGCAGGCGCACGCCATGGAGCGCGCCCGCGACATCCTGACGCGCGACAACCCGGCCGTCTTCCCGCCCGAGGTGGACGCCCGCGTGCGGGCGGCCTTCCCCGGGCTGGTCAGGGGCGACTCGGTCCCGCCGGCAGGCTGGACGCGCCCCGAGCCGGCGGCCGGGCGGCGGGCGCGCGGCGAGCGGCGCCGGCCGGCCGGCGGCGAGGCATGAGGCTGCGCCCTGGATCCGGCGGAGGCGCACGACGGCAGGCGGATGACGGATGACCCTCGCCAACCTGTGGATCCTGCTGGGCTCGGCGTGCATCCACGTCGTGACCCACATTGCCCTCAAGCGCAGCCGCGACCGGACGGCCTTCGTCTGGTGGATGCTGCTCTTCAGCGGGGTGCTGTTCGCGCCGGTGCTGATCTTCGCCTGGCAGCCGATCGCGTGGCAGGGCTGGGCCCTCCTGATCGGAAGCGCCGTGTTCGAGGCGGCCTACTTCTACGCCATCGCCAAGGCCTACCAGGGCGCCGACCTGTCGATCGTCTACCCGCTGTCGCGCGGGGCCGGGCCGACGCTGCTGCTGGTGTGGTCGATCGTGCTGCTGCGCGAGCCGCTGACCTGGGGCGGGGCGCTGGGCGTGCTGACAATCGTGGCGGGACTGTACGTCGTCAACCTGCCTCGCCTGGGCGGGTGGAAGGAACCCTTGAGGGCCCTGCGCCTTCCTTCCTCGCGCTGGGCGCTGGCCGCCGGAGCGTGCATCTCGCTCTACACCCTGATCGACAAGGTCGGCATCGGCTACGTCGAGCCCCTGCTCTACACCTACCTGGCGCTGTGGTGGAGCGTGGTGATGCTGACGCCCTTCACGCTGCGCGAGATCGGGTGGGGCGGGCTGCGCGCCGAGTGGGCCTACTCGAAAGGCTGGACGGTGCTGGCCGGCTTTACCTCGCTCAGCGCCTACGCGCTGGTGCTGTTCGCCATGGCGCGCGGCACGCCGGCCTCGTATGCCGGGGCCATCCGCGAGTTCAGCGTCGTGCTTGGAGCGGGCTACGGGGTGCTGGTGCTGAAGGAAAGCAGCGGACCGATGCGCCTGCTGGGGGCGGCGCTGGTGGCGGCGGGCATTGCCACGATCGGGCTGCTCGGATGAAGCCGGGAGTCGAGGCACAGGGCTGATGGCCGACGAGTCAGGTCGCCCCCAACTGGTGCTGATGCCCTCCGGCCGGCGGGGACGTCTCGATCCGGGCGCCAACCTGCTGGAGGCGGCCCGCGGTCTGGGCGTCGAGATCGAGTCGATCTGCGGCGGGCGGCAGACGTGCGGCAAGTGCCAGGTGATCGTCGAGACCGGCCGCTACGCCAAGCACGCCATCGACTCGGACGAATCGCACCTGTCGCCGCCCGAGCAGACGGAGCGATCCTATCTGAGCGAGCACGGCATCACGGGCCGGCGCCTGGCGTGCGCCGCGCGGGTGCTGGACGATGTCCTGATCACGGTGCCGGAGGAGAGCCAGGCGCGCAAGCAGGTCATCGCCAAGGCGGCCACCGAGCGGGCCATCGAGGTCGATCCGGCCGTGCGCCAAGTGTACGTCGAGGTGCCCCCGGCGCATGTAGATGACGCCCGCGGGGACTGGCAGCGGCTGCAGGCGGCGCTGGCCGAGGCCTGGAAGCTGAGCGGCCTGGCCGTCGACCCCGAGGCGCTGCGCGGACTGCAGCACGCCCTGCGCAAGGGGCGCTGGGCCGTGACGGTCACGCTGTGGAAGGACCAGGTGGTGCAGCGCGTCGAGCCCGGGTACGCCGAGGGCGTGCACGGCCTGGCGGTCGACATCGGTACGACGACCGTCGTGGCTCACCTGTGCGACCTGCGCACCGGCGCCGTGCTGGCGACCGAGTCGATGATGAATCCGCAAGTGCGCTACGGCGAGGATCTGATGAGCCGGGTGAGCTACGGCATGTCCGAGCCGCAAGGCGTCGAGCGCATGCACCGGGCGATCGTACGCGCCGTCAACGAGCTGGCGGTGAAGGCCACCGAGCGCGTCGGGCTCACGCCGGCCTCGATCCTGGATGCCGTGCTGGTGGGCAACACCATCATGCACCACCTGCTGCTCGGGATCGATCCGGTCGAGCTGGGAGGTACGCCCTTCGCTCTGGCCACCTCCGACCCGGTGGATCGCAAGGCGCGCGAGCTCGGGCTGGACTTTCACCCGGCCGGGCGCGTGCACCTGCTGCCGTGCATCGCCGGGCACGTCGGCGCCGATCACACGGCGGTGCTGCTGGCCGAATCGCCGCACCTGCAGGATGAGCAGATGCTGGTGATCGACGTCGGCACGAACGCCGAGATGTCGCTGGGGAACCGCAGGGGGCTGCTGTGCGCCTCCAGCCCCACCGGTCCGGCTTTCGAAGGGGCGCAGATCACGCACGGGCAGCGCGCCGCACCGGGCGCCATCGAGCGCGTGCGCATCGATCCGCTCAGCCTGGAGCCGCGCATCCGCGTCATCGGGCACGAGGCCTGGATCGAAGGCGCCGAGAACGAGCCCCTGCCGCCATCCGCCAGGGCCACGGGCATCTGCGGCAGCGGCATCATCGAGGTGGTGGCCGAGCTGTACCTGGCCGGCGCGCTGCGGCCGGATGGCCGCTTTGAGGAGTCCTTCGCCGCGCGCTCGCCGCGGGTGCGCTTCGCCGGCCGGTCGGGCGAATACGTCCTGGTCTCCGCCGAGCAGTCGGCCACCGGCGCTCCGATCGTGGTGACGCAGAGCGACGTGCGCGCCATCCAGCTGGCCAAGGCGGCACTGTACGCCGGCGTCAAGCTGCTGATGGCGCGGACGGAGATCAGGGCCGTGGAGCGCATCGTGCTGGCGGGAGCCTTCGGCTCGTACATCGATCCCCGCCACGCCATGATCCTGGGTATGATCCCCGACTGTGCCCTGGACCGCGTGCACGCCGTCGGCAACGCCGCCGGCGACGGGGCGCGCATCGCCCTGCTCAATCTGAGCCAGCGCGCCGAGGCCGAGCGGCTGGCGCGCTGGACCCGGCATGTGCAGACCGCCACCGATCCGTCCTTCCGCATGCCACCGATGCCTTTCCGCACCTGGACAACATCCTGTCGGCCAGGCCGGCGACGCCCGCCGAATCCGGGGCGCGCGCCGACCGCCGAAGGCGAACCCAATCCTGAGGGAGATCATGAGCGACCAACCGGATCTGACGACGCTGGAAACGCAGGAGCTGATGGACCAGATGAAGGACGACCTGTACGACGGCCTGGCCGACCAGATCGTCGCCGGCGTCCACGAGCTGCTGCGCCGGGGCATGACGCCCTACGACGTGCTGACGAAAGTGCTGGTGGCCGGTATGGACGTCGTCGGGGTGGACTTCCGCGACGGGGTCCTGTTCGTGCCCGAAGTGCTGATGGCGGCCAAATCGATGAAGGCCGGCATGGAGATCCTGCGTCCCAAGCTGGCCGAGACCGGCGCGCCCCAGATCGGCACGATGGTCATCGGCACGGTCAAGGGCGACATCCATGACATCGGCAAGAACCTGGTGGCGATGATGATGGAAGGCGCCGGGTTCAAGGTCGTCAACCTGGGAATCAACAACGACGCCGACGCCTTCCTGGCGGCGGTGCGCGAGCATAAACCGGTCATCCTGGGCATGAGCGCCCTGCTGACCACGACCATGCCCTACATGGGCGTGGTGATCAAGGCGCTGGCCGAAGCCGGACTGCGCAAGGACCTGATCGTCTTGGTGGGCGGCGCGCCGCTGAACGCCGCCTTTGCCGAGGAGATCGAGGCCGATGCCTACTGCCGCGATGCGGCCGTTGCGGTCGAAACGGCCAAGAAGCTGATCGCCATTCGCCGCGGCTAGGCGGGAGGGAAAGCGGATGGGTGCCTGGGAAGAGCTGCTCGCCCGGCCGGGATTGATCCTGGCGGACGGCGGGATGGGGACGATGCTGATGGAGCTCGGGCTGCAGTTCGGCGCCTCGCCCGAACTGTGGAACGTGGAGCACCCGGATCGCGTGCGCCGCGTGCATGGCGGCTACCTCCAGGCCGGCTCGCGCGTGATCCTGACCAACACCTTCGGCGGCAACCGCCTGCGCCTCAGCCTGCACAACCTGCAGGACCGTGTGGTCGAGTTCAACACGGCGGCGGCCCAACTGGTGCGCGAGGAGGTTCGCCAGGCCGGCGGCCGGGCCGTGGTGGCGGGCGACATCGGCCCCAGCGGAGGCATCCTGGCGCCGCTGGGCGAACTCGAGCCGGCCGAGGCGACGGCGGCCTTCGCCGAGCAGGCGCGCGGGCTGATGGCGGGCGGTGTCGACGTGATCTGGATCGAGACGCTATCGAGCCTGGAGGAGATGCGGGCCGCCATCGACGGCGTGCGCCAGGCCTCGGCCGACATCCCGATCGTGGCCACGCTGACCTTCGACACGCGCGGCCGGACGATGATGGGCGTCACGCCCGAGCAGGCCGTGCGCGAACTGAGCGCATGGGGGGTCTCGGCGCTGGGCGCCAACTGCGGCAACGGCCCGGACGAGATCCTGTCCGTGATCGAGAAGATGAAAGCTGCCGCCCCGCAGGCGGTGCTGGTGGCCAAGGCGAACGCCGGCGTGCCGAAGCTTGAGAAGGGACGCGCCGTCTACGGCGCCGGACCGGAGGAGATGGCCGTCTACGCTGCGGCTGCAGCCGAGGCCGGCGCCCGCGTCATTGGGGCCTGCTGCGGCAGCACGCCGCGGCATCTGGAAGCCATGGCCGCCGCCCTGCAGGGAAGGCTGAGCGCCTGATGCCGGAGCTTGAGAGGCGGACAACAACAGCACTGATCGCCTGCGGCGCGCTGGCGCGCGAGGTGCTGGCCCTGCGCGCCAGGTACGGCTGGGAGGCGGAGGTGCTGGCGGTCCCGTCGCTGCTGCACAATCACCCCGATCGAATTCCGGCCGCTGTGCGGGAACGTATCCGGGAGGCGCGCCAGCGGTTCGGACGCGTGATCGTCGTCTACGGCGACTGCGGCACGGGCGGCGAGCTCGACCGCCTGCTGGCGGCCGAGGGCGTGGAGCGAATCGCCGGACCGCACTGCTACGAGATGTACGCCAACGGCCGCTTCGAGCACCTGATGGCCGAAGCGCCGGGCACGTTCTTCCTGACCGACTACCTGCTGGGGTCGTTCGATCACCTGGTGGTTGAGCGGCTGGGGCTGGATCGCCATCCGGAGCTGGCCGCCGACTACTTC
>DYJB01000038.1:17798-19209 GCA_020723365.1 Candidatus Aquidulcis sp. | reverse complement strand
CCTGGGACCGATCGGCGGAACTCGGAATCCTCCCGCTGGCATCCACGGCTGCCGCCGAGGTCCAGCGCCTCGGCGGTGGATACCGCGAAACCGACACCGGGAGGGGCCTGGCCCTGCGCGACCTGCTCCGCCGGGGTCTCGAATCGCTGCGGCCGGGGCCTGGCGAGCCCGACCCGGCCGACCCGCGCTGGCGCGGCTACCTGATCCTGACCGAGCAGTTCCTGCGGGGCCGCAAGCCCGACTACCTCGCCGACTGGCTGGCCGTGGCGCGCAGCACCCTGGACCACGAACAGGCGGCGGCACTCGAACGCCTGGGAAGCGTGTTGCGCGAGTGGAACGAGCAGGGCCTGCCAGGCCGCCGGCCGGGAGCGCAACCGGGTATCGCGGCGCTCTCGGCGCCGCTCCTGGCTCCGCCTCTTCCCGAGCAGCCCCTCCTCGGGCGCGAGGCGCTGCTGGCTGCTTGCCGGGAAAGGCTCCAGGGACCGGGGCGTTTGCTCGTGCTTCACGGACTGCCCGGCGCGGGCAAGACGGCGCTGGCGGCGGCCCTGTGCCACGACGCCCGTGTGCGAGACGCCTATCCGGACGGCGTGCTGTGGGCCGGTCTGGGGCAGCATCCCGACCTGGCGGCGCGGCTGGGTGCCTGGGGATTGGCGCTCGGCTGGTCGATGAGCGATCTGGCCGGCATGCCGGCGCTGGAGGACCGCGCCCGCGCACTGCAGGCCGCGCTTCACGCCCGGCAGATGCTGCTGGTCATCGATGATGCCTGGTCGATCCCGGCGGCGCGGGCCCTGCAGCTGGGTGGCCCGCAGTCGGCGCTTCTGATGACCACGCGCTCGCCCTCCCTGGCTGCCGAGCTGGGGGGCGGCGCAGAAGTCCTTGTTCCTGAGCTGGATCTCCGTACAGGCCTGGAGGTTCTGCGCTTCTTTGCCGCGGCTCTGCCGGAAGAAGGTGCCGCCCCACTGGTGTCGGCGGTCGGCGGACTGCCGCTGGCGCTGGTGCTGATGGGGCGCTACCTGAGACAGGAAGGCCGCCGGGGCGAACCGCGCCGGCTCGAGGCGGCGCGGCTGCGGCTGCAGGATCCCGCCGCGCGCATGGAGCTGGTCGAGGCGCGCCCGGCGCTGGAAGCGCAGCCGTCGCTGCCGCTGGACGCCTCCATCACGTTGCGCACCGTGATCTCGCTGAGCGAAGGCGGCCTGAGCGAGGCGGCGCGGCAGATGCTGGCGGCCGTGGCGGTCTTTCCGCCGAAGCCGAATTCGTTCGACGAGGCGGCGGCGCTGGCGGCCTCGGACGGCGAAGCGCCGGCCTGGGATGCGCTGCTCGACGCCGGAATGGTGGAGAACATGGGCGCAGGCCGCTACGCGCTGCACCCGAGCGTTGCCGACTACGCTGCCGGGCTGGGGGGCCTGGCGCA
>DYJB01000038.1:13806-17788 GCA_020723365.1 Candidatus Aquidulcis sp. | reverse complement strand
TGTATCTCAAACGGATGCACGTTTGACCGCTTGGGCTGGCGCAGGCTGGGCCGCGGCTGATCAACTGGGCGGCTGTCCGGCCTTCCCGCCTGCCGGACGATGTGCCTGCGCTGGGACTGGATGAGGCCAATGCCTTGACGGCCATGCGGCTGGCAGACGAGGGCGGCGCGCTGCTCCGGCTGCTGGATGCCTGGTTCGAGTACTTCGAGGCGGCCGGGAGACTCGCAGCCGTGCGGGCGCTGCTCGATCGCGCTGTCGAGGCCGGGCGAGGTCAGGCTTCTCCAGGCGAGCTTCAAAGGGCGCTGGAGCTGCGCTCCCGGGCGCGCTACCTGGGCGGCGAATATGTGCCTGCCGCCGACGACGCCCGCGCGGCGCTGGACCTGGCCGAGCGCGCCGGTGACCGGCGCTCAGAGTGTGCCTGCCTGAAGGTGCTGGCGCTGGCAGCCCGAGCCCAGGGCGCCGTGGCGGAGGCCCTCGGCTTGTGCGAACGCGGCCTCGCCGTCGCCGAGCGGGAGAGCCTCGTTCGCGAGCAGGCCGAACTGCTGGCGAATCGGGCGGCGATGCGGGCGGCGCGCGGCGAGGACGATGCCGCCCGGCGCGACTACGAGACGGCGCTGAGGCTGGCACGCTCGATCGGCGCCCGGGGGCTGGAAGGCACGCTGCTGGCCAACCTGGGTGTGCTGGCGGCACGTGAGGGCGACCTGGGGCGGGCGCAGGCCGGGCTGCTGGAGGCGGTCGAGCTGGCGCACGCGGCCGGCGAGCGCCGCACGCTGGCAGCGCTGCTGCTCAACCTGGGCGCGCTGGCCTTCGATGGCGGGGATCCAGTGCAGGCCGAAGCGCGCTTCGTCGAGGCGCGACAGCTGGCGATCGAGCGCGGCGATCCCGCCCTGCAGGCGCAGGCCCTGGCCAACCTCGGCCGGGTGGTGGCAGCGCGCGGGGCGCTGGATGAGGCCGAAGCGCTGGTGGCCGTGGGCCTGGCCCATGCCCGGCGCATCGGGCACCGCGAGCACCTGACGCAGCTGCTGATCAACGCCGGGGCGCTGCAGCGGCTGGGCGGCCGCCCGGCCGAGGCGCACCGATCGCTCGAAGAGGCGCGGGATCTGGCGCGGGCCATGGATCACGCACGCTTCCTGGCTGCCTGCGAGGCCGAGCTGGATAAGCTCGAGCCCTGACCGACCCCCGCCGGACACACCTGTCCCCCAACCCGGGCGAGATGAGACGCCATGTCCTGAGCGGCGAGATGGCCGCTCGCGTGGTCAGGCACGCTGCGTCCCGGCGCGCTGGCGGGAACCGTCATCCGCCGACGTCAGATTGGAGGTGGAGATGGGGGTGGCTCCAGGGGCACGACATGACGCCGAGGGTGGTCGGCGAGGTCGGCGTACTGGCCGCGGTTCTCCGCCGGCAGGAGGGCGGCCAGCGTGCGCATGATCTCGTCCGCCATCGCCTGGCGCACCTCACGCGTCACGACCCTGTTGCCCGCCTGCAGGCGGAACGGTTCGCCGACGACAATGTGGAAGTCGGTGCGGCGCAGGCGGCGCACGTTGTCGTTGAAGCCCTCGTGGCCGAAGTAGACCAGCGGCAGCAGCGGCGCGCCGCTGCGCAGGGCCAGGGGCACCACGCCGGCCTTGCCGCGCTGCAGCTTGCCCGTGCGGCTGCGCGTCCCCTCCGGGGCGATGATCACGATCCAGCCCTGCTCCAGGCGCCGCAACCCTTCCCGCAGCGCGGTGACATCGGCTTCGCCGCGGCGCAGGGGGATCATCTGCGCGCCATCGAGCAGCCAGCGGTAGAACGGATTCTCCCAGCGCACGGAGGCGACGAAGCACGTCGCCTGCCGCGGCTGCAGGTGGGTGTACAGGAGCGGCACCTCGACCAGGTTGGTGTGGTTGGTGACCAGGATCAGCGGCCCGTGCGCCGGGACGCGGTCCAGCTGGGCATCATCGATGCGGCACAGCAGGCGCGTGAGCGTCTTGAGCCCGCCGAGCGTCAGCCGATGGGCGGCGCTCATCGGGGTGCGGCGGCCGGTGAGACGACCTGCAGCGACTGCGGCAGCATCTCGATGTCGAGGCGCAAGCCCTCGGTCGAGATGATCTCGCCGTCGGTCTGCGCCGGCAGCACGCCCTTCACCGCCTCGATCACAATGGCCTTGCCCTGCAGCATCTGAATCTCCGGCTGGCCCGGCTGCGTTCCCTTGAGGAAGTGCGGGATGAGGGCCAGGATCCGGCGCCGGCTCGCCTGGCGGGCGACGCACAGGTCGAAGAGCCCGTCATCCGGCTCGGCGGTGGGCGCCATCCAGAATCCGCCGCCCAGGCGCCGGCCGTTCATGACCGAGACCATCAGCGTCGGTAGCGTCTGCGTCCGGCCGTCGACGTCCAGCCTGACCGTGGGGCCGTAGGGGTAGAGGAAGATCGTCTTGAGCACGGCGGCGAAGAAGCTCAGGAAGCCGCCCCAGCGCGGCATCTTCGACACCTGGATCGTCGTCACGGCGTCGAAGCCGATGCCGACGCAGCTGCCGAAGTAGCGGCCGTCGGGGAAGACGCCGCCGGTGACGCGGCCCAGATCGATCGTGCGGCGTGCGTCCGCCGCCAGCGCCGCCACGCCGGCCGCCAGATCCATGGGGATGCCGACGGCGAAGGCAAAGTCGTTGCCGCGCCCGACGCACAGCACGCCCAGCGCCGCCCGGCGCCCCTGCGCCTCGGCCTGCTTAAGCCCGTTGATGACCTCGTTGCAGGTGCCGTCGCCGCCGCAGGCGACGACGACGTCAGCGCCCGAGAGCGCCGCCTGGCGTGCCAGCTCGATGGCGTGCCCGCGGCGCTCGGTGCGCACCAGGTCATACGCCAGACCGCCGGCCTGCATCAGGCGCTCGATGGCCGGGATCGAACGCCCGCCGGTGCCGGCGCCCGCCGCAGGATTGACGATCAGCTGAAGCTTCGGCATGCAGGCCTCCCACCGGCGACGGGGTCGGGCCGCGCCTGGATCGCGTCAATCATGCACCGGCAGGCCGTTGCGGCGCAAGGGTGCCAAGCGAAACGGCGAAGCACCGGCGCCGGAGCCCCGCTCAGGCCGAGGCGCCCGAGTAGTTGCGCAGCCCGATCTTCCAGAACCAGCGTGAGCCGACGAGCAGCGCCGCCGCCAGCCCGACGGCCAGCAGAGCCGTCGGCGCGGTCAGCCGCCCGGTGAGGGCCTCGGCCGGGACGGTAACGGCGAAGGCCACCGGCACCAGGAACGTCAGCCCGAAGCGCAGCCAGGCCGGGTAGAGCGTCACCGGCCAGCGGCCGGCCTCGTAGACCGACTGGAAGATGACCAGGATGTTCTCGACGCGCACGAACCAGAACGAGAGCGTTGTCAGGATCAGCCAGAACGAATAGACAATCGACCCGCCGGCCAGCACCATCAGGCCGAAGAGCGCCGCCTGCCCCGCGCCGATTTGCCCGCCGAGCCGGCCGAGCGCCACGCCCAGCACACCCAGCCCGAGCAGGATGTTCAGCACCTCCCAGATATCGACGTCCTGGATGGAGGCCAGGAGCTGGGCGTCCTCGGGCATCGTCAGCGTGAAGTCGAGCGAACCGTCGTGCACGCCCTCGATCAGCGCCTCCATGCTGGGCTGGATGACGACGCCGATCAGCCCGCCCACCAGGATGTACACCCCCACCAGCGCCACCACCTCATCCGGACGCCAGCCGCCGAGCGTATCGGTGTAGCTGAAGACGATCGCCAGCCCGCCCAGGGCCGTCAGCAGGCCGAGCAGCGACTGGAAGAGCTGGATGACGAAGTTGACGCGGTAGGCGGCCTCGCCCATCACGCCCACGCGGAAGAAGGCCCAGGCCAGGCGCAGCGTGTTCATGCGCCCACCGCCGAGTAGCGCCGTACACCGAGGCGCCAGGCAAAGCGCACGATCACCAGAGCGACGAGGATCCAGCCCGCCTGCGCCGCGAACCCGGCCAGCGCCTGCGCCGGCGACAGCCGGCCCAGCAGCAGCTCGAGC
>DYJB01000038.1:0-13796 GCA_020723365.1 Candidatus Aquidulcis sp. | reverse complement strand
GCGGGAAGGCGATCATCCAGCGGAAGGGCAGCGCTGCGGCCAGGGACTGGACCGCGCCCGGGAAGAGCGACAGCGGCGCCACCTGGCCGGAGAGGAACAGCAGCGCCACGTAGTAGGCCTGGTTGAGGGCGCTGACGCGCGTCGTCCAGAAGGCTGCCAGCGCCAGCGTCCACTCGAACAGGAACCGCAGCAGGTAGGCAAGCAGCACGGCCGGGACAAAGGCCGCCACGGCCCATGGCACGAGAGTTGCCGTCGGCCGGAAGACGAACGCCAGCACGACCGCCATGCCGATCATCAGCGGCGTGGAGACCATCTTGGAGGCCAGGTTGTCGGCCAGGTCGGCGTGGATCGGGTGCAGCGGCCGCAGCAGCGCCGCCGAGAGCGTGCCCTCACGCACGCGGTATTCGTACTCGTGCATGATCCACGAGTAGGTGATGTTGTTGATGACCATCAGCGCCAGGAAGTAGGCGGCGAAGTCGCCCCGCGTGTACCCGCCCACGGCGACGCCGCTGGCCAGGGAGACCGTCGACCAGACAACCAGGTAGATGACCGGGTCGAGCACCTGGGAGATCAGCCAGATGAAGAGCGCCACGCGATACTGCAGCATGGCGGCCAGGGAGGTGCGCAGTTCCTGGCGGTAGATCTCCGCCAGGCCCTTCATTCCGACTCCTGGGCAAAGACGCGCTCGATAACCTCTTCGATGGGCGGGTCCTCGACCGTCAGGTCGATGACCGGCAGATCGGCCAGCAGGCGGGCCGTGGTGCGCGAGGTCTCGGCCTTCGGCACCCGCAGGGTCACCAGCCCGTCCTCGCATGCGACGACCTCGCCGTAGCCCTCCAGCTTCTCCGGGCAGGTCTCGAGCTGGACGACGATGGTCTTGTGCGAGGAGAAGCGGGCGAGCAGCGCCGCCAGGTCGCCGTCGAAGAGCAGCGTCCCTTCGTGGATGACGATCACCCGGCGGCAGAGCGCCTCGACGTCGTTCATGTAGTGCGAGGTCAGCAGGATCGTGGCCCCGAAGCGCCGGTTGTAGTCAGCAAAGAAGGCGCGGATGCGGCGCTGCATGGTGACGTCCAGCCCGATGGTCGGCTCGTCGAGGAAGACCACCTGCGGGCGGTGGAGCAGCGCGGCGGCAATCTCGCACTTCATGCGCTCGCCCAGCGACAGGTTGCGCACCGGCTTTCTCAGCAGCGGGCCAAGGTCGAGCAGTTCGGTCAGTTCGTCGAGCGTGCGGCGGTAGTCGGCCGGCGCCAGGCGGTAGACGGCGCGGTTGAGTTCGAACGAGTCGATGGCCGGGATGTCCCACACCAGCTGGTTGCGCTGGCCCATGACGAGCGTGATCTGGCGCAGGAAGTCGCGTTGGCGGCGGTAGGGTGTGAAGCCGAGCACCGTCGCCTCACCGGATGTGGGGTGAAGCAGGCCGGAGAGCATTTTGAGGGTGGTCGTCTTGCCGGCGCCGTTGGGCCCCAGGAAGCCGACCACCTCGCCCGGCGCCAGGTCGAAGGAGATGCCGTCGACGGCGCGCACCTCTTCGGTGCGGCGCCGCACGAGCGAGCGCAGCGCCGCCGCCATGCCGGCCTCGCGCTCGGTCACCTTGTAGACCTTGGTCAGTTCGTGGGCGTGGATGGCGTGGGACATGCCGGGAGGGCTCCAGGGAGGGGATTATAAGCGGCCGTCCCCCGGACAGGTGATCGCCCGCCACCACT
Organism: Candidatus Aquidulcis sp.; assembly: GCA_020723365.1. Lineage (GTDB taxonomy): Bacteria > Chloroflexota > Anaerolineae > Anaerolineales > E44-bin32 > DYJB01. The sequence goes on along the minus strand of DYJB01000038.1, from coordinate 12,093 downwards.
CAGAGGCGTCGGCTGTTGCTTCAACCGAAGTTGCAGGTCGCGGTAGGGTGGTACGAATGTGCAGGCCGAGGGCGGACCGATTCGGGATCGATACGGGACGGCTACCGGACGCCTACCTCTGCCACGGCACGCTGACGGGCGCGTGCGGGGTGGGCACCGGGGCGTGCCGCTCGCCCGAACGATCGCTGAAGTACACCGCGTACGTTCCGCCCGGCACGACGTCGAGGGCCTTGAGATCGGTTTGGGTACAGTCCGGGCCGGGCGCACACCCCGTGGCGCCGAAGTGGTAGTCCTCCGGGGCGTTGATCATGTTGGCGTAGAAGACGTAGGTGCCCGGCGCCTCGAGGGTGAAGACCAGAGGCGCCGAGGTCGGAAGGACGACGCCGCCGTGCGCCCCGGACGAGTACAGCTGGGAGATGGTCTTGCCGGTGGTCACTTCCTGAGCATAGACCGTGAGCGCGAAGCCGGAACCGCCCAGGGCCAGATCAAAAGTGACGGTGACGGAGGCTGTCGGCTGCGGCGTCGGCGTCCGTACGCACGCCGCAGCCAGCAGCATCCCGCCGGCCAAGCCTACCCAGAGAGAGCGGGGGCGCATTGGATGAACCTCCCGGGGCCGGCGCGGCTCGAAGCCTGAGCGGGCGCCGCGAGCCCCTCAGCCCGCCGGGCGGCAGGTGCGGAGGCCGGCGTCTTCGGTCACCAGGTACTCCACGGCGAGATCGTGGGCCGCGAGCGGCAGGTCCTCCAGCACCAGCGCTTCGAAGCACACGCCGACGGTGACGGCGGGAGCGCCGGCGGCCAGCAGGCGGTCGTAGTAACCGCCGCCGTAGCCGAGGCGGTGGCCGCCACGCGTGAAGCCCAGCCCGGGAACGATGATCACGTTCGCTCCCTCCAGGGCCACCTCGGGGAGCGCCGGGTCGGGCTCGAGCATGCCGTAGCGGTGCTGGATCAGACGGCCTGGCTCGTAGACGTGGAAGGCCAGCCGGCGCACCGGCTCGCGCACTAGGCGCGGGATCGCCCAGCGCACGTGCGGGAGGAGGCCCATCAGCGGCTGCACGTCGACCTCGCCAGGCATCGGCAGGTAGGTGAAGGCGACCCGGGCGGAGAGCAGCGGGCCCCAGCGCGCCAGGGCGGAAACGATGCGCTCGCTTGCCCGGGTGCGGTGGGCTTCGTCGAGACGGTCGCGCCGCTGGCGGCAGTGATCGCGAAGCTCGCGCTTGGCCAGGCGGATGGGATCAGCGGGAGGGGCGGGGGAGGCGCTCATGTAACCGACGGGCGAGAGGTTGCCGAATGGGGTGAGAGCAGCGGCTTCAACGTGGCGAGCACCTCCGCCGGCCGGCGCGTGGAGAAGGCGATGTCCCGCACCGGGCCCTTCCTGAGGCGCAGGGCGAGCACCAAGCGCGGATGTTCCAGGAAGTTGAACATCGCCCGGTAGCGCCCGGCGGCGGGGGTGAAGTGGATACCGGCGCCGCCGATGCGCCACAGCGTGAGCGTGTCGGGCGCGCACGTTTCGATGTTCTCGAGCGGGATGGCCCACTCGAACAGCCCGAAGCGCAGGCGCAGGGACTCGGGACCAATGCGGATGACCAGCGTACGGTAATTGAACGAGTAGAAGAGGAAGAGGGCCGCCACCAGGAGCAGGGCGATCGACCAGCCGTCAAGCCCGGCCACCTGCACCCGCCCGGCGAATGCCGCCAGCGGCACGAGCGTCAGCACGATGAACAAGGCTTCCGTACGCGTAGAGGACAGATGCTCCTGGTAGAGGGTTGGCTCCTGCATGCAAGCCTCGGCGGCGGTGCAGACGGGTGAACCGGCCGCCCCGCCCAACGCGGGCAATCCATCAGGATGATAGCACCGCCCGCGGCCGGCGGCATGCTGACCGCTCGTGATGAGCGGCCGAGGCTGGGCTGCGGCTAGCGGTTCTGGTCCGCCCGCATCCACCATGCGTAGGTGGCGAGCATGCCGGCCAGCGCGGTGAGAGCCACGATGACGTAGCTGACGGGCGTCAGTTCGGTCCCCTGGGCCACAAGACCGGGAACGGCCCAGGGGAAGTACTCACCCCAGCCGGCCAGCGCCAGGAGATTGGCGGCGATGAGCGCCAGGAGGGCCACGCCGATGGGCAGCAGGTAGCCGCGGCCGACGCTGGCGACGAAGGCGAACGGCGTCACCACCGCCATCGCCAGGAAGGAGGTGAGGAGCAGCAACCCGCTGCCCTGGAGAATCGCTGCCGGCGAGCCTCCCGGCAGCCGGATGAGAGCGCCCATCACCAGCGTCGCCAGAAGCAGGATCAGGCTCAGCACCAGAGACCATAGGCCGACGACGGCGAACTTGGCCAGCAGGATGGCGGCCCTCGAGACGGGCACGGCCAGCAGGTCCTTGAGCGTACCGTCAACGAACTCGCGCCCGAAGGTCCAGGTGATGGCGAAGACAAACACCCCGAACCCGCCGGCGCCGGACATCATGGCCGCCAGGCGCAGGTAGGCCGGCCAATCGGTGGCCGAGTAGGCCAGCAGGTTGGCCTTGGCGCTGATCAGGCCCACCTGGCGCGAGATCTCGGGGTTGCGGGCGGCGAAGACCAGCAGGCCGATGCCGAGGGGCATGAAGAGCGACATCAGGCCGGCCACCGGCGGCACCCTGGAGCGCAGGGCCTTGCGCAACTCCACCCACAGCATGTCCGCCAGCGCGTTCATGCCGCCCCTCCGCTGACGCCGATCAGGCGCAGGAAGTACTGCTCCAGGTCTTCCTCTTCCACCACCAGGTGCGTGGCGGGCGCGCCGGCCTGTACCAGGAGCCGACTGACCTCCTCCGGCCGCTCGATGACGGCCTGGCTGCGCACTTCCAGCACACCGTCATCCAGCACAGCCGCCGGATGCCCGGCCGCCTCGAGCGACCGCCGGGCGGCCTGCAGATCGCGTGTGCGCAGGACCAGCCGCCGGCGCCGGTTGCGCTCCAGCGCGGGCAGGTCCAGTTCTTGGAGCAATCGGCCCTGATGGATGATGCCGATGCGCTGGGCGAGGCGGGCGACCTCGGCCAGGATGTGGCTGGCCATGAAGACCGTCGCACCTTCCTGGCGGGTGAGATCCAGCAGGAGCTGGCGAATCTCGACGATCCCGGCCGGGTCGAGGCCGTTGGCCGGCTCGTCCAGGATCAGCAGGCGAGGTCGATGCAGCAGGGCCTTGGCCAACCCCAGGCGCTGAGCGTTGCCTTGCGAGAGAGTCCCCGCCGGGCGGTCGGCGTACTCGGTCAGGCGCAGGCGCTCGATCGTTTGGTCGACCTCCCGGCGCGGGGTGCCCGGATGGAGGCGGCGAGCGACCTCGAGGTTGTCGCGCACGGTCAGTTCGGGGTAGGCGTGGGGGACCTCGACCAGGTACCCGACGGAAGCCCAGGGTTCGCGGCGGCCGAGGCGCACCGGCGCCTGCAGCACGCGGGCCAGACCCGAATCGGGCTTGACCATGCCGAGCAGCATGCGGATGGTGGTGGTCTTGCCGGCGCCGTTCAGACCCAGGAAGGCGTAGATCTCGCCCGGCGCCACCTGCAGCGACAGGCCCTCAACGGCCTGCACATCGCCGTAGCGCTTGCCGAGGGCCTCGGTTTCGATGGCCAGTGTCATGGCCGGCTATCCTTCGCCGGCCGGGAACGGCATGCCGGCGTCGAGAAGAGGGGGCTACAGGCTGCAGGGGGCCCGGACTGAGCCGAGCCCCCTGGCGAACTTCACGCGAACTTGGGGCGGAGGCAATCCCCGCCGGGCGCGCCGGAGGGCACGCGCCTCTGGCGTGCTCGCACTTGCAGGGCCGGTCGTAGATGTCGAGCAGCAGCAGCAGCGCGTGCGAGACGGCGCGCAGGATGAAGAAGAGCGACACGCCGACGGCCATGGCCGCCAGCGGGATGAGGACCGGGATGCCGAGGTTGAGGAAGACATCCATGAAGGGCGCCCCCTTCAACTGCGGGATGTACGTGTAGAGCTCCGCCACCAGCAGCACCAGGGACAGGGCCGCAACGACCAGCGGCACCCAGGCCACCGTCTCCAGGCGCAGCGCCCACTTGAGGGCACCCTCGTGATCATGGTAGGCATCGGCCTCGGTCGTCGGGCTCTCAGGCGCGGCCGTCTTCTCGGAACCTTCGGTCATGGGTGAAGCTCCATTCTTGGGTGTGGGATAGGCGGGCAGGGAGCCGGTTCACCGGACGCCAGGCTCGCACCTCACCAGTTTACCCCGTTTCCCGGTGTCCCCGGGATGGCGGGTGAATCCAATCGAGGCTCAGGTCGGGAACAACCTTTCCAGGTCAGCGACCTGGCACAGGATGCTCTACGCTTCGGTAGGCAACTAGGAAACCTCCGGCTGCGGCTCGTCCGCAAGATGCGGGGCAAGAGCGATGGCGATATAGATCATCCAGGCGATCAGGCCCAGATGGAGCACGTCGTTCTCGGAGAACCAGGTTCCTCGGGACCACAGCCGCTGGGTCAGGCCGGAGATCAGGTAGGCGAAGTAGGCGGCGATGGTCAGGGCCAGCCCGGCCCAGGTGCCCAGCAGCGCCCGATCGAGGCGGCGCTTGAGGCGCCGGTAGCGCCAGGTGTTGTGGAGGATCACCAGGACGATGCTGGGGGCCGTGGCGACGAGCAGGAACTCGAACGAAATCAGGAACCGGATCGGGACCAGCGTTCCCACGAGGAGCGCGGCGGCATACAGGGCGAGGTTCGCAACGGCGTAGCGCGCCAGCCGGCGGCGCGCCCGCCCGACGGCGCAGGCGTAGGCCTGCGCCAGAACGATGGCGTCCACGCTGGCCACCGACAGGAGCAGATACCCGATCTCCCAGCCGCTGGTCCACAGGCAGGCTGCGCGCCCGGCGCACTTGATGTGGTAGCTGAACGCCTCGTAGCTCGTGCCGGCGAGCAGGGCGCCAACGCCCCACAGGATCAGCGCCACGCCCCACCACAATCGGGAGCGCTGTCCGCTGCGGATGCGCAGCAGGTACGCGCCCACGCCGATGCCGAGCAGGCCAAGCGCATAGACCATGGCGGTGGTCGTGGGCTGGACCAGGACGACGATCCGGGACAGGATGGTCATTTCCACGTGGGGTTGGATGATGAGCCAGCTTTCGGGAGTCTGGGGCGGGGTATAGGGGATCGACTCGAGTTGGCGGCAGCCCGCCAGAAGCAGGCCGAGGGCGAGGGCCGTGAGGCAGCGCCACAGGATGGGACGACGGGGATGCGGGGATGCTTGCAGCACCGGCCCCGTCCTAGTAGTCCCTGCCCGGAAGCGAAGACCTTCGCCGGGCATCGTTAGCGGCTTTCCTCGGGGGGAGGCGCCGGCCGGAAGAGATCCCTCAGCAGCAGCAACCCCCCGACGCCCATCAGCGCCACGGCGAGCGCGTAGAGCCCGAGCGAGGCGAGGACGAGAGCCCACGGCCAGCCGTTAGGTTCAGTCTCACCGGAGGCCAATCCCGTGGCCATTGCCAGCAACTGGCCGACGAACGGCATGACCAGCGCGAAGCCGAAGGACCAGCCGATGAGCTTCCGCTGGGCGCGGGCGCGGATCGCCGCCCAGACCAAGGCCAGCCCACCGGCCAGGACCAGCGGGAAGAGCTCGGCCGGCATCAGGTAGTCGAAGTGGAAGGCCCGCGCTTGGGTCAGCGAGCCTAGTCCGAAGAAGAGCGGAGCGAGGATCGGGAGCCAGACGAGTGAGGTTCCTGTGATCGCCAGGATGACCGTCAGGATGCGCCTAGTGTTCTTCATGGCCGGCCCCCGGGCGGGAGCGGTGAGGACGCCGCGCCCTTGGCGAGGTTCTGGACGGCGGCCAGGAGGCGCCGCGTCCCTCCGAAGGCGCCTCCCCAGCCCAGGCAGCTGCCGTCGGCGAAGATGGCCGTCGCCGGGGAAGCCGCACTGCCATATTCGACCTTGACCCAGTCGTTCACGAAGTCCCTGCCCCGCTTTCCGATCGAAACGCGCCGGATGTCCATGATGACTACTCTCTCCTTGTTCCCCTGGAACTCGCGCGCAATCTCCGTCACGAGCAGCCGGCACGTATCTTTGAAGGCCAGGAGATTCATGTCGCGCCAGCGATTCTCGCTGGGCAGGTACCCTACCGGGTTCAGGACCGTCGGGGTCATCGACCTTGCTCCAGGATGCGTGCCGCGATCCGCCTCGTCCGGCCGCGGCTGCGGGGGATGTCAGGCGGACCGGTCCACCCGACCGACCTGCTTGGCCATGTGCACCAGCGTGGAGCCCAGGTAGGGTTCGCGCTCCGTCTCCTGGTAGCCAAGGCGCGTGTAGAGGGCGATGTTGGCGTTCATCAGGGCGTTGGTGTACAGCCGCAAGCGCGGGAGATTCGCCCGGGCCGCCTGACGTTCGGCCCAGGCCAGCAACTGCCGGCCCAGCCCGCGCCGCTGATGCCCGGGGCGCACGGCGACGCTGTAGATCAACAGGCAATTCAGCTCGCGGACCAACTCGAGGATGCCCAGGGGATAGCCTGCTTCCGCGAGGAGCCAAACATCGTTCTCGATGATCATCTGCCGGTGATCGGCCGTCATCGGCTGCGGTTTGCGGCCCAGGAGGGGAATGTAGATCTCGTAGGCCGAGTCGGTGATCTCGGCCACGACCGCGGCGTCCTGGGGCGAGGCCTTGCGGATCTGCAGCTGGCGGTTTGCCTGCGATGCCGGTTGAAGGGCCACCTGCTCCTCGTCTCGTTCGCCGCTTGCGGCCGGCGCGCGGCCCGATTCTACTCCGGCGCGCCAGGAAGGATCGTCGTCCGTCAGGTTGCAGCCCCCAGGCGCGTGTCCCGGGTGACCGGGGCGGAGTAAGATAGGCGGCATGGCTAAGAGTCGCGAACCGAGTCCGGAAGGCCGGGACCTGTCGGTCTCGCTGGCCCGCGCCAACGTTCTGACGCTGGCGATCGCCGTGCCGCTGGTCGGGCTGATGCTGGTCGTCTACCGCCTGCTTGCCCCTGGAGGCGGGCGGCTGGGATTGAGCGGGACGTTTACCTCCTCGCTGGCGTTCCTGGCCCTGGTCGTCGTGGGGATCCTGGCGCATGAAGGCATCCACGGCCTGGCGTGGGCCTACTTCGGCCGGTTCCCTCTGAGACGCATCCGCTTCGGTTTCAAGGTTTCGACGCTGACCCCCTACGCCCACGCCCCTGATCCGATGCCTGCCCGCGCCTACCGGCTGGGCGCCGGCTTGCCAGCCCTCGTGCTGGGGGTGCTGCCGTTCGCCGTGGGCACAGCCGTCGCCTCGGCCGGACTGGCGCTGTACGGCATGATCTTCACCTTCGCCGCCGGCGGCGACCTGCTCGTGCTGTGGCTGATCCGCGGTGTCGATGCCCGTGCCCGCGTGCTCGACCATCCCAGCCGGGCGGGGTGCATTGTGCTGGCGCCAACCGGCTGATTCCCCGGTGATCTCTGTCGCGCATGGAGACCACTGCCTGCCCTTCCTCCTTGCCGGAGGAGCGAAGGCAAGCCGCTGACTCTCTGAGCGGAAGGCCATCCTGCGGGCCGCTGGCAGCACAGGCCGAGTCTGCCCGCGACCAACTTCCGGTGGCGAGGAGCAATGTCACTTTCGGGCCGAAAACGATTGCGCTACTCTCCCAGTAGATATCTAGACCTCTAGTCATCCAGATCTTTGTGAACACAGGCACAAACAGGTCGCAGGGGCTGCGCACTGCTCGTCGGCGCTCGGCCTCGGCCCAATGTCTGGCTGGCAAGGACAGCTAGACCGGGACGGGCAAAGCCCGGCCTGGACGCATACGGGAGGTGACTTCGGATTCATTCGCATGCCCGCCCTTCCATGCCAATCCGCTCATCCCATAAGAAGGAGAAGCTGATGTCGCACGTAGGGAAACTCGCACGCTACTTCTTGTTTGCATTGCTGATCGTCGCCATGACGGCTTGCCAGACGGCCCCCGCCGTGGAAGAACCTGCGCCCGCCGCCGAGCAGCCGGCCGAGCCGGCCGCCCCCACGACGGAAGCCGCTGCCCCGGCAGAGCCGGCCGGGCAGGCCTTCAAGATTGGCCTGAGCAGCTTCCAGCAGGGCAACGACTGGAACATCCAGGTGGCTGAAGGCGCCAAGGCCGACATGGAAGCCCTGGGCTGGGAGGTCATCCACACCAACGCCGAGGCCAATTCGGACGCTCAGGTCACGGCCCTGGAAGGCTTCCTGACCAGCGGCGTTGACGGCGTGATCGTCGCCGGTGGCTTGGCGCCGGCCCTCGAACCGGTGATCGAGAAGCTCAACAACGCCGGCATCAAGGTCGCCACTATCGACATCACCTCCCTCAACGCCGTCACCAACATCTACATTGACACCTACCACACGACGGAGCTGCTGGCCATGTACTCGGTCAACAAGCTGCAGGCCGTCCCGGGCAAGTACGTCCACCTGACCATCCCGGGCCTGGGATGGAAGACGGTTGACATCCGCGATCGCGTCGCCGACCTGGCCTTCGAGCTCGAGGGCTGGGAATACCTAGGCGTCCTCGACAGTGGGCTGGCCGATGCAGTCAATCAGTCGACCACCGCCGTACGCTCGGCCCTGCTCAAGACTCCGGACCTGAACCTGGTCTACTCCTCGTGGGGCATGCCGGCCGTCGGCGCGGCCCGCGCCATCCGCGAGGCTGGCAAGCAAGCTGACGTCTTCGTCGTCTGCACCGACGCCGACCGCATCGTCCTGGCGGATATGGCCGAAGACGACTCGCCCATATCGGGAGTCATCGGTCAGCGGCCCTACCTGATGGGTCAGATGGCCGTCAAGGCGCTGGCCGATGCCTTCGCCGGTTCCACGACCATCCCCAAGGTGATGTTCGCCCCGTTCTACTTTGTCACCAAGTCCCCCGAGCTGCTGCCGCCCGGCACGGAGACGCTGGACCCGACGGCGGCCTGGGAAGCGCTGTATCCTGGTGTTCCGTTCGGCAAGGTTGACTGACGGAGACGGGCCGTGGCTGAACCGATCCTGCGCATGACGGGGATCTCCAAGCACTTCCCGGGCGTTCAGGCGCTGCGGGGGGTGGACTTCGAGGTCCAGCGAGGCGAGATCCACGCTCTTGTCGGCCAGAACGGCGCCGGCAAGTCGACGCTGCTCAAGATCCTGGCCGGGATCTATCGCCCGGATGAAGGCCGGATCGTGCTGGACGGCCGGCATCTGGAGTCGCTGGCGCCCGGCCAGATCCTCAGCCACGGCCTGAGCTTCATCTACCAGGAACTCAACCTGGTTCAGTCGTACGACGTCGCCCAGAACATGCTGCTCGGCCGCGAGCCGCGACGCTGGGTGGCGTTCCTCGATCGTGGTGCCATGCGGGCGAGGGCCAAGCAGGCCCTCGCCCGCATCGGTGAGACGGGGCTCGATGTGCGCGCCCGGCTCTCCGGACTGAGCGTCGCCAAGCAGCAACTGGTGGCCATCGCCCGGGCCGTCGACCAGAATCCCCGCCTGCTCATCCTGGACGAACCCACCAGCCGCCTGGGATTCGAGGACGTCGAACGCCTTTTCGCCCTACTCAAGCAGATGCAGGCCGATGGGCTTAGCATCGTCTACGTATCGCACCGACTGGAAGAGATCTACCGCATCGCCGACCGCATCACCGTGCTGCGCGACGGTCAGCGTATCGCCACCCAGTCCTCTTCCGACATGCCGCCGGCGGAGCTGGTGCAGAACATGGTCGGCGACGCCGTGCGCCGTGTGCACCGCACCTCGCCGGCCCAACTTGGGGATCGCCTGCTGCACGCGCAGGGCATCAGCGGCAAGGGAGTTGATGGTATCGATCTGGCCGTTCAAGGCGGGGAGATCCTTGGTGTCGTCGGCGCCACCGGAGCCGGAAAGACCGAACTGGTCGAGTTGCTCTTCGGCGCCGAGCGGCGATCGGCGGGGACGGTGGCCGGCAAGGGTCCGGCTGAGGCCATCGCCCGCGGCATGGCCTTCTGCCCCGAGGATCGGAAGCAGAAGGGCCTGATCCTTGAGACAACCATCCTGGAGAACGTCACACTGGCTGCTTTGCGCCGCTTCGCCGCCGGTGGCTGGCTGACCAACCGTCGCCCGGAGGCCAAAGCCGTGCAGGACCTGCTGCAGCGGCTGCGCGTGGCTTCGCGCTCCATTCACCAGCCAGCCGGCACACTCAGCGGCGGCAACCAGCAGAAGGTCATCCTGGCCAAGTGGCTGTGCACCCGCAGCCAGGTGTTCGTCTTCGACGAGCCGACGGTGGGTGTGGATGTGCAGGGCCGGGCGGAAATCTACGAACTCATTCAGGACCTGGCGGCCAACGGGGCTGGGATCCTGTTCGTCACCAGTGATATCGAAGAAGGCTTCGCGCAATGTGACCGCCTGCTGGTGATCTACAAGGGCAGGGTGGTTGCCGAGCGAAAGCCGGCGGCCTCAACGCTGGACGACGTCATGCTCTTCGCCATGGGAGGGACTCCGCAATGAGCGCCCGCGGGCAGGCACTGCAGAAGTACGCCGTCATCGGGGTGATGGTGGTGCTCTTCGCGGCGTTCTCCCTCCTCGCCCCATCGTTCTTCGGCGTCGAGAACCTGGTCAACCTGCTGGTGCAGTCAGCTATCCTGGGTATCGTGGGCTTTGGGCTGGTGGTGATCATGATGGCCGGCGAGATCGACCTGTCCTTTGCCGGGACCATCCCGCTGGCCGGAAGTCTATTTGCCACGCTGGTGAAGGGCGGCAGCCCGGTGCCAGCGGCGTTGGCGGCGGCCTTCGCTCTGGGGGTGCTGGTGGCGCTGGTCATTTCGCTGCTCGTCACGCGCCTGCGGCTGGTCTCCTTCGTCTGCACGGTGGCGATGATGTTCCTGCTGCAGGGTGTCTGGCAGTCCTACACCGGCGGCAACACCGTCTGGCTCGGGGAGGAGTTCGATCGCAGCCTGGTCTTCGGCATGATCGGGCCGTTCCCTCGCATCGTGCTGCTGTTCGCTGGCGTGTTCCTGGCAGTCTACCTCCTGACCGAACACACACCGTTCGGGGTGTGGCTGCGGGCGGTGGGCGAGGACATGGAGTCGGCTCGTACGGCCGGCATCGGCACCGCCCGCATCAAGACGGCGGCGTTCGTCATCGGCGGCCTGATCTTCGCCCTGGGCGCCTTCCTGTCCACGGCTCGCCTCTCGGGAGCGCTGGCGACCTCGGGTGCAGACATGCTGATGCCGGTGATGACGGTCGCCTTCGTCGGGCAGACGGTGTTGGGGATGGGGCGGCCCAACATCCTGGGCGTGCTGGTGGCCGCCCTGCTGCTGGGCATGATCAACAACGCCTTTGTGCTGATGTCGCTGCCCATCTGGTCGGTGCCGATGGCTAACGGAGTGATCCTGATGTCGGCCATTGCCGTGTCGAACATCGGCAAGCGCGATATCGTCCAGATCCGGATGTAGGCGGGAGAGGTCACGGGATGAGTGAGACGATGTCCGACGCATCGGCAACCTTCCGCAGAGGGCTGCGCGACCTGCGGCTTCCCGGCCTCAGCCCGAGCACCTTCGCCGGACTGGCCGTCTTCGCGGCGGTGTTTGCCTTCTTCGCCTGGAAAGCTCCGGGGTTCCTGACCTACGGCAATCTGGTGCGGAGCATCATGATGCCGGCGAGCATTGCCGCCACCATCGCCCTGGGCATGACGCTGGTCATGACCGGCGCCGGGATCGACCTGTCGGTGGCGGCCGTGGCCGGGCTCTCGGCGCTCCTGGCGGCGACGGTCTCCGCCCGCCTGGGTCTCAGCCTGCCCTTGATGTTCCTTGTGGCCATGACCGGCGGCGGGCTGATGGGCGCCGTCAACGGCGTCTTCGTCGCCGCCCTGGGCGTGAGCCCCTTCGTGGTCACGCTGTCGATGGTCTTCTTGGCGCGCGGGCTGCAGTTCCTGATAGCTCTGACGATGGTCTCCGGCACGTACCTCATGCTGCCGCGCGACGTCACGCGCCTGGGGAGCACGCCCGCCTTCCTGATCGGGACCTGCGTGGTCGTGGCCGTGTTGCTGTATGTGCTCATGGACCACACCGTCTTCGGGCGCTACCTACGGGCTGTAGGCAAGAACCTGGCGGTGGCGCGCCTTTCGGGCATCCCGGTACGGCTGATCACGTGGTCGTCGTACGTGCTGTGCGGCGCCATGGCGTCCATCGGCGGGGTGTTGCTCA
>DYJB01000271.1 GCA_020723365.1 Candidatus Aquidulcis sp. | reverse complement strand
CGAGCCGGTATCGCCATCGCCGGCAAGGCGCACCTGCGCGACAGCAGCACCGTCGTGCTCCTGGCGCGCGAGGTCAACGGCCAGGTGGAGACGGTGCTCGACACGCGCGGTGCCGTCGTGGCTGGTTTGGTGGCCGGGATTGCGGCCGGCCTGGTGCTGCTGGCGGGTCGAATGATCACTCGCCGGCGTTCCTAGGAGGGACTTCCACCGGGCGCCCTGGCGGCCGGTGAGACTACAGGGGCGACGGTAGCCCGCATGACGGGCAAGAGGCGCTCCGGAGGCAATCATGGCAGTGCAGCAGATTCAAGCCGAACCTCGCAAGGTGACCGGCAAGCAGGTGAAAGCCCTGCGGCGTGCCGGGCTGATCCCGGCCGTCATCTACGGGGCCGGGCTGACGCCCATGGCCATCGAACTGAAGGCTCGCGATGCCGAGAAAGCCCTGGTGCGAGCCACCGGCGCAACGCTCTTCGACCTTGCGCTGGGTGGTGAGACGCACAAGGTCCTGGTGCGCGAGGTCCAGCGCGGATCGATCCGCCGCGATCTGCGGCATGTGGACTTCCTCAAGGTCGCCATGGATCAACTGATCCGCGCCGTGGTGCCCATTGAACTGATGGGTGAAGCGCCGGCGGTCAAGACGCTGGGCGGCGTGCTGGTCACCAGCGTGCAGGCCATCGAGGTCGAAGCCCTGCCGGCCGACCTGCCGGACCGCATCTCGATCAGCATCGAGACCCTCGAGAAAATCGATGACAAGATCACGGTTGCCGACCTGCCCCTGGGCAAGGGCGTCAAGGTGCTGACCTCGCCCGAGGATGTCGTCGCCCGCGTGATCTACCAGGCGGTGGAAGTGGTCGAAGAAGTGGTCAAGGAGGCGGTGGCCGTGACGGCGGAGCCTGAGGTCATCGCTCGCAAGAAGGAAGAGGACGAAGAGGAGGAGGCCGAGTAGGCCTCTGTCCACTGGAAGCGAGCGGGGCGGCCGAAGGGCCGCCCCGTTTCATTTCGGTGCCAGGCTGCGCCAGACTGCGATCAGATCGAGCGTGATGCGGGCTGTAGCGCCCCAGATGGTCTCGCCCAGGTAGGGATCGAACGTGTAGACCTGGATCTCGCGTCCGGGGATCGGCGGTTGGCGCAGCGTGCGGCGCACATGCGACGGATCGGCGAGCCAGCGGAGCGGAACGCCGAAGGCGCAGGCGACTTCCTGCGTATTGAGGCGCAGATCGCAGGGCCAGGCGATGTGGCCAACGACCGGTGTGACCTCGAACTGGGTAATCGTCAGTAGCCGCCCCAGCATCCCCAGAACGGTCACTTCCCGGGGCCGGATCCCGACCTCCTCGTGCGCCTCACGCAGCGCCGCCTGTCGGGGTCCGGCGTCCTCCGGGTCAATGCGCCCGCCGGGGAAGGAGACCTGGCCGCGATGCACGTCGACCGAATCGGCGCGCCGCGTGTAGAGCACATTCCACTCGCCCCGGTCGAAGTACATCGGCACGAGCACGGCGGCGGGGATGACATCCCACTCCGGGCGGACGGGCGAGACGCGTCCCGCCAGCCGCCGCGCCAGCTTCGCCGGAAGATCGGCGGGGCTGGAGGGCGCGCCGCCGGTGGATCGCGCCGGGGGTCGGCCCACGCGCCTAGCCTTCCTCGCCCGGGATCACGGATCCGCAGTAGTCGCAGAGGACGGAACGTTCGTCGGCCCACTCGACCTCGCCCGGATGGACGATGCCTCCGCACGAGGGGCACTTCGGCGGCAAACGCGGAGGCCGTGGACCCGCCGACGCTGAGGTGGATGGCGCCGCTCCGGCAGAGCCGAGTGAATCGAGGAAGGTCTGGGCTTCGGAGGCGAAGCCCGCTGCCCGCAGCTCGTCGGCGATGCGCGGCCCGGCGGCCATCAACCGATCGAGCTGCCCGAAATGCCGGGCGCCCTCGACGGCATGGCGCAAGTCGTCCAATCCCTGCTGGCGCTGCCCGGCGAGCAGGTAGGACTGCCCGGCGAGCAGGAAGGCCTGAACCGAGCGAGGGATGCCTTCCGCTTCGCCCTGCACGCCGAGCTCGTGGAACTCGCGTGCCGCCGCCGCATAATCGCCGGCTTCGCGGCGGGCATGCGCCAGGCGCAGCCGGCGCACAGCCGGGAGGCCCAGGGGCCGCAGGATGCGGCGCGCTCGCCGGCTGCCCAGGATCCCACGTCTCAATCGACGCATGCTGTCCTCCGCAGTAGCGATGAGCTCATAGCGTATCGGCCACGTCGCCGGCGGGTTCGCCTTCCTCACCGTCGTCGGCGGGCGGCACGGCGCCCGGCATCAGCGTCCGGGCGAAAATCAGGTAGCCGGTGTGCGCCACCATGCGGTCGACCGGGCGGAAGCGCGCCGGGATGATCTTGTAGAAGCGCAGCATGATCTCGCACACCTCGATGAATCCGAAGTCGTTG
>DYJB01000037.1:12467-19428 GCA_020723365.1 Candidatus Aquidulcis sp. | reverse complement strand
GAGATGCCACTGGCCGCCTTCAACAACGAGGCCAAGCGCTCGCTGCTCTGGCAGAAGGACCAGCTCACCGCCGAGAACCTCCGTGAGCGCCGTGGCGATCCACCCGCTGTCGGGCGCCGGCCGCAGGTCGCGGAAGCCGAGCACGGCGACCGCGCGGCGCGGCGTGACGCGGGGGCTCCCTGCCGACTGTCCGGTCCAGCGCAGCGCGACGAGAACGAGCACGCCGGCAGCGACGGCGGCGGCGGCGGCCACCAGCCACCGCGAGCCGATTCTGCGCGCCGGCATCCGTTCGCTCGAGGACGGGCTGACGCACTACACCTCCAACTCCGGCATCCTTGAGCTGAGGCAGGCCATTGCCGAGCAGATCCACACGCTGTACGGCGTGGCCTACGAGGCGCGCAGCGAGATCCTGGTGACCGTCGGGGTATCCGAGGCGCTTTACCTGTCGATGGTGGCGGTGCTCGACCCGGGCGACGAGGTCATCGTGCCCACGCCGTGCTTCGTTGCCTACCAGCCGGAAGTAGTCCTGGCCGGCGGCGTGCCCGTGCCGCTGCCCACCCGGGTAGAGGATGCCTTCCAGGTGAGCGCCGAGGCGTTGGAAGCCCTCATCACCCCGCGCACCAAGGCCCTCCTGATCGGCTATCCCAACAATCCCACCGGGGCCGTCATGACCCGCGAGCGCCTGAGCGATCTGGCGCGGGTGGCTGAGACCCGTGATCTGCTGGTGATCTCAGATGAGATCTACGACCGCCTGGTCTACGGCGGGCACCAGCATGTGTGCTTCGCCGGGCTGCCCGGGATGCGGGAGCGCACCATCACGCTGGGCGGATTCTCCAAGGCCTATGCCATGACCGGCTGGCGCATCGGCTACGCCGCCGGGCCGGCGCCGCTGCTGGCTGAGATGCGCAAGGTCCACCAGTACACCATCATGTCGGCCCCGACCACGGCGCAGATCGCCGCCCTGGAGGCGCTCGAGCGCGGCGAGTCTCACGTGCAGGCCATGGTGGCGGAGTACGATCGCCGGCGGCGATTGATCGTCGGCGGGTTGAACGAGCTCGGCCTGCCCACCTTCGAGCCCAAGGGGGCCTTCTACGCCTATCCCTCGATCGCCGCCACGGGCATGACCGACGAGGGTTTCGCCGAGGCGCTGCTGGGCGAGGAACGCGTGGCGGTGGTGCCCGGGAATGCCTTCGGCGGCGACAGCAGCTTCGTACGCTGCTCGTACGCCACCGCCTACGACAAGATCGAGCAGGCCCTCGAGCGCATTCAGCGTTTCATGCGCCGCCACGGGTAGCCTGCCTTGCGGCGCGCCGTCCGCAGCCCGCGTTCACGGCTCGAATCCCGTCCGGCCTGCCGGGTAGAATGACCGCAGGGGCGAATCCCCCGCTCCGGGAGGTTGCCATGAGTCGAACCCTCATCATCCCGTTGCTGGTCACAGCCATCGTCGCCATGGCCTCGCTGGGCTGCTCGCTCGTCGGCCGGGCCGTCGATTCGGCGACCGGAGGGGCCGCCTCGACGCTGGAGGCAGTGCAGTCCGAGCTGGAACAGGCGCTGGCGACGCTTCCGGCCGAGATGGGCGAGGTCGTCCCCGTCCTGCCCTTCGAGTCGGACGGCGCCCTGCCCACGCTGCCTCCCCTGCCCGATGAGCTGACGGGCGACGGCGCCACCATCCGCGGCAGCCTGTCCTATCCTTCGGAAGGCATCCCGGCGCTGCGCGTCGTCGCCTTCGACGTGCTCGGCGAGGAGCCCGTGGCCGAGGTCCAGACCCAGCCCGGTGAATCCAGCTACGAATTGACCGTGCCCGGCGGGGTGTACTACGTCGTGGCCTACACCCTCGACGGAACCCTGGCCGGAGGCTACACCGCTGCTGTGCTGTGCGGACTGACCGTCGAGTGCTCCGACCATATCCTCATCCCGGTGCCGGTGGGCCCGGGGATGCCGGCGGAGGCGATTGATCCGGCGGACTGGTATGCGCCCGAAGGCACCTTCCCGCCGGCGCCCTGAGCGCTGGGCCACACGAGCACAGAAAGGCGCCTCGTGACAGAGCTGGAACCGGTCATCGGCCTGGAGGTGCACGCCGAGCTCCAGACCCGCTCGAAAATGTTCTGCGCCTGCGCCGTCGTCGACTCGACCTCCGCCGCTCCCAACACGGCGGTGTGCGAGATCTGCACCGGCCTGCCGGGCACGCTGCCGGCGGTCAACGCCCGGGCGGTGGAATTCGCCCTGCGCGTCGCCCTGGCGCTGCACGCCGTGCCCGCCGAGCGCAGTGTCTTCGCCCGCAAGAACTACTTCTACCCGGATCTGCCCAAGGGATTTCAGATCTCGCAGTACGAGCTTCCGCTGGCCAGCGGCGGCTGGCTGGACATCGAGACGCCCGCCGGGACGCGCCGCATCCGCATCCGGCGCGTGCATCTCGAAGAGGACACCGGCAAGCTCTTCCACCGCCAGGGGTACTCGCTCGTGGACTACAACCGCTCGGGCGTGCCGCTCCTGGAGATCGTCACCGAGCCCGACCTGCACTCGCTGGAGGACATCAAGGCCTACGCCACCGAACTGCGCTCCATCCTTCGCACGCTGGATGTCAACAGCGGTGATATGGAAAAGGGCGTGATGCGCTTCGAGGCCAACATCTCGCTGCGCCGTTCCGGGGACCCGGACCTGGGGACACGCACCGAAATCAAGAACCTGAACTCCTTCCGCAGCATGCTGCGCGCCGTGGCCTACGAGATCGAGCGCCAGACGGGCCGGCTGACCGCCGGCCTGCCGGTGGTTCAGGAGACCGTCGGGTGGAACGAAGCCACCGGGGAGACCTTCTCGCAGCGCGGCAAGGAGGAGGCCCACGACTACCGCTACTTCCAGGAACCCGACCTTCCGCCTCTCCTCCTGGAGACCGGGCTGGTGGCTCGCGTCCAGGCAACCCTACCGGAGCTTCCCTCGGAGCGCCGGACGCGCTGGCGGAGCCTGTACGGCCTGACGCCGGCGCTGGCCGGTGTATTGAGTGCCGAGCCTGCCCAGGCAGCCTACTTCGAGGCGGCCCTGGCGGCCGCCGGCGCGGTTCCGCCGGAACGCATCGCCCGCTGGTTGGTCGGCGAACTCTTCGGCCTGCTCAACGGCGCCGGCATGCAGATCGCCGCTTGCCCCATCCGGCCGGCCGATCTGGCAGATCTGGTCGGCCGCGTCGAGGCGGGGACGCTGACGGTGTCGAATGCCAAGACGGTCTTGGGCGAGATGTTCACCACAGGCGAATCCCCTGATCCCATCATCGCCCGGCACGGCTTGAGTGTCGTCGAGGATTCCGGTGCGGTGCGCCAGCTGGTCGATCAGGTACTGGCCTCTCATCCGGCTCAAGTCGCGGAGTACCGGGCGGGCAAGGCCGCCCTGGAGCAGTGGTTGTTCGGTCAAGTGATGCGCCTGGCGGGTGGGCGCGCCCAACCCGCCAGCGTACGCCAGGCCTTGCGGGAAGCCCTCTCTTCGGCGGAGAACCGTCAGCCGGGGTTGTGAGAGACGTAACTTGCCGTTCCTGAACCGGAGCGGTACAGTCCAATCAGACATTCGCTCAACGGCCGGGGGTCCTGCGCGCCCGCTGCGCGCCGTCCCGGGTTGCACGGAGCCTGCTCTCCCGCTGTGGAGCCCATCCTACCAAGGAGGAAGCTGACTGTGAACGCCTTCGAAATGGCCCAGGCCCAGTTTGACGCTGTGGCCGCCCGGATGAAGCTCGACAAGGGCGTGGCCGATCTGCTGCGCTGGCCCCTGCGCGAGTTCAAGTTCTCGATCCCGGTGCGCATGGACGATGGCAGCCTGCGCGTCTTCACCGGGTTCCGCGTCCAGCACAACGACTCGCGCGGCCCGAACAAGGGCGGCATCCGCTTCGCCGCCGACGAGACCATCGATACCGTGCGCGCGCTGGCGATGTGGATGACCTGGAAGTGCGCGGTGGCCGATATTCCCCTGGGCGGCGGCAAGGGCGGCGTGATCGTCGATCCGTCGACGCTGAGCGTGAGCGAGAAGGAACGACTGTGCCGCGGCTGGATGCAGCAGATGTGGAAGCATCTCGGCCCGCGCCAGGACGTCCCGGCCCCCGACGTCGGCACAACCCCGCAGATGATGGCCTGGATGATGGATGAGTACTCCAAGCTGGTCGGCGTGTACACCCCCGGCATGATCACCGGCAAGCCCCTGGGCGCCGGCGGTTCGCTCGGCCGTACCGAGGCCACCGGCTTCGGCGTGACCTACTGCATCCGCGAGGCCATGAAGCACCTGAAGATGGACCCCAAGGCCTGCACCGCCTCGATCCAGGGCTTTGGCAACGTCTCGCAGTACGCCACCATCGGCTTTACCGAACTGCTGGGCGGCAAGGTCGTCGCCGTTTCGTGCTGGGATCTCAAGGACAAGAAGGCCTACACCTACTCCAAGAAGGACGGCATCGACGGCCGCTTCCTGCTGACCATCGTCGACCAGTACGGCACCATCGACAAGGAAGCCGCCAAGAAGGCCGGCTACGAGATCGAGGCTGCCGACGCCTGGCTGTACAAGGACGTCGACGTGCTGATCCCGGCCGCCAAGGAAGGCCAGATCACAGGCGACAATGTCGGCAAGATCAGCAAGCAGGTCAAGATCATCGCCGAAGGCGCCAACGGCCCGGTGACGATCGATGCCGACAAGGAGATCCAGAAGCGCGGCATCCTGGACATCCCTGACTTCCTGTGCAATGCCGGCGGCGTGACGACCTCCTACTTCGAGTCGGTCCAGAACGACATGAACTTCTACTGGTCGACCGAAGAGGTGCTCAAGCGCCTGGACGACAAGATCAGCGTGGCGTTCCACGCCGTGCTCGACATGTCGCTCAAGGAGAAGGTCTACATGCGCGACGCCGCCTACCTGGTGTCGATCGAGCGTGTGGTCAAGGCCATGCAGCACCGAGGCTGGATCTAGACGCTTCACGCACGGCAGCTTGCCACCAACCGGGGGCCTCAGGGCCCCCGGTTTCGTGTTTGAACGGTGATTCAACCTCCTCACCTTCCTCATCATGGAATGGACCTCGTAGTCGTCGTAGGGGCTGTGGATGTGTGGAGAGCAGGAGCAAACAGCTCTTCGATGCCTAGATGTGGCTAAACGCGGACGCCAGTGTGCAGATGCAGCACATTCCTGGACCTCCAGCAACCACAGCCTCCCAGGGGAGAGAATGTGAGGTTTCGGGGACGCAGGAGGGAGTCCTGCGCCGACCCCCCATATATTGGCAGTTGTGCGAGTGCACATCCGCCCGTGGGGGGAGCAAACCGGAACCATTGGTTTCGAGCGGCGGCGTTCTCCCCAGAGGGGCCCGGTTGTCCACAAAAAGAGGCCGGTTATCCACAGAAAGGGGCCCCTGGAGCGATATGTCAGCCCGCTGGCGGGCGGCGGCGGGCCGCTGGGCTACAATGGCGCCATGAAGGAAGGCGCGCACCTGACTACGCTCATTGGCCAGCAGGCTGGCGATATCCGGCAGGCCTGGAACGCACTTCCGGCCGCCAGCCAGGCAGACCTCGGCAAGACGCTAGGGTTGCTGCCTGGCGACCTCAAGAGCTGGCGCGGCCTGATCAGCGAAGCCGTCCAGCACCTGCGGATCGCTGCCGGCGACAAGCACCGGGTGGTGATCGTCGGGCCAGCCAATAGCGGCAAGTCGACCCTCTACAACACGCTCGTGCGCGGCTCGGGCGAGCGGGCCGCCGTCAGTGCGCTGCCGGGTACGACGCGCCAGGCTCAGGCCGGCGATGCCGGGCTGTTCGCCATCGTCGACACGCCCGGCGCCGATCTGAGCGGCCCGGTGGGTGACGAGGAACGGCTGCGAGCACTGGCGGCGGCGCAGGCCGGGGACCTGCTGATCGTCCTCTTCGACGCCGCCCATGGCGTCCGGCCCTCCGAGCAGGTGTTGTACACCGACCTGGCCGGTCTCGGAAAACCGCTGGTCGTGGCGCTGAACAAGATCGACCTGGTGGGCGGCGAACGCGCCGCCGTGATCGGCAAGGCCGCAGCCGCGCTGGGCCTGGACGCCTCCCAGGTGGTGCCGGTGAGCGCCAGGCTGGGCACTGGCCTCGACCGCCTGCTGCTGAGCGTCGCCGCCTCGGAGCCGGGCATTGTCGCCGCGTTGGGTGCGGCGCTGCCGGCTTTCCGGGCGAAGCTAGCGCAGGCGGTCATGGCGCGGGCGGCCTCTACGGCGGGGGCGATCGCACTGACGCCCTTGCCCTTCGCCGACTTCCTGCCGTTGATCGTGGTGCAAAGCACGATGGTCATGAGCATCGCTCGCATCTACGCCTACCGCATCACGCTGGCCCGGGCGCGCGAGCTCGTAGCGACCTTCGGCGTCGGCTTCCTGGCGCGCAGCCTGTTCTATGAGCTGAGCAAGTTCGGCGGGCCGCCGGGATGGCTCGTCTCGGCCGGCGTGGCAGCCGGCACGACCCTGGCGCTGGGACGGGCGGCGAGCGTATGGTTCGAGCGCGGCGAGCGCATGTCGGGCGAAGCGTTGCAGCGGCTTTCGCGAGCGACTGCCGGCGGCCTCATGCAGCGCCTTGGCTCCGGGCGCCGTCGGGCGCCCAAGCGCGCTGAACTGCAAAGTGAAGTCGAAAACGCCCTGGCGGACATGAGTACGCCAGGCGAGGCTGGATCCGAGCCGGAGACCTGATTGCGCTCCGGCT
Source organism: Candidatus Aquidulcis sp. (assembly GCA_020723365.1). Taxonomy (GTDB): domain Bacteria; phylum Chloroflexota; class Anaerolineae; order Anaerolineales; family E44-bin32; genus DYJB01. The sequence continues at coordinate 12,757 of DYJB01000037.1, read as the reverse complement.
GGAGGAGAAGCACCCAACGTGTCCGATGGAGTGCGTGATCTGCTGGTGCGCGGCATCGCCGCTGCCAAGGCCGGCGACCGGGCGGAAGCGGTCCACTACCTCGAGTGGGCCCTGCGACAGCAGCCAACCGGCGAGCAGGAGATGGAAGCCAAGCTGTGGCTGAGCGAAGCGTGCGAATCGCCGGAGGAGGCGCGCCGCTGGCTGGAGGACGTCCTGGCGGGCGACCCCACCAACCCGCGCGCCCGGCGCAAGCTGGCGCTCCTGGATGGACGCCTGCGGCGGGAGGACCT
>DYJB01000037.1:0-12457 GCA_020723365.1 Candidatus Aquidulcis sp. | reverse complement strand
ACAAGCCCCTGCCGACAAGTGCCGAGGTGCGGCCGACGATCACAGATCCCGATCGCTTCTCGTGCCCGAAGTGTGGTGGCCCCATGGCCTATGCGCCGGATGGGGAGGCGCTGCAGTGCGATCACTGCGGCACGCGCCTGGGGGTGGGAAGCAGCGCCGCGGCCGTCGCGCCCGAGGATAACGACTTCGTCCTGGCGCTGGCCACAGCCCGCGGGCATGCGCACCCCACCCACAGCCGAACGCTGGCGTGCTCCGCGTGCGGGGCGCACTTTCTGCTGGCGGCCGAGACCCTCTCGTTGAACTGCCCGTACTGCGAGGCGGTCTACACGGTCGAGGCCGGCGACGTGCAACTGCTGGAAGCGCCGGAGGCGATCGTCCCCATCGCCCTCCCGGAGAGCGAGGCCCACCGCCGGGTCAGGGCATGGATCGAGGGACGCAAGCAGGCGCCGCGCCTGGAGCGCCTCCTGGGCATCTACCTGCCGGTGTGGCTGATGGAAATGGGCGGCGTCATCGACTGGAGCCTTCCCTCTCCGGAAAGGCGAACGCGCGTGGGAGGAGAAGAAGCCGAGGCTGGGACCGAGCCGCCCGCCGGCCCGATCGCCATCCTGGCCAGCCATCGCCTGGCGCCGCAGCTGGCGCCGGCCGCGGAAGACTTTGACGCCGGGCGAATGGAACCTTTCGATCCGTCCTTCCTGGCCTCCTGGCCGGCCGAAACGTACAGCCTGTCGCTGGCCGATGCGGCCTTGCGAGCTCGGCAGCGATCGCTCGAGCTCACGACGCAGCGCCTGGCGGTGAGAGCTCACGGGCAGAAGCTTTCGCTGCGCACCGCCCGCATGGTGGTCGATTCCTACCGGCTGATTCTGGCGCCGGTCTGGCTGGCAACGGTGCGATCGCGGGAGACGACGACCGAGCTCGCCATCAACGGCTCCTCAGGCGAGCTGTACGCCGCCTCTCCACCTCGGCGATCCTGAGGCATCCCCCCTGCGCCGCGGAAGACCTGCGGCGCATACTCCCCGTCTCGTCAGGAAAGGGAAGCGCCCTCGCCCCCGTGCGCATGGCCCTCGGGCAGTAGGCCTGTGGAAGGTTCAGTAGAGAGGGAAGCCGGAGGCGAGGCGCAGCGCGTCGGCGGCCTCGACGCTGGGAGCCTGGATCCAAAGCGTCTGATCATTGCCGACCTGCAGCAGGACAACGCCGGCCTCGAGTTCCCAAAGCAGCGAGGTGCTGGTGCGACGCGGCAGGCCAAAACGCCCTTCGCCGTAGGTTCGAAAGGAACCGAAGAACTCGTGGGCGTCGCGCACCGTGTCCCAGCGCGAGAGCAGCAGCCAGGCCGCAGACCCCGAGGCCGGGCCGGCCAGGATGACGTAGCGATCCCCGCCCCAGCCGGCCGCCGCCTTCTCGGCCTCGTCCGGTTCAAGGTAGGCGCGCAGCGCCAGCCGCGTGCGCCACTCTCCCAGGACACCGGAGTCCGTCGTCGTCCACCCATCTCCCAACGCCGGCGAGAGGTCGTCGAGGTCAGGAGAGCGAGGGGCGTCCTTGGGATAGCGTTCCGGGTGCAGGATCTGCTCGCTCGAAAGCGGAGGATCGGCGTGCAGGGCATCGACCGCCGCCCAACCGCCGGTCAGGTAGTGCGTGCGGACGAATGCCAGGCCGGCCTCAGCCGGGAAGCTACGCAGCGCGTAGATGTCGGGCACCCCATCGTCGCGCTCGGCCATGTGGGCGGCGCAGTCGACCGGTGAGGCCGGCAGGATCGAACGATCCCCTCCGAACGTGCGCCACCATTGCTCGGCAAGAAGAGCGGCATCGCCCGCCATGAGCGCCCGCCGCGCCAGGCAGGCATCCAGATCGTCGGGGCAGATGAGGGAGAGCATCTCGGACGAGAGATCGGAGAGGGACTGCATCACCAGCGCCCGGTCGAAGGCGCAGGCAACGAGCGCCGTGTCGCCAGGTTTTGGCTGCCACCCGTGCACCGCAAACACGGCGCCGTCGGGAGCGGCGAAGATCCCGGCTGTGTCGCCCTTCCGTCCGGTCCCGCCGGTGAGCGGAGCCCGCACGAGGCCGAGGAACGAGTCGAGCTGGAGTTGCCGTGCCAGCAGCGTATCCGGCCACTCCGCGGCGAGAGCCGCCCGAGCCTGGTGGGCAAAGTCCACAGGGGACACGATCTCAGCCTCGAGCGGGTGTCGAGCGTCGAGGCCGCGCAGGCGCTGAACCTGGTCCGCAATGGCCTGCAAGGCCACGACCTGCTCAGGGAAGGAGGCGCCGGGCGAGGGGGAGAGGGCCGTCGGAACGACCGTCGGTTGGGTGGGTGTCGCCGGGCCTTCGGTGGGAGTCGACGTTGTGTGCAGGCTGGTGGGCGAAGGGAAGGAACACGATCCGAGGAACAGCGTCAGGGAGAGAACGACCCGGTGGAGGACCCGGCGCCAAGATGCACGGCAGGGGCGGAGTGCGATGAGGCCACCCATCATGGAGGCATTCTAACCCGGCCTCGCCGAGTTGGACCGCCGTTGCACTCTATGGGCGATCAGCGGCCAGACGCGTGAGCGGGCAGGTGCGCCGCCTGCCAGCGCTGGATGAGCTTGCTGCCGCCGATCGTGGGCAGCAGAAGGAAGGGGAAGAGAAGCCGGCGAGGCGGCTGCCCCGCCGCCATCAACCCCACCAGCACGACACAGGCCACGGCGCAGCTGAGATCCCAGTTGTGGCTAAAGGCGAGAATCAAGGCGAAGGCCGCCAGTGACAGGATGGTCTCCTGGGGGAAGAGCACACCAAAGACTCCCAGGAGGGTGGCCATCCCCTGGCCGCCGCGGAGGCGGGTGAATAGAGGAAAGTCATGTCCCAGGGTCGCGCACAGGGCAATGACGAGCAGGGCGCCGTCCGAGACGCGCCACGCCTGGGCGATCTTGATCACCAGCGCGCCCTTGAGAATGTCGACGACGCCCACCAGCACCCCGGGAGCCCAACCGACGCAGCGCACGACGTTGCGGGCGCCCATGTTGCCGTCGCCCATCGTGCGGATGTCCTTGCCGGTGACGAGGCGGGTGGCCAGGTAGGCGGTGGGCAAAGAGCCGATGAGGTAGGCGAGGATGAAGAGATGCCAATCGTGAATGACCATGGGGTCCCTCCCAGGCCGTCCGCGCAGGCTCTGCATTCATAGTAACCCTCAATGGCCGCCGGGGAGGTGGGAACCGGCCAGCTCAGGCGTGCCGTCCCAGGACGCCAGCGCCTGCCGCAGCGTGTTCAGGTGAACGTCAACCGTGTCCTCGATGTCGCGGGCGTAGCCTCCGCCGAGGGCGATGGCGATGGGCAAGCGGCGAGTGCGGCACCCCTCCAGGACCAGTCGGTCTCGCTGCCGCAGTCCGTCCTTGGTCAGGCTCAGGCGTCCCAGCGTGTCGCCCTCGAACGGATCGGCGCCCGCCAGGTAGACCACCAGGTCGGGCCGCGAGGCCTCGAGCACCTGCGGCAGGAGGCGCCCCAAGGTCTCCAGGTAGAGGGCGTCCTGGGTGCCGTTGGGGAAGGCGAAGTCCAGATCGCCGATCTGCTTGTGGAACGGGAAGTTGCCTTCGCCATGCAGCGAGCACGTGTACACCGAGGGATCGCCGGCGAAGATGGCGGCCGTGCCGTCGCCCTGGTGGACGTCGAGATCCAGGATGAGGGCGCGGGCGGCGAGGCCCTGCTGCCGAAGGTGGCGCACCGCCACAGCCACATCGTTGAAGACGCAGTAGCCGGCGCCGTACGCCGGGAAGGCATGATGGGTGCCGCCGCCCAGGTGGATGGCCCGGCCGTCGATGAGGGCCGCCTGACACGCCGCGAGCGTTCCGCCGACCGAGCGCCGCGAGCGCTCCGCCAGTTCGGGCGACCACGGAAGCCCGATGCGGCGCACCTGGCGCTCGGTCAGCGTTCCCGCCAGGACGGCAGCGACGTACTCCGGCGAATGAACCAGGCGGAGCTGGGCTTCACTGGCCGCCTCGGGAAAGCACAGCTCGACGCCGGCGAACTCGGGCGACGACTCGATGCGCTCCCGCAGTCGGACATACTTCTCGGCCGGAAAGCGGTGGCCGGCGGGCAGGGGCAGGGTGAGGCGATCGGCCGAGAAGGCCTTCACGCGGGACGGCCGGCAGCCGGGAGGACCGGCATCACGTCACGCGGCGGATGGTTTCATACAGCGGCCGGAGCTGGGCGTACATCTTCAGGTACACCTGGCGGTACAAGCCATCGTAGACGGCGTGTGCGCGCGGGTCAGGTTCGAAGGTAGGGCCCAGGTGCGTCATCTCGCGCACTGCCGCTTCGAAGTCGGGGTGCAGGCCGAGACCGACGGCGGCGTCCATGGCGGCGCCCAGGCCGGAGGCCTCGTAGACATGCGGCCGCGACGTGGGAAGGCCGAAGATGTCGGCTGTGAGCTGCATGGCGGCATCGCTCTGGCTGCCGCCCCCGGCCACGCGCAGTTCGGTGATGGGCACGCCGCTGCGCTTCGAGGTGCGCTCGGCGCCCTCGCGCAGCGCGTAGGCCAGCCCTTCCAGGATGGCGCGGTAGATATGGGCCCGTGTGTGGACGTCTCCGAAGCCGATGATGGCGCCGCGCGCCTGGGTGGTGCCGCGGGTGATCCCGGTGATGGCGCCGCGCGCCTCGGGACCGGGGTGCTTCAGGCCGGGCGACCAGTACGGCTGCAGCAGCAGGCCCTGCGATCCGGGCGGAACGGCCCGTACCAGCTCGTCGAAGAGAGCTTCCGGCTCGAGGCCGCGCTCATCGGCCAGGCGCTGCTCGCGCAGCCCGAACTCCTGCTTGAACCAGCTCACCATCCAGTAGCCGCGATAGATCTGCAGCTCGAGGCTGTAGGCGCCCGGGACGGCCGACGGGTAGGGCGGAATGAGCGGGATGATCTCGATGTACTTGCGGTGGGTGGTATTGATCGTGGCCGTCGTCCCATAGCTCAGGCAGCCGATGTGCGGATCGACGCATCCGGCGCCGATGACCTCGCAGGCCTTGTCGGCCGCGGCGGCGACCAGCGGAAGACCCCGCGGTATGCCGGTGGCCTTGCTGGCGGCGGCGGTGATCTCACCCAGCACCTTCGCCGGCGACACCAGATCCGGAAGGATGGAGGGATCCATCGGCACCGCCTGCCACTTCCAATCCCGGCGTTTCGACCAGGTCTGCGCCTTGTAGTCGAAGGGGATGTAGCCGACCTGGCAGCCGACCGAGTCGACGAACTTGCCGGTGAGCAGGTACGTGAGGTACCCGGAAAGGAACAGGAACTTGTGGGTCTGGCGCCAGATCTCGGGCTGATGGGTGTGGAGCCAGTTGGCCTCCGCCTCGGCCTGGAGATAGGCGACTGTGCCGGACATGCCGGCCAGGCGGAAGAGCGTGCCCCACGCCCCACCGACGGGCCGCAATCCTTCCGTCCGGCGCTGGTCGAGCCACACGATAGCCGGACGCAGGGGCGCCCCATGCTTGTCGACGTTGATGAGCGTCGATCGCTGGGTGGTCAGCGCCACGCCGGCGATGGCGTCCTTCGACACGCCGGGCATCGTCCACAGTGCCCGGCATGCCTGGCTGAGCGCCTCCCAGAAGACCTGTGGATTCTGTTCGGCCAGGCCGGGGGCGTCGGAGGTGTAGGGCTCGATGGGCACGCGCGACTTGGCGATCAGGTTGCCGCGCGGATCGAAGACCAGGGCGCGAGCGCTCTGGGTTCCGTGATCGATGGCGAGCAGATGGTCACCGGGCATGACTGCCTCCAGCAAGGGCCTGCCAGGGGAGTCGGCCATCGAGGCCGCGTCTCCGTGCAGAGCCTGTGTTCACGGGCGAATGGAGTACCCTGCCCGCCACAGCTCGCGGTAGCGATCGGACTCCACCAGCCAGCGGGCATCGTCCCAGCCGAGCTCGGGCTGGGCGATGGTGCGAATGCGGTCCATCTCAGCCAGGCCGCCCTCGGGCAGCGTCAGGCCCAGGCGCAGGCGGCGAAACAGCAAGTCGTCCAGATGCACCACGCCTTCGTCGCGCGCGGCCCAGCGAAGTTCGGCCCAGGTGAACAGGCTGTCACCGATACGCGCCATCTCCCCCGCCTGTGCGGCGGCGACGAGCGGGGGCGTGTCGGCGCCGTGCCGCCCCAGGAAGCGCAGGCAGAGCGCCGGATCAATCATGCCGTCCAGGCAGCGTTCGGGTGGCAGCGGGTCGAGCACCGGCAGGCGGGTATTCAGAATCACAGGTCGCGGCAGCCGCCCGCGGACGGCGCGCAGTGCGCTGTGAGCCATACGTCGGAAGGTGGTCAGTTTGCCGCCGGTGACGGTCAGCAGCCCGCGCTCATCCCACAGCACGTACTCGCGCGACTCCTTGGAAGGATCGGCCTTGCCGGTGTTGACCACGGCGCGCACGCCGGCCTGCGTGGCCAGCACGTCCTCGAGGCCGAGCTCAAGGGACGGAAAGGCGAAGGTGGTCATGGCCAGCAGGAAGTTGGCCTCGGCGGCGTCGATGGCCGGCTCGGACATCGATGCCTGCGTGTGGTCCACATCGGTCGTGCCGATGAGCGTCACGCCTTCCCAGGGGACGGCGAAGACCGGGCGGCCGGTGGCGGGGTGCAGCACGCTGACGGCGCGGGTCAGCGGCAGCCTGGCGAAGGGGAAGATCAGGTGGCTGCCGCGCAGCCGGCGCAGGCGCCGCGGGCTGCCGACCTGCGCACGCAGGTCATCCGCCCACGCGCCCGTGGCGCTGATGACGACCGGGGCCAGCACCTCGTACGTTCGACCGCCGGGGCCGGCTGCATCGCGCACGGTCACGCCGCACACCGGACCCGTGCGCCGGGTCAGCAGACCCTCGACGGGAGCGTAGTTGAGGGCCAGACCGCCGGCGCGCACAGCCTCGCGCAGGACGCGCAACACCAACCGGGCGTCATCGGTGGTGGCATCGATGTAGCGGTAGCCGCCGGCCAGGCCCTCCGAGGCCAGCACCGGGCAAAGGTCGAGCAGGCCGCGGGCATCGTAATGGCGGTGGCCCCACTTGAGCGCCAGCAGGTCGTAGATCACCAGCCCGAGGCCGAAGACCCAGCCGGGCGTGCGGTCACCCCGGAAGCTGGGCATCAGGAATCCGAGCGGCGAGACCAGGCCGCGGCCCTCGCGCAGCAGACGCTCGCGCTCATGGACCGATTCGATCGTCAGGTTGACCTGGGCGTTCTTGAGGTAGCGCAGCCCGCCATGGACGAGCTTGGACGAGCGGCTGGAGGTGCCGCTGCCGAAGTCGCCGGCCTCGAACAACACCGCGCGCAGGCCGGCGCGGGTCGCCTCACGCAGAATGCCGGCGCCGGTGACGCCGCCGCCGATGACGATCAGGTCCCAGGGCTCCTCGAGCCGGGACCAGGCTCGCTCACGCCAGCCCAGCTCCCACATGGTCGTGTGCGCCCTCCGCCCTAGCGGTTGTGATCCTGGATCCAGCGCACCATCAGGCCGATGACATCGGACTTCTCGGGCTCGTTGTGGGTCTCATGGTAAAGCCCGTCCCAGATCTTGAGTGTGCAGTCGCCGGGGACCTTGCCGGCGAACTCGCCACAGGCCACAGACGACGTCAGCCGGTCCGCCCCCCCGCTGTAGACCAGGAGGGGTAGGGAGAACTCGGAGGCGTGCTCGAGCAGCCAGTTGCCGACGTCGATCAGCCCGATGCCCAGGCGCGCCGAGACGCGGTCATGGACGAGAGGATCGGAGGCGTAGGCGCGCACGACTTCGGGGTCGCGCGACAGCGCCGCCTGCTCCAGCCCCGACGGCATGCTGAAACCCGGCCAGACATTGAACATCAGCCGCCCCATGGTCGTCTTCCACGCCGGAGGTTTGAAGGCCAGACGCAGCTGGGGGGCGCTGGCAACGACACCGGCGAGCTGGGGCTTGCGCCGCAGGCCGTAGAAGAGGACAAGGTTCCCGCCCAGGCTGTGACCGTACAGGAAGAGCGGCTTGCCCGGGAAGCGGGCATGGGCCTCAGCGACGAGCAGGTCTATGTCGTCCAGGAAGACGTCGTAGCTTGGCGTGAATCCGCGCCGCCCCTCGGAGCGGCCGTGACCGCGCAGGTCGTAGCCGAGCATGGCGTAGCCCGCCTGATTGAGCGCCGCGCCCACGTGCAGGTAGCGTCCGATGTGTTCTCCGAGCCCATGGAGCAGGCCGACCACGCCACGCGGGGCTGCCGCCGGCGTCCACTGCCGGCCGATCAGGGTCAGGCCATCCTTGCTCTTGAGGGTCAACTCGGTGTCGCTCATGCGTGTGACACCTTGGGGCTAGACAATGGTCATACCGCCGTCGGCGACGAGGGCGTGGCCGGTGACGAAAGAGGAGGCGTCCGAGCACAGCCAGGCGGCCGCCTCGGCGATCTCCTCCGGCCGCCCTGCACGGCCGAGGGGCTGCAGCATGCGAAGCATCAGACCTCGCAGTCCCGGCAGGCGGATCAGAGTGTCGGCAAACAGGCGGGCAACGGGCGTGCGGACGGAACCGGGTGTCATGGCGCTGAGGCGCATGGCTTTGAGCTCCCGATCGACCATCGGGGTGCGTATGGCGCCCGGGCAGACGGCGTTGATGCGAATCCCGGCGCCGGCGTACTCGGCGGCCGCCGTGCGCGTCAGCTGAATCACGCCGCCCTTGGCGGCGGCATAGGCGGCGTGGCCACGCTCGGCCACCATGCCGGCGACGGAGGCGGTGTTGACGATCGAGCCTCCGCCTCCCTGGCGCAGCATCTGGCGCAGCTCGGCGCGCAGGCATAGCCAGACGCCCTTCAGGTTGACGTCCAGCGTGCGGTCCCAGTTGGCCTCGGTGCAGTCGACGGTGGAGGCGTGATCGCCTTCCAGGCCGGCGTTGTTGAAGGCCGCATCGAGGCGCCCGTAGGTCTGCACGGCGGCCTGCACCAGGCGCTCCACGTCATCGGTGCGGCAAACATCGCAGGCCGCGAAGACCGCCTCGCCCCCCTGGCGATAGACGGCATCCGCCGTCGCCTCGCCGCCGGGGAGATCGATATCGCCGACAACCACGCGGGCGCCCGCAGCCGCCATACACAGCGCCGCGGCGCGTCCGATGCCGGAGGCGCCGCCGGTGATAAGGATGACCTTGCCTTGCAGGGAAGGAGTCATGACGGGTAGGACCTCGCGGTCGGGATACAGGTCCGGGGCGTGAGCGACGCGTGCGACGGAACCATCGTCCACCGCACGCCGGCGGCGAGTATAGACCCTCAGGCGGCGGGCGGGAAATCAGGCGGGGAGGCGGCCGGAGCGGCGGAGCCCTATGGCGCAGCGAGGTCGCAGGCCGGGTCGGCCGTGGGGGGCAGGCTCAGTTCGGCGTCGACGCCCTGAAACGCGTAGGGCGCCTCCATCTCCGAGTAGTAGCTGACATCCGGCAGCAGAGGCAGGTTGGCGGCGAAGACCTGGTTGAAGACCAGGCGAAAGGTATTCACCGGCGTGACCGACGGGTAGAAAGCGGCGCCATCCCCGCGGCCGCCAAGGTGGACGGCGGACAGGATACTCATGCGCTCCGCCATGCTCCGCTGCGCCGCCTCGCCCCCGGCAAAGGTCGAGCCGGGTCCATGGTCACCCTGCAGGATCACAACCGGCGCCGGATCGGAGCGCTCGAGGATGCGGGCGAGGACCTGCTCGAGTCGCGAGTTGAGGTAGGTGAGTTGATCCGTATAGCCCTGACGATACGCTTCCGGCGTGCCGGGGTAGTTCTGCGCGTCGAGCGTGGTGAAGGTCTGTGAAGGCTGAACGGGCTCGCCCTGCGGGCCGAAGACGAAGGGAGGGTGCGGCGCAATGATGTGAGCGAAGACGAACTTCGGCCCCGGCAGGCCCGGAAGGTCACTCAGACGGTCGAGGATGCCCTCCATCCGCTGGCGATGGCGATCGAATTCCGACTGGAAGATCAGGTTGCCCAGGGCGGTGCCGCGCAGGAACTGGGCGTCCATCAGCACCGCACCAAACGTGGTGCGGAAGAGCATGCCCTCGAAGGGATTGAGACCGGGCAAGGCGCCGGCGACGGCGGAGGTGCGGTAGAAGACATCCGCGTCGTAGATGTTGGTGTACGGATAGCCGGTCTCGAAGGCCACGACCCGGTAGCCGAGTCCCTCCAGCGCCTGGCGCACGGGCCCGTGGCGGATGTAGTCCTGCAAGGCGTCGACGTTGCGGGAGGCCGGCCCCAGGCTGGCTGCGAGGCCTGACAGATGCGTCATGCCGAGCGACGAGCCGAGGGAGAGCAGCGTCTGCGCATAGTTGCTGCGCGCCCGGTCGGCGACGGTGAAGCCCTGTGAGGCGAGGGTCTGGAGGAAGGGAGAGTTGTCATACGTGTACAGGCTGCAGAGGATGTCCGCCCGGCCGTAGCCGTCGAGGATGATGTAGTACACATCCGGCAGGGAAGCCGGGGCGAGCAGTGAAGGAGCGGCGGGGATCTGAGACTGATTGGTGAGGCGCGCGACGCCGGTCAGAGCCGCGAGGCCGATGCGTGCCGAGGGCAGCGCCAGCAGGATCAACGCGGCCGCCAGCAGGGAAGAAACGGCGGCGGACAAGGAGCGGCGGGTGCGCAGGATCAGTGTTCCAGCCACGATCGCCAGCGCCAGCCACAGGCCGATCAGCAGACTGTGCCGGCCAAGGCGCAAGCCGGCGACCACCGCCGGTTGTAGTAGCGAATGGACGTGCCCGTAGGAGTAGAACAGCGTCAGGCCGGCGCAGGTCAGCAGCGCGGCGCGATCGCCTTCCCGACGCAGCCAGAAGAGCACCAGCACCAGCGCCAGGCCGAGGGCTGCCCCGCTGAGCGTCGAGCGCAGCACGTCCGAGGGCATCACCTGGCCGAGGTTGGCCGCGTAGAGGGCCAGGGAGGGATAGAGCCCGAAGGCGATCGGCAGGACGAGGTGACGGGCGCGCAATCAGTCCCTCCGGATGCGGTTGGGCAGTCAGGCGTCGTCGCCGGATCGGCCTCTCGGCGGAAGATGCCCGAGTGCGATTCTATCGCAGCCGCCCGGCGGCCCGCGCCAGCCGGCGCTTCGGAGCGGCGGCCAGAGGCAGGCGAAATCAGGAGGGCAGGAGCTTCCCCGGGTTGAGCATGCCGTCCGGATCCAACGCCCGGCAGGCGGCGCCCAGCAGCGATAGTCCGGCGGCGCTCTTCTCGGCCTGAAGATACGGCGCGTGGTCGAGGCCGACACCGTGCTGGTGGCTGATGGTCCCGCCGGATTCGACGATGGTGCGGCTGACGGCCTGCTTGGCGGCGCGCCAGGCGGCCAGCGTCGCTTCCGGGTCCGGGGCGCGCCGGAAGAGGAAGGTGGTATAGACACTGGCGCCATCGGTGTAGATGTGCGAGAGGTGGGTGAAGACCAGCGGGCGCTCGTTATGGGCTTCGAAGGTGCGGTGCAGGCATTGCTGGATGGCGCGTGCGGCCGGCAAGGCCTTCGTCCACGGCAGGGCGGTCTCGACGGTGTCGAGGGCGTAGCCGGAGGTCCAGAGGGTGTTGCGCAGGTAGGGCGAGCGGAAGCGGCTCTTCTGCCAGAGGCGGCCGATCATGGCGATGGGGGGCAGGGCACCATGCCGGCGGCAGATGGATCGCGCCTGCCCGAGCGTCTCCCGGGCACGCCGGCGCTCGCCGGTGATGCCGAGGATCAACAGGCTGCGTTCGCGGCGATAGCCCGCCAGCCGCAGTCCGCGGTCGGCCCAGCGCGTCAGGTCCGGCTTGCCTGCCAGCACGAGCGTCGTCTCGGTCTCCTGGGCATCGCTCAGTCGCAGCATCGAAACCGGTAGGGCGGACTGGGCGATCTCGCGCACGGCCTGCGCACCCGAAGCCCAATCGTGGAAGAAGAGGCCGTAGAAGGCTTCTGTTTCGGGCCGCGGCCGCACGCGCACGCTGGCGCGAGTCAGGATGCCCAGTCGGCCTTCGGAGCCGAGCAGCGCGTGGCGCAGATCCGGTCCGGCAGCGGAGGCCGGGAGGTCCGGCAAATCGATGGCGCCCACCGGAGTCTCGAGATGTCCGCCGGCGAAGAGCGCCTCGATGCGGCCGTAGTAGTACGACTGCTGGCCACAGGAGCGCGTGGCGATCCATCCGCCCAGGGTGGAGTACTCGAAGGATTGCGGGAAGTGTCCGAGCGTGTAGCCGCGGGTGGACAAGTCCTGCTCGAGCTCCGGCCCGCACACGCCGGCCTCAAAGACGGCCACGCGGTTCATTTCGTCGATCGACAGCAGGCGCCGCAGACCGGAAAGATCGAGCGTGACCGTCGGCGGACCGCCGGGGAGCGGATTGATGTGGCCCACGACACTGGTGCCGCCGCCGTATGGGATGAGGGCGGCGCCGCGCTGCCGGCACAGGGTCAGCAGCGAGCGCACATCCTCCTCGCTGTGGGCGTAGGCCACGGCGTCCGGGAACGCCGGGAGGCAGCCGGTGTGCAGACCGACCCAGTCGGGCAGCGACTGGCCGCAGGCGTGCAGCAGCCGATCCTGCGGCTGCAGGCTCCAGCGGGAATCGTCCGGCAGGCGCGA
>DYJB01000036.1 GCA_020723365.1 Candidatus Aquidulcis sp. | reverse complement strand
CGCGGCCAGACTCGCCTGCGGCCCTTCGGCGTGACGCAGCGTCTGCGCCAGGTCAATGGCGGTGGGACCGGGATCGACCGAAACCGAGGCACGAGACGCCTCCCCGGGCCGGCCCATCGTCGCCGCCAGCCCGCAGCGCCGCACGCCGTCGACTTCGGCTTCGACGGCCGTCCAGCGACGGCCGCTGACCGTCCGGCGAAGGAGGCCCGGCTGCAGGCTGGCGAGGACCGCCTCCAGCATCTCTTCGCCATCCATCGGCACGCCTCTCCTGCCGCCGCGCCCGTCGGCTCTGCGGGTGACATTCCACACTACACGCCGACTGCGATGCAAGGGCACACTGGGGTGTAGGCATTCTACCCTGCCCGGGCGGACCGGTTCGCTCCGGCATGCGGCGTGATGCCCGCGTTCGTCGCCCTTTCCCCGGAGGCTGCCATGCACTATCCCTGGTGGTACGTCCCCTTCATCACCTCCCCCATGCTGATCGCCGCCGTCGCCACGATCCACATCTTCGTGGCGATGTACGCCGTCGGCGGGGGGATGTTCCTGGCGGTGGAGGCACAGTACGCTCACCGGACACAGAACCGCCCCTACCTGGCGTATCTCAAGGATCACGCCTGGTTCTTCATCCTGCTGACCGTCGTGTTCGGCGCCATCACCGGCATCGGCATCTGGTGGACCATCGGCCTGGCCTCGCCCCTGGCGACGGAAGCCCTGATTCACGTTTTCGTCTTCGGCTGGGCGATGGAGTACGTCTTCTTCGTCATCGAGATCGCCTCAGCCTTCCTGTTCTACTACTTCTGGGACCGGCTGCCGCCGAGAACGCACACGATCTTCGGCTACATCTACGCCGTCTCGGCCTGGATCAGCCTGGTGCTGATCACCAGCATTACCGCCTTCATGCTCAATACGGGCAACTGGACGGCGAACCCTTCGTTCTGGGTGGCCTTCTTCAACCCTGAGTTTCTGCCGCAGACCATCGCCCGCACGGGAGGCTCTCTGCTGCTGGCGTCGCTATACGTCTACCTGCACGCGGCGCTGCGCTCGCAGGATGAGCCCGAGCTGCGCGCCCTGATTGCCCGGCGCTCGACGCGTCCGGGCCTGCTGGGGGCGGCGCTGGTCACCGTCGGAGGCGGCTGGTGGTTGCTGGCGCTCCCCGAATCGGCCCGGGCGGCGCTGGCCGCCGCCAGCGCGCTCAACATCCTGATGCTGCTGATCTTCGCCGTGACGGTCATCGTCTTCGCCATGCTGTACCTCGGCCCCTACCGCAACCCGGGTTGGATCACACCCGGCTTCGCCATCCTGCTCTTCGCCTTCGGCCTGGCCGCCATCGGCACGGGGGAGTTCCTGCGCGAGGCGGTGCGCAAGCCGTACATCATCTACGGCGTCGTGATGAGCAATCAGATCTACGCCGACGAGATCCCCTCCCTGCGCCAGACCGGCTACCTGGAAGGGGGGACCTGGACGCGCCGCTACCTGGCCGAACGCTTCCCGCAGGTGCTGGATGACCAGGGGCGCGTCGAGGAGTCGGCGCTGCTGGCCCTGGACGAAGCCGGCCGCCTCGAAGTCGGCGAGCTGCTGTTTCTGTACCACTGCAACGACTGCCACTCGGTCGAGGGCTACGCCGCGGTTAGCGAGAGCATGCGCGGCTGGTCGCGCGAGATGATCCTGGCCGTCGCCCGAGAGCCGCACCGCGCCCGCTTCTTCATGCCGCCCTTCGCCGGCACCTCGGAAGAAGCCGAGCTGCTGACCGACTACCTCGTCACCATCGCCCGGCCCTTCCCGGCGGGCCTGGTGGACGGCGCGTCGAACTAGGAGGCACTCATGCTCCCGCCTTTCCTCGGCCCCCTCAACCCGCTCGGCTATCCGGCTCCGTACTGGTTCATCCTGTTCTTCAAGGTGCTCGGCTTCACCCTGCACATGACCCTCATGAACCTGTGGTTCGCCGGCCTGGTCACGATGCTGATCCTGCGCTGGCGCGGCGGAACGCACGGCGGGCGGCTGAGCGGCCGCGTCGTCAACGCCATGCCGTTCGTCATCGCCTTCGGCATCAACCTGGGGATCGTTCCGCTGCTCTTCACCCAGGTGGCCTACTACCAGGTCTTCTACCCGGCCACCATCCTGGCGGCCTGGCCGTGGTTCGCCGTCGTGCCGCTGCTGATGGCCGCCTACTACGGCACCTACCTGTACGTCATCGGCCTGCGGCGCGGCACGCTGAGCGCCTGGAAGCGCGCCGCCGGGTGGGCCTCGGCGGCAATCTTCATGCTGCTCGGCCTGGTCTTCAGCAACACCTTCAGCCTGATGACCCATGTCGCCGGCTGGGGGCCGCTCTGGAATGCCACCAGCCAGACCGGGGCGCCCCTCGGTATCGCCCTCAACCTGGGCGATGCCACGCTCTTCCCGCGCCTGCTGATGATGTTCGGCCTGGCGCTGACCACGACGGCGGCCTATATCGTGGTCGACACAGCCTTCTTCGCCGGCGGCGAGAGCGCCGAGTACAAGCGCTGGGCGATCCGCTGCGCTCTGATCATCAGCACGCTGGGGAACGCCTGGGTGGCCTTGATGGGTACCTGGTACTTCTTCATCGCCCTGCCGTCCGAAGTCCGCGCCGCCCAGCTTCAACCCCCGATGCTCGTACTGACGCTGCTCACCGCCGCCGGAACCGGGCTGCCCTGGCTGCTGATGCTGCTGGCGCAGCGCGGGATCACCCGACGCCTCGGGCTGTTCACCGGGCTGGCGCAGCTGGGCGCCCTGGGGTTGCATGCCATCAGCCGCCAGACGGTGCAGAACCTCGAGCTGGCGCCCTATCTGCCGATCGGCGCCGAGCCGGTCAACATGCAGTGGAGCCCGCTGCTCCTGTTCCTGGTGCTGTTTGTTCTCGGGGTCGGCCTGATCGTATGGATGGTGGGCCAGGTGGTGAAGGCCGCGCGTCAGCCGGCAACTTCGTAGGTCAACAATGTCGCTTCGCCCCCGGGAGCGGCGCGCGGCATGCGCGCCGCTCCCGGGTTGCCCTCCGTCCACGACCGGCGGAGAACCTGCCCCGCCCGGCGCCGGATGCTGTACACTCCGGCCGTTCGCTGCCGTCCGCGCGCCGCTCGCCTTGCACCCACGGGAAGAGGATGTCCGCCGAACTTCTCAACGAGCGCTACCGCCTGGAGGCCGAACTCGGCCGCGGCGGCATGGGCGTTGTCTACCGGGCCCACGACCTGCTGCTTGACCGGCCCGTGGCGGTCAAGGTCCTCACCCATCAGGCGGTGAGCGGCCAGGGCCAGGAGCGGCTGCTGCGCGAAGCCAAGGCCGCCGCCCAACTCAATCACCCCAATATCGTATCGGTCTTCGACGCCGGGCAGTCTGCCGGCACGGCCTACATCGTGATGGAGCTCGTTGAGGGGCGCTCGCTGCACGAAGCCCCGCCCGCCGACCTCGGCGCGGTGCTCTCGACCACGATCCAGATCTGCGCCGCCCTCGACCACGCGCACACGCGCGGCATCATTCACCGCGACCTGAAACCGGAGAACGTGCTCGTGACGCCGGCCGGAACGGCCAAGCTGATGGATTTCGGCCTGGCCCATTCGATCGCCTCGCGCATGACGACCGAAGGAACTCTGCTCGGGACGGTGTTCTACCTGCCACCCGAGCAGGCCCTCGGACAGCCCCTCGACGGGCGGGCCGATCTGTACTCGCTGGGCGTCATGCTCTACGAGTTCACCGCCGGGCGGCTTCCCTTTGTCGCCGACGATCCGCTGGCGGTCATCTCGCAACACTTGCATGCCCCGCCCGTCCCGCCCAGCACCTATGACCCGGCTCTGCCTTCGAACCTGGAGGCTCTGATCCTCAGTCTGCTGGCCAAGCGCCCGGAAGACCGCCCGGGATCGGCGGCCGACGTCGGTCAGCTTCTGGCTCGCGCTCGCCAGGGCGACGCGCCCGTCGAACCGCCGGGGCCGCGCTCGATGCTCGATCGCCTCGTGCGCGGGCGGCTGGTGGGCCGCCACCAGGAGCTGGCTGAAGCGCGCCGGCTGTGGAGGCTGGCCACGGAAGGGACAACGCAGGTCTTGCTGATCAGCGGCGAACCCGGGATCGGCAAGACGCGCATGGCGCGCGAGCTGGGCTCACAGGTGGCCGTCACGGGAGGGCTGGTGCTGGCCGGGGAGTGCTTCGCCGAGGGCGGCGCTCCCTACGCCCCGCTGGTGCCCGTCCTGCACCAGGCGCTCACGCGCCTGGCCGGCACGCCGCAAGGAGTCCCGCCGTTCATCCTCCCCGACCTGGTCCGCCTGGCGCCGTCGCTGCAGGCTCTCCACCCGGACATCCCGCCGCGTCCGCCCGGCGAGCCGGCTGTCGATCAACATCAGCTGTGCGAGAGTGCGGCGCACCTGTTCTCGGCGCTTTCCCGGCACGTCCCGCTGCTGCTCATTCTCGAAGACGCCCACTGGGCAGATGGCGGTACGCTGCGCATCCTCGGGCACATCGTCCACCGCGCCAGGGTCCCCGGGATGCGACTGCTGGCCGTGCTGACGTACCGCGAGATCGAGCTCGACGAAGCCCGCGCCCTGCGCGACCTGCTCCAGGAGCTGAACCGCGAACGCCGCGCCCTGCGGCTCAAGCTGCCGCGCTTCGACCGCCCCCAGACAGGCGCCATGCTTTCCACCATGTTCCAGGAAGATATCGCCCCCGAGTTCCTGGAGGGCGTCTACCGCGAGACCGACGGCAACCCCTTCTTCATCGAAGAGGTTTGCCGGGCGCTGGTGGACGAGGGCCGGCTGATCCTGCACGACGGCCGCTGGCAACTCCCTGGAGGGGACCAGCTGGAGGTCCCCCAGAACGTGCGCGTCACGATCCAGTCCCGCGTCGCCAGGCTGCCCGAATCCGATCAGGACCTGCTGCGCCTGGCCGCCGTGCTGGGCCGCGAGTTCGACGTCGACGAACTGCAGGCCGCTTCCGGCCTGGGCGAGGACGACCTGATCGAGATCCTCGAGCGCGCCGAACGGGCGCAGCTGATCGAAGAGGTGCGAAGTCCTTCCCGCCCGCGGGCTTCCCGCCCACGGCATCGCTTTGTCCACGCGCTTGTTCACCATACGATGGCCGAGAACCTGCTGGGACTGCGCCGGCAGCGCCTGCACGCACGTGTCGCACACGCGCTGGAGAGGCTCTATGAGGGCGAGAGCGCTCCGCGCGCCGCCCGCCTCGGCCGACATTTCGCCGAAGCCGCCGAGTGGCAGAAGGCGGCCGAGTACCTGCTGCAGGCGGGGGACCAGGCCGCCGCCGCTTTCGCCTACCCGGAGGCGGTGCAGGCGTACGACGAGGCGCTGGCGATCCTGAAGGAGGAGGGCGAGGGCGAGCGTGCCGCCCGGCTTCTGATGAAGCTCGGGCTGCTGCGACACTCGCTGCTCGATTTCGAAGGATCCCGCCGCGCGTTCCAGGAAGGTTTCGTGCTCCTGCAAGGGGCCCCTTCGGTCCCGCCGGGGGACCTGCCGGCTGCCCCGCACGCCCTGCGCCAGACGCTCGCGCTGCTCAACACCCTCGACCCGTGCCGGCTGGACATCTACAGCGACATGGCGGTGGCGGTGCACCTGTTCCAGGGCCTGGTCGAGCGCACGGCGGATCTGGAAGTGCTGCCGGATGGGGCGCGTGCCTGGGAGGTGCTCGACGGCGGTCGGCGCTAC
Organism: Candidatus Aquidulcis sp.; assembly: GCA_020723365.1. Classification (GTDB taxonomy): domain Bacteria; phylum Chloroflexota; class Anaerolineae; order Anaerolineales; family E44-bin32; genus DYJB01. The sequence goes on along the minus strand of DYJB01000036.1, from coordinate 13,978 downwards.
ATCTTCCACCTGCGGCCGGACGGCCGCTGGTCAGACGGCACGCCGGTGACGGCCCACGACTATGAGTTCGGCTGGAAGCGTACGCTGGATCCCGGCAACGGCACCAACATCCCCAACTACCTGTTCGACATACGCGGCGCCCGGGATCTGCATCAGCGCCTGAGCAGTGATCCGGCGAGCGTCGGGATCCGGGCCACGGGCGACTACACACTGACCGTCGAGCTCGAGCGGCCGGCCGGATACTTCCTGCACCTGGCCGGCATCCTGCTGCCCGTTCCCCGACACGTGATCCAGCATTACGGGGAACGCTGGACCGACCCGGCCACGCTGGTCACCAACGGCCCGTTCCGCCTCGAAACGTTCGAACCCCAGCGGCGCCTGGTGCTGGTGCGGAACTCCGGCTACACCGGCAGGTTTGCCGGCAACCTACAGCGCGTCGAGCTCGATCTCGATCTCGAGTCCGATCCGGATCGGCTATCCAGCCGGTATGCCGCCGGCGAACAGGATGTCCTGTGGCTGCCTCCAGACGCGATGGATATCGCCCGCCACGCCTTCCCGCGCGAATACTTCGCCCTGCCCTCGGCGTTCACCGGATTCTTGCTCTTCAACCTGCACCGGCCGCCCTTCGACGACATCCGTGTGCGCCGCGCCTTCGCCCTGGCGCTGGACCGGGAAGCCTACGCCGATGTCGTGCGCCGCGGGTATGGAACCCCCGGCACGGGGGGCCTGGTCCCCCCCGGTATCCCGGGGCACGTGTCGGCGATCGCCCCGGCCTACGACCCGGATGCCGCCCGCCGGCTGATGTCGGAAGCCGGTTACCCGGGAGGCAAGTGCCTGCCTGAGATCGAGTTCGTCGTCCTCGGTCGCCGCCTGGTGTTTCCCGCCAGCCAGGATTACCTGCTCTCCCAGTGGCGCGATGTCCTGGGCGCCAGCCTGCAATCCCGCATCATGGGGTTCGATGAGTACCGACGCGTCGGCAGCGGCGAGGCTGCGCCGCATCTCGTGGAGACGGGCTGGCTGGGGGACTTCCCCGACCCGGACTCATTCCTCCGAGTCTGCCTTGACCGGTTCGTCGAGACCCGGCACTTCCCCGAAGTGCATGAGGCACTGCGGCGTGCGCAGGATCTCCTGGACCCGCGGGCAAGGCTGCAGGCCTACCGGGAAGCCGACCGCCGCCTGATCGAACGAACCTACCTTCTGCCTTTGTTCTACGGGCGGCATTCCTTCTTTCTCAAGCCGTGGGTCAAGCGCTACCCGGTGTCGCCGGTGTGGCGCGATCACTGGAAGGACGTCATCCTCGAAGCCCACTAGCCAGGCGGGGCACTCGGCCGACGTTGTGCCCGTCGGCCTTCCGCACTCGAAGCGACCGGCGGCGCTCCGATGGAGCGCCGCCGTTTTGGTGTGCAGGTTGCCCCGCCCTGGACTGAAGCGGGCTACCAGATGGGGGTCAGCGTGCCCTGCGCATCGCGCCAGTGGGGCACCCAGGCCAGCGCCACCAGCTGGACCCCGATGTCGGCCTTCTTGGGCTTGATGGTCAGCGGTTCGAGCGCCGCGGCGCTCGGGTCGGCCGATGCCTGCAGCTCCGCCGCCTTGGCCTGGAACTCGGCATCCAGCGCCGCCATCTGCTGATCGAGGGCCTCGACGGTGTCGGCGGCGCGGCCTATGTCCTGCTGCTCGCGCATCGTCCGGCTGACCCCGCGGGCGGCCGTCGTCGCCCGGCCCAGATTGGTGCGGCTGACCGCCTTGCGTCCTCCCAGTGCCCCGAGCAGCGTGGCGCCGACGGAAATGGCGGTCTGCAATGCGGCGTCCTTGGCTTGATCGGCCTGCTTCTCCTTGGCCTGCTCGGCGCGCCGCTTGCGCTCTTCCAGCGCCTGGAGCTTGGGGCCGTACTTCGCCTTCAGCTTATCGAGCTCCGCGTCGCGCGACTCGCGGCCGCCCTGGGCCAGCCGGGCGCGGAAGTCGCGTTCGCTCTCGCCCGGCTCCGATACCCGCTTGGTGGCTGGACTGCGGAACAACTCCAGCTTGCTGCTGGCATACACCCAGGCGGCGAAGTCCTTGCTCCAGGCGGCGTAGCTCTTGGCCTTGCCTGCCGCCGGCGGCAGTGCGGCGAAGGTCGCCCCGGAGGCGGCAGCCTTCTCCAGATCATCCACCAGCAGCTCGACCGTGCGGCCGCGGTCCCACGCCACGGGCACCGCTTCGTCGGTGATCGGCGTCAGCATGACGACCGGCCGGCTCAGGTCGACGCGCGCCTTGGCGCTGGCATACCCGACACGCGCCGCCCCCAGGATCATCGGGACGTAGGCCAGCGCCGCCCCGGCGGGCGCACTGCCGCGCGCCGGCAGGAAGACCGTCGGCACGTCAGGCGTCGTCGTCGGCTGACCCGCGGCCGCTGCCGCCGCCATGGCGGGCATGGCAACCGCGGCAGCGGGGGCGGAGGCGCGGGGGGTTGCGGCAGACGGCCGGCGCGGGTCCATGAGGGTCTTGATCTGCTGCCGCGTCATCGGGCCGCGCAGGTAGCTCATCGCCCAGCGCGTCTGGAAGACGATCGGCTTATCCTCGTGCACGTTGTGGAGCACGAACGCTCGCGACTGCAGTCCGGCGAGCGTCTTCTCCATGTCCGCCCGGTCGAAGGCGCCCCCGGACGTCGCCGCCACGCCCTCCAGCCCCTCCAGCACGCGCTCCTTGTCGCGCTCGGTCTGCAGGCGTCCCAGGAACCAGGTGCCGGCGTTCGCCAGGCCCTTGTAGTCCAGGTCGACCGGGTTCTGGGTCGTCAGCACCACGCCGAGACCGTAGGCCCGGGCCTGCTTGAGCAGCGTCAGCATCGGGCGCTTGGACGGCGGCTCGGCTACCGGGGGGAAGAAACCGAAGACTTCATCCATGTACAGCAGGGCCCGCAGGCTGCTGGTCCCGGTCTGCGCCCGCATCCAGGCCACGACCTCGCTCAGCAGCAGCGTCACGAAGAACATGCGCTCGGCGTCGTTCAGATGGGCGATGGAGAAGATGCTCAGGCGCGGCTTGCCCGCGGGAGTGCGCAGCATGGCGCCGATGTCGAGCGCCTCGCCTTCCATCCAGGCGCTGAATCCCGGCGCCGCCAGCAAGTTGTTGAGCGCCATCGCCAGGGAGAAGCGGTCCTTGGACGGGAAGAAGGATTCGAGATCCAGGACACCGACCTTCTCCACCGGTGGAGTCTGCACCTGCTGGATCAGCGCCGGCAGGTCGAGTCCCTGTCCCTGCTGCCAGGCCCGCCCAAGCAGCGTCGAGAGCAGAATGTGCTCGCGGCTCTTGAGCGGATCAGCCTCGATGCCCACCAGGCCCAGCAGCCCGGCGACGGTGGCGGTGACGCGTTCCTGCAGCAGTTCCGCATCGTCGCGCACGGCGGGGGCCGGCGGTTCGAAGGACCGCAGGATCGACACCTGCAGCCCGGCGCTCGAGCCGGGGGTGTAGATGGCGAAATCGGCGGCCTCCCGCAGGCGCTGGATCCGCTCGCCGCTCTGGTCCCACTCCGCCAGTCCCTTCTTCCACAACTCCGCCTGCTCGTGGGCGAAGGCCTCAGGGCTCAGCCCCTTTCTGGCTGCTTCGTCGGGATTGATCCATGGAAGGAAATCCTCGCCGCGCAGCTGCGGGAAGGTCAGCAGCAGGTTGGGCAGGTCCCCCTTGGGGTCGATGGCGATCGCCGGGAGGCCGTCGATGGCGGCCTCCTCGAGCAGGTCCAGGCACAACCCGGTCTTGCCGCTGCCCGTCATGCCGACACAGACGGCGTGCGTGACCAGATCCTTGGAGTCATACAGGAGGGGTGCAGCGCCTGCCTTCTTCGTCGTTGGGTCGATGGCACGGCCAAGGTAGAAGACGCCCAGCTTCTCGTAGTTCTCCATTCGTTCCTCCAAGCGCCGGATGCGCGGCTCAACCGCTCGGGCCGGCCAGCATCGAGCTTCCCCCCGGCGCAGCGGGCTGCAGGTCCCCGGAAATCTGGTCCTCATCGAGGGGACCGTGCTCGGATCGGAAACACAGCTGCGGCCGCACCACCGGCCGCCCGGCGCGTCGGATGCAGGCCTGGGCCCGGTCCCCCTCGTCGCCGCGGCCCCAGCCGTCCTGCGTCCGCCGGGGGCGCGTGGCGTGTGATCCGACGGCGTGCAGCCCAACCGTCGCGAACGTCGTCGGCCGGCCCACAGCGGGGCGATCGGGAGGTGCGTTCCAGGTGAAGCTTAGCATAGCCATGGGCGGAACAGCCGGCAGCACCGCGCCCTCGCCGCCTTGCCGCCCCGGCACCGCTTCCGGAGGGAAGAACCTTCTACAGGCGCCGCCGGGGCGCAAGTCGAGTCGCGCGGCGGCGAAAATGGTGCGGGCCCCCACCTCGGTCGTCCAGGCTTCCCGCACCGGCGCCTGCGCGGGGGCGACATCTGCCTGCGTCGAGAGCCGGCTTGCCCCCGCCACGCCGGGTTCCGATGCTTCCGCCCTCCCTTGCGCCCGGACACTCACGGTGACCCGGCCTCGTACTGACGCTGGAACTCGGCTTGCAGAAGTGCCACCGCTGCCGGGTCGTCGAAGATGACCACGTTCTCGTCGTTGGCTTGCTCGGCGCTGCGGGTGAAGTTGTAGGAACCGGTCGCCACAACGCGTCCGTCGACCAGCAGCAACTTATGATGCAGGTTGCCCTCGCTGTTGTCGAGGCGCACGTCCAGCCCGGCCTGCTGCAGGCGCTGCACGTCACTGCCCGCCGCCTCGGCCTGGTCGCGCTCGAAGACGGCGCGCACGCGGACCCCGCGCCCGGCCGCCCCCAGCAGCGCCTCGGCCAGCGGATCGGAGGTGAAGGTGAAGGCCAGTATGTCCACCTCGGTGCGCGCCCCGGCAATGAGCTCAATCAGCCGGCGGGCGACGCCGTCGTCCGGGGCGAAGTACGTCTCGACCGTCGTCGCTCCGATCGCCACGCGCGGATGGGGGGTGTCGGGGGCCGACAGGGGGCCGAAGAGATCGTCGGTGAACATCTCGTCGAACTCGCGGCGGTAGTTCTCCGCCACGGCCTGGTCGCGGATGCGCAGCAGGACGTTGTTGTCGCGGTAGGCCGCGCCGACCGAGTAGTTCATCGAGCCCGTCCACACCTCGACGTCGTCGATGAGGGTGAACTTGTGGTGCATGAGCGGCTCGCGCCGGTCGCCCAGGACCGGGATGCCCGCCTGGATCAGGTCCTGGACCTCGGGATCGAAGATCCCGTCGCTCTCAACCACCACTCGGACGCGCACGCCTCGCTCGGCGGCTCGCAGAAGCGCGTCGCGCACGCTCCACAGGTTGAGATGGTAAATGGCAACGTCCACCGAGTAGCGGGCGGCCTCGATGGCCTCGGCCAGCCGGGCATCCGGGCCGCCGCGCAGCGAGTCCGCTTGCGGTCCGCCGGGGTCCGTGAGGTAGACGCTCAGCCAGGCGTCACCGGAGTCACCGATCGGCGATGATGGGAGCACGGGCGAGACCGGACGGCCGGAGGCAAACAGCCAGAAGGCGCTCGCCAGCAGCAACAGCGCCAGCGCCGGAGCAGCGACGCTTCGTATGCGTGAGGCGCGCACCGGGAACACGGCCCTGGGATTCCCCTCCAAGAATGGAAATGACTGCCCGGGAAGGGGCGGTCCGTCGGTCGTCACGCGCCGATTATAGCGGCGTCGCAGGATCGGCGGCATCCGCGCCCGGATGAGGTGGCGCAGAGGGCCAGTGACCCCACTGAGATCGCTCCGCGGCCATCGGCAGCATAGAGGGCATTGTTGTCTGACAACTCGGGGCAGGACTTCGACGCGTTTGTGACACAGACCGCAAAGACCATTCCACCGTCCATCAGGAGTCTAAGACGTACTTTACAGCCAGTTATCGACGGCTGCTTCGGCGGATCGGTCGCATCCGAGGGCACCGGGTCGCATGGAGGAGGCCTTCCCTCCGCTGAGAAGCTAGAGCTACCTACGCCTTCATCTCGGTGCCCCGCAGGCTGCCCCGAGGATGTCCGGCGATTCCTTCGTTGGGTCCCAGGGGGGGTTCAGACTTGCGCTTTGCAGGCTTCGGTGCTAGAAACGCGCACAGAACGGGAGTTGATGTACAATCCGACATTATCGCCCACGGATGGCACATTCACGACCGGAGACAAAGGAGGATCCCGATGGCAGTGGCAAAGAAGGCAAAGAAGGCGAAGAAGGCCGTCAAGAAGGCTGTGAAGAAGGCCCCGGCCAAGAAGGTCGTCAAGAAGACCGTCAAGAAGGTCGTCAAGAAGGCCCCGGCCAAGAAGGTCGTCAAGAAGACCGTCAAGAAGACCGTCAAGAAGGTCGTCAAGAAGGCCCCGGCCAAGAAGGTCGTCAAGAAGACCGTCAAGAAGGCCCCGGCCAAGAAGGTCGTCAAGAAGGTGGCCCCGAAGGCAGCGGCGCCGGTCGCCAAGCCGGCCGCCCCGAAGCCGGCCATGCCCGCTCCGGTCGTTACGGCGCCTCGGATCAAGGCCTGGCACGTGGTCGCTGCCGGCGATACGCCCAGCACGATCACGCAGAAGTACTACGGCTCGACCGATCCGGGCAAGTGGACGGCGATCTACGAGATCAACAAGACCGCCATCGGCCCGGACCCGAATCAGCTCCGCCCTGGGATGGTCCTTCGCATCCCGGAGGCCTAGCGCCGGCGCTTCATCCGGCCTTAGACTGGCCGCTCCAGGCGGCTGACCGATGGTCGCATGCGACCCTCCGCCCCCGCGCGCTGCGGGGGCGGTTTCTTTCCCGCGGACGGCGTTTCTACGGCGCCCAAGCGATGCCCCGGAGGAAAGCCCACCGTCCACAACGCTGGCCGGCCCTGTCGTCTGGCCATCGGCCGTGGCCGCGGCGCAGGACGGATGGATCCCGGCGGCATCCTGGACGCGGGAGCAGGCGGCCACGCGTGCCGCAGCCACGGCGATTCGCGGACGGCGACGGGTTTGGAAGTGGCGCTGCAAGCGAATACCCACCCTTTCGAAAGGTTTGGTAGGATTGCAGCCTCGGATGCGCATGAGCCGGTCCCCTCGCCCCTCCCACCCCGTGCCGAGTCCGACCGAAACCGCCGGCACGAGGCGGCTCCACCCTCGCTGCGCCAGCGCCCTGGCCTGCGGTCTCCTGCTCGGTGCAGTGCATGCCCGGCCCATCTGACGTGCGCGGCTCGGACGCCGCGGCTTCCCACCCGCCCACCGCCAGGGTCGTGCCACACACCCGCCTGCACCTGGGACGGACGCTCACCGATCCGTACGCCTGGCTGCAGGACGTCGAAGATCCCGAGGTGCTTGCCTACCTGAAGGCCGAGAACGAGTACGCCCGCGCCGTCCTGCGCCCGACGGAGGGCCTGCAGGAGCAGCTGGTGCGCGAGATGCGCTCCCGCATCGCCGACGAGGATTGCAGCGCGCTTCAGAAGCGCGGCGACTATCTGTACTACATCCGCTACCGCGCCGGGCAGCAGTACCGCCTCTTCTGCCGCAAACGCGGCTCTCCCGATGCGCCGGAGCAGATCCTGCTCGACGAGAACGAACTGGCGCAGGGACGCGCCTACACCTTCGTCGGCGTCTTCTCTCCCTCCCCCGACCACCGCTACCTGGCCTACGGTGTGGACACCACCGGCGCCTGGGTGTGGGACCTGTACGTGAAGGACCTGGTCACGGGCCAGGTGGTCACCGACCGCATCGAGGGCATTGCCCGCACAGCCGCCTGGGCCAGCGACAGCCGCACTCTCTTCTACACCCGCTTCAACGACTCGCACCGGCCGCACAAGGTATGCCGTCACGTCGTCGGCGACCATCCGCGCCAGGCGGTCGACGTGCACCACGAACCGGATGACGACGTCTACGCCTTTGTCACCCGCGCCCGCAGCGGCGAGTATCTGCTGCTGACGCTGGCCGGCGATAGCTACAGCGAGATGCGCTACCTGAGGGCGGACGATCCCCTGGGCGCCTTCCAGGTGCTCGAGCCGCGCCGGCGGGGGGTCGAGTACTACGCCGACCAGCATGCCGATCGCTTCCTGATCTACACCAACGATCAGGCGCCCAACTTCCGGCTGGTGGAGGCGCCGACGGCGTCGCCGGGGCGCGCCCGGTGGCGCGAGCTGATCCCCAACCGCGAGGATCGCCTGATCGACGACATCAGCGCCTTCCGTGATCACCTGGTGGTGTACGAGCGCGGCGAGGGCCTTCGCCACATCCGCCTCTCGGATCCCGACGGTGTGTCCAACGTGCGCTACGTGTCCTTCCCCGACCCGGTCTACACCTTCCGCACGGACACCTTCCGCGAGAACGTCAATCCCGAGTTCGACTCGCCCTTCCTGCGCTTCCACTACAGCTCCTTCGCCACCCCCGAATCGACCGTCGACGTGGATGTGGCCAGCGGCGAGTGGCACGTCCGCAAGCGACAGGCCGTCCCGGGCGGCTTCGATCCGGGACGCTACGTCGTCCGCCGGCTCGAGGCGCCGGCGTCCGATGGCGCCCGCGTGCCGATGGCCCTGGTCCACCGGCGCGAGCTGGCGCTCGATGGCAGCCATCCCCTGCTGCTCGAGGGCTACGGCGCCTACGGGCGCTGCGTCGAGGCGGGCTTCAACGAGCGCCTGCTGTCGCTGCTCGATCGCGGTTTCGTATTCGCCATCGCCAACGTGCGCGGCCGCCACGCCCTCGGCCGCCGCTGGTACGACCAGGGCCGTCTGCTGAATAAGCGCAACTCGTTCACCGACTTCATCGCCTGCGCCGAGGAGTTGATCCGGCTCGGCTATACCTCGCCGCCGCGCCTGGCCATTCAGGGCGGGAGCACCGGCGGCGTGCTGATCTCGGCCGCCGTGAACATGCGCCCGGATCTCTTCGGCGCCGTCGCTGCCCACATGCCCTTCACCAACGTCATCACGACGGCGCTGATGCCCGACCTGCCGCTGGTGGCCAACGAGTACGAGGAGTGGGGCCACCCGGACGACCCGCAGGCCTTTGACTACATGCTGTCGTATTCGCCGTACGACAACATCCGGCCGCAGGCCTACCCGCACGTGCTCGCCCGTGCGGCGCTCAACGATCTGCAGGTGCCCTACTGGGACGTCGCCAAGTGGGCGGTGCGCCTGCGGGCGGCGAACACGGGCAGCAGCCGCATCCTGCTGGTGACCAACCTGGCCTCCGGCCATTCCGGCGCCTCGGGCCGATTCGACAGCCTGCGCGAGGACGCCCAGGTGTATGCCTTCCTGATCGAAAGCCTTGGCGCCCGCACCGAGCCGCTCTGAGGCCATCCCCACACGTTTTGCAGCCTGTTTACATTCAGCCAGCAGCCGCCTGACGCCCCGGCCGCATCCTGGTGGTGGAAAGGAGCGTGCCGCATGAAGACGATTGACATCACCCGATCCGTTCTGGCAGTCCTGTTTCCGATCGTGATGCTGGTTCCCACCCCTGCCCTGGCCCAGGGCGAAGGTCCCCTCAGCACCTGCCTGGCGCAGGCCGCCGGTGACGCCGCCGCCTTCGAGGCCTGCCTGATCGAGCATCAGGACGAGCTGGCCGACCTCTACAACCTGCCGGCGGACTGGCGAACGCGGATCCACGACTACCTGGCAGCCCACCCCGGCGCCTGGGATGAACTGGAAGACATCGCCGACCGGCTTGAGAACCGTTGGGATCGGACCGAGAACCACCGCGATCGCTGGGAGAACCGCCTCGACCGCTACGAGGACCGCCACGACGAAGAGGTCGACCTGGAAGACCTGTTCGACCGGCGCGAGGACGTGCGCGATCGGGCCGAGAACCGCTGGGACCGCCGCGAGAGCGCCCGCGACCGCATCGAGAACCGCTGGGATCGGCAGCACTGAGTTGCCGGGAACAAGATCACCGGAGGCCGCGCGCTGCGAAGCGAACGGCCGTCCCCGGAGACCCCTGCGGCTGCCGCGCCGCAGGGGCGAGGGGGCAAGGCTCGAGGTTTGACCTGAGCACCTCCCGCCGGGGGCATTCGTCCCAGGCGGGAGGTTCAGCGATATAGGATGAAGCCGAGCGCGCCGGCGGCCAGGATCACGAGCGCCGGGTTGATGCGGGTGAAGGTGAGCAGGGCCAGCGCCCCGCCGGCGAAGAGCAGCTTGTCCCATCCGGCGGCGAGAGCCTGCTTCCACCCCAGCTTCTCGGCGGCGAAGACGACGCGGGCCATGTCGTAGGCCGTCCACAGCAGCAGGCCGATGACGACCGGGCGGATGGCGCGCAGCATGGCCTGGATCGACGGGCTGTCCTTGATGCCAAAGAAGTAGACGACCATGCCGAGCATGAGCAGCGTCGTCGGCAGCACCGTTCCGCTGACGGCAGCGACAGCGCCCCAGCCGCCGGCCAGCTTGTATCCGATATACGCGGAAACCTGCGGAGCGATCGGACCGGGCAGGGCGTTGCCAATGGCGACGGCATCGGCGAATTCGGCCGGCGAAACCCATCCGGCGGCGGTGGTCTCCCGCTGCATCAGGGCCAGGCTGGCCGGCCCCCCGCCCCACGAGAACAGTGCCACGCGGGTGAAGATCCAGAAAAGGCTCCACAACATGGGCGACTCCCGACGGAAGGCTAGGCGCAGGTCAGCCGGCAGCCGCCCGCGCCAGATCGGCGGCATGCTCGACCGACTCGTGCTCCATAAGGATCATCCAGATCTCCCACCCAACCGGGGCGCTCACGCGCCGATCGCCGTGCAGTCCCCACGTTGTCAGCCGGGTGCGCTCCAACCGCTCAGCGGTCAGCAGGCAGGGAGCAGCGAAGAGAGCGGCGGAGGCGCAGGCGAGGTCGAGGGCAGCGGTTTGCAGGCTGTCCCAGGCAAGGCCGCGCTGCAGGCCGGCGCAGTGCGCGTTGAAGGCGTCGATCGACTCGAAGTCCCGCCGCCGCGCGTCCTCATCCAGATAGCCTTGCAGGTTCATGAAGGACGGCCACGCCACGCCGCTGAGTATCTCCCCGCAGGCCTGGATCAGGAAGCGGTCCCAGGCGGCGATGTGCCCGACGACCAGGGATATAGGCCGTCCATCGCTGCTCGGGGAGGCGGCCGCAGCGGGCGTGATGGCCCGCACCCAGGCGGTGTACTCGGCCAGCGTCTCGGCGTGCAGGGCCAGCAGGCCGGCGTGCCGCTCGACCGGCTGTCGATCGAGCAGCGCACCATAGCGAAGGTAGAAGGTCTCGGCCAGCAACTCAGCCGGCCTTCCGCTGCGGCTGGTAGCGGAAGCAGCCCACCAGGTGATCGTCGACCATGCCGACGGCCTGCATGAAGGCGTAGCAGATGGTTGTGCCGACGAAGCGGAAGCCGCGCGCCTGCAGGTCCTTGGCCATGGCGTCCGATTCCGGCGAGCGCGTCGGCACCTGCGCCCAGGTGCGCCGGGCGCGCCGGCGCAGCTTGTGCCCGTCCGTGAACCTCCACAGGTAGTCGGCGAACGAACCCAGTTCGTCCTCGAGCCTCTGGAAGGCCTGGGCGTTCCCGATCGCCGCCTCGATCTTGAGCCGGTTGCGCACGATGCCGGCGTCCGCCATCAGCCGGGCGCGGTCGCGGGCCGTGTAGCGCGCCAGGCGCTCGGGGTCGAAGCCGTGGAAGGCGCGCCGGAAATTCTCCCGCTTGTGCAGGATCGTGCGCCAGGAGAGCCCGGCCTGAAACGAGTCGAGCAGCAGCTTCTCGAACAGGGCGCGGCTGTCGTGGACCGGGACGCCCCACTCGAGGTCGTGGTAGGACTCCATCACGGGGTCGCCGGTGCCGAAGCAGCGCTTGATGGTCGTGGCTGGCATGCGCTTCAGTCGTGTTCCCTCGCACGGGCCGAACCGCCGCTGCCTCCGGGCCGGGATGGAGCGGCGTTGAGCTTGAGGATCGAAACGGCCAGCGAGCCTGTCAGCCCTGGCGCAGGTGCACCACGGTCACGCCGTCGCCGCCCTCGGCCTCGCTGCCCGACTGGAAGGTGGCGGCGTAGGCGTTGCTGCGCAGCGATTCGCGGATCGCCTGCCGCAGCCGACCCGTTCCCTTGCCGTGGATGATGCGCACGAAGGGCAGCCCGGCGTAGCTGGCGGCGTCGAGGCGACGCTCGAGCTCCTCCAGCGCCTCATCGACGGTCATGCCGCGCAAATCGAGCTCGAAGGGTGGAGGCTCGGGCGTAACGGTCTGCCTGGCCTCGCTCCCCGGGTATCGCTTCGCCCCAACGGGCAGCTCCACTTCGGCCTCGCCAGGGAGCGCCAGCTCGCTCGCTCGTGCCCGCACCCGCAGGCGCCCGATCTGCACTTCGACCTGTTCGCCTCCCAGTTCGGTGACCACGCCGGTTGTCTGCAGCGCCGGGAGCAGCACGCGCTGCCCCAGATGGAACTGCAGCGGAGCCCGCACGGGCGGGGGCGCGGCGCGGGCCACGGGCTCGGCGACCTGGTCTTCCAGCTCGTCGAGGTCGTCGCCAATCTCCGCCACCACCTGCAGCGGCTGCGCCGCCGACGCCAGCCGGCGCCGCAACTGATCGATCTCCCCGCGCAGCCTCTCCAGCTCGTCCTGGGCCTGCTGGCGGGCGGCCTCCAGGATCTGCCGCCGCTCCTCCTCCACCGCCTCTAGGCGAGCCGTCAGCCCGGCTTCCTGCTGTCGCAGGTCAGACTGCAGCGACTCGGCTTCCTGCCGCGCCCGGCGGGCAAGGTCGCGCTGGCGGTGGATCTCGTCCAGCAGGCGCTCCGACTGCAGGTCTTCCGGCGAGACGAACGCCTGAGCCCGTTCGATCAGTGCACGGCTCAGGCCAAGTCGCTCGGCGATGGCCAGGGCGTTCGACCGTCCGGGCAGGCCAATCGTCAGGTGGTAGGTGGGGCGCAGCGTCTCGAGGCTGAACTCCATGCTGGCGTTGCGCACACCGGGGGTCGTCTGCGCGAAGGCCTTGAGCTCGGAGTAGTGCGTCGCCACCAGCGTGGTGATGCGCCGCTCGATCAGCTCCCCCAGGATCGCCCTGGCCAGCGCCGAGCCTTCCTGCGGGTCGGTTCCCGCTCCCAGTTCATCCAGCACGACCAGCGAGCCCTCATCGGCGTCGCCGAGGATGCGGATGATGTTGGTGATGTGCGACGAGAAGGTCGAAAGCGACTGCTCGATCGATTGTTCGTCGCCAATGTCGGCGTGCACGGAGTCGAAGACGCTCAGCTCCGAGCCCGATTCCACCGGCAGGTGCAGCCCGCACTGAGCCATCAGCGCCAGCAGGCCGGCGGTCTTCAGGCTGACCGTCTTGCCGCCGGTGTTGGGGCCGGTGATGACCAGCACGAAGGTCTCGGGATCCAGCACCAGGTCGATCGGCACGACGCTGCCCGGCTCGAGCAGCGGGTGGCGGGCATGCCTCAGTCGCAGCACCGAGCCCGGATGACCGGGTGGCGCCGGACGGCGCGAGCTCAGGATGGGCTCGACCGCCTTCAGCGCTTCGGCATAGGCCGCCTTGGCGAAGGCCAGATCCAGGCGCGCCAGGGCGTCGACCGTGGCCGCAATCGCCTCCAGGTGGTCGCCCACCAGGGCCGAGAGCGCAGCCAAGATGCGGCGCACTTCGTCGCGCTCCGCCAGTTCGAGCTCGCGCACTTCGTTGTTCAGGTCGACGACCGTCAGCGGCTCGATGAACAGCGTGGCGCCGGAGGCCGACTGATCGTGGACGATGGCCCGGATGCGGCCCTTGAATTCGGCCCGCAGCGGGATGACGAAGCGCCCATCGCGCTGCGTGATAATGGGCTCCTGCAGCATCGGCACCGTCTTGGGGTCGCTGACCAGCCGTTGAAGCTTGGTGTTGAGGCGTTCGTGGGCGCGGCGCAGCTCGCTGCGGACCGCCTGCAGGGCCGGCGAGGCGCTGTCGAGCACCTCGCCGCGCTCATCCATCGTCTGCGAGATGGCATCGACGACGCCGGGTGGAGGCTGAAGCCCGGCAGCGATGGCGGCCAGCGCCGGGACGCCGCTCGTGCGTTCGAAGAAGCGCACCAGCGTGCGGGCCGAGATGAGCGTCGACTTGATATCGAGCAGGTCGATGGGCTCGAGGACGGCGCCGCGCGAGG
>DYJB01000035.1:9170-19668 GCA_020723365.1 Candidatus Aquidulcis sp. | reverse complement strand
TGGTGCTGACCCAGGAGGGGCATGTGTCGGAGGCCAGCGCCATGAACATCTTCATGCTGCGCGACGGCCAGCTGATCACGCCGCCGGTCACCGAGAACATCCTGGAGGGCATCACCCGGCGCTCGCTGAAGGTTCTGGCGCGCGAGGAGCTGGGGCTGGAGGTCGTCGAGCGGCCGATCGATCGCACCGAGGTCTTCGTGTGCGACGAGTTCTTCCTGGCCGGCACGGCGGCGCAGGTGACGGCCGTGACCAGGGTCGACCGGCGGCCGGTCGGGGCCGGGGTGATGGGGCCGACCACCTCCCGGTTGCGCAAGATGTACGATGACATCCTGCGCGGGCGGGTGGCCAAGTACCGTCACTGGATTGAGCCGGTCTACGTCGAGGTCCCGGCGCACGTCAAGTAGCGCCGGGAGTGGAGAGCGAACAGCGGGGGCGCAGGCTGGCGCCCCCGCGTCTTGCCGATGACCTTTCGACCGGTCCGTGCGCTCGGCCTGCTGCTCGGCCTGCTCTTCCTGGCGCTGGCGCTGGGAGCTGCCGCGCTGGGGGTGATCCAGCTCGGACGCGTCGGATTCTCGGCCTGGATCGCCGTCTGGATCGCGCTGCCCCTGCTCGGGCTGCCGCTGGCGCTGGTCGTCGCCTACCGCCTGCACGGTGTGCTGACGGCGCGCTACCAGCTGGATCGGGACGGCCTCCTGCTGCGCTGGGGGCTGTCGATCGAGCGGGTCCCGCTTGCCGATGTACTCGAAGTGCGGCCACCCACCCCGGACGAAGGCCCGCTGCGCCCCGGACGCGGGCTGTGGTGGCCAGGCTGCCTAATTGGCCGCCGCGCCATCGGGGGCCTGGGCGAGGTCGAGTTCTTCGCCACCGCCGGCCCCGAAGGCATGCTGCTCGTCCGCCTGCCGGATCGCTGGCTGGCCATCTCGCCCTCCGACCGCGATGGTTTCCGCCAGGCCTACGTGGATGCCGTCCGCATGGGATCGCTGGAACGCATCGCTGGACAGCATCTTCGCCCCGACTTCCTCTTCAACCGCGTCTGGGCCGACCGCTGGGCGCAGGCGCTGGTGCTGGCTGGCCTCACCGCCTCGCTGCTGCTGCTGGCCTTTCTGGCCTTCCAGGCCTCGACGCTTCCGACGCAGGTAGCCTTCGGTTTCGACCCCTATGGCCGCCCCGAGAGCCTGGTGCCGCCGACGCGGCTGCTGCTGCTGCCGATGATCGCCGGCTTCTGCTGGCTGACCGACCTTGTCATCGGGCTGTGGCTGTATCGCCGGGATGACCAGCGCCCCCTGGCCTACGGGCTGTGGGGGATCGCTGTGCTGGTGGCCGGGCTGCTGTGGGGCGCCAGCCTGCAAATCCTGGCTGCCTCCGGGTAGACTTCATGCACACGCTCCAGCGGGTTATCCCCAGGCTGATGGATGGTTATCCACAGCCCATCCGCAATCCAGCTGGCGGCAGCGGAGGCACAAGCTGAACCCACTTCAGTTGGCGGGCGGTGCGCTGTTGGCCGTTGCCGTGGCTGCCGGGGCGTACGCCGCCGGTTCACTCTCGCGCAGCGGCGCCTGGGCTGCCGTGGCCGTCGGCACACTAACCTTTGGAGTCGGCGGCGTGCTGCCAGCCGTCCTGCTGCTGCTGTTCTTCTTCTCCTCCAGCGGGCTGTCGCGGGTGGGTGGAGCGCGCAAGCGCAGTGTGGCGGCGGCCTTCTCCAAGGGCGGCCGGCGCGACCTTGGCCAGGTGCTGGCCAATGGTGCGCTGGCGGCGGTGTTCTCGGTTGGATTCGGCTTGACCGGAGGACTGCCGTGGATGGCAGGGCTGGCCGGCGCCCTGGCGGCGGTCAACGCGGACACCTGGGCGACGGAGTTGGGTATCCTCGCCCGACAGGAGCCGCGGCGGATCACCAGCGGTGAACGCGTGCCGACCGGGACATCGGGAGCGATCAGCCTGCCCGGTGTGCTGGCGGCGCTCGGCGGGGCGCTGTGGATCGGCCTGCCTGCCGGGCTTGCCCTGGGCCAGCCAGCGTTGGCCGGTGTGGTGGCCGTCGCCGGCCTGGCCGGGTCGTTCTTCGACAGCCTGCTGGGCGCCACCTTCCAGGCCATCTACTACTGTCCGGCGTGCGCCAAAGAGACCGAACGGCACCCGACGCACGGCTGCGGATCGCCCACGCAACCGCTGCGCGGCTGGCGATGGCTGCACAATGATGGCGTCAACTTCGCCGCCTCGATGATGGGCGCACTCGTCGGCGCGGGCGCGTGGTTGGCGCTGGGAGCCGCCAGCTAAGGAAGGCATCGACGGGAGGCTGACGTGGGTGAGGATTCACGCGACGACATCCGGCGCCTGCTCAAGGAGTTTGGCGTGCGCGCCGACGGCGCCATCGTGGCGCACCTGGCGGCCGCCGCCGGGAATCAGCCGCTGCGCCTGCGCTGTACCTTGGAGGACCTGACCGACTACGGGCCCGGGGCGCCCTCCACGCGCCTGCACCTCGAGGTAGAGGGCACAATCCGGCGCTGATCGAGGAAGACCGGGAGGGCGAGGACCATCGCACTCACCTGGGCTAGAATGGGGGGTAGCCGGCCGAAGGGCCTCATCCGCCGGGCGGAGGGTCACGCATGGCCTACGAAGACGTGCTCGCCGTGATCCTGGGCGGAGGGCGTGGCACGCGCCTGTGGCCGCTGACCAAGTTCCGAGCCAAACCGGCCGTGCCGATCGCCGGCAAATACCGCCTGATCGACATCCCCGTCAGCAACTGCCTGAACTCCGGCGTCCACCAGATCTCGATCCTGACGCAGTTCAACTCCGTGTCGCTCCACCGGCATATCGCCCGTACCTACCACTTCGACTCGTTCCATCCCGGCTGGGTGCAGGTGCTGGCGGCCGAACAAACCTTCAGCAGCGACGATTGGTACCAGGGCACGGCCGACGCCGTGCGCAAGCAGTTGCACGAGATCAAAGTCACCGCCGCGCGCGACATCCTGGTGCTCGCCGGTGATCATCTGTACCGCATGGACTACGGCGGGCTGCTGGATTTCCATCGGAGCGAGGCGGCCGAGGTGACCGTTGCCGTGCAGCCCGTGGCGGCGGCGGAGGCCTCACGCTTTGGAATCCTGAAGCTCGGCGCCGATGGACGAATCCGCTCCTTCGTCGAGAAGCCGCAGACGCAATCGGCGCTGCAAGGCTACGTCAGCCGCGACGACCCGGAGCGCCCCTACGTCGGCTCCATGGGCATCTATGTCTTCCGGGCCGAGGTGCTCTTCGACATCCTGGGCGGGCCGTTCACCGACTTCGGAGGCGATGTCATCCCGGCGGCCATCCAGTCGCACCGCGTCTTCGGCTTCCCCTTCCACGGCTACTGGGCGGACATCGGAACAATCCGCGCCTTCTACGACGCCAACCTGGCGCTGGCCCAGCCGGAACCGCTCTTTGCCTTCAACGACCCGTCGGGTCCCGTCTTCACGCGAGCGCGCTTCCTGCCCGGCTCGCGCATCTTCGACGTCAAGCTGGACCGGGTGCTGCTGGCCGACGGCTGCGTCGTGCAGGGAGCCGAGATCCGCAACTCGGTCATCGGGCTGCGCAGCCTGATCGGCGACGACGTGGTCATCCGCGACACGATTGTGATGGGGGCCGACTTCTACGAGGGCGAGGCGCCGCAGGTGCCGACCGGCACCCCGGCTATGGGCATCGGCCACGGCTGCCGCATCCAGGGGGCGATCATCGACAAGAACGCCCGCATTGGCGAGAACGTGCGCATCGAGCCTTTCCCACCAGGGGTCGATCTGGACGAGCAGAACTGGACCGTGCGCGACGGTATCGTCGCTATCCCCAAGGATGCCGTGCTGAGCGAGGGGACGGTCATCGCACCCTAGTCTGAGGTCGCAGCCGACCGGGAATCGACATGGGCGCAGCCGACGGGCTGCGCCCAGTCCTTGATTGGCTCCGGACGGGAGGCTGGCATCGGGTGGAGAACAGCCGCCCGGGCCGAGGCCTGCGCCCGACAGCTGGAGGCCGATGTCCAGGTCGCTCGACCGCGCTCGGGCTGCGGCGCTGTGACCCTCAAGTGAGCCAGGGCGTGAGGTTCACGCCATAGCTTGGAGGGTTGGCCGACCACACGAACCACGTCAGGTAGACCAGCACGCCCAGCAGCGTGGCCAGCATGTACAGTCCGTAGGAGATCCGCATGAACAGCCGGTAGTTCGAGAATCGCAGGGCCTTCGGCGCCAGCCCGTTGGCGCGCAGCACGACGAATAGTCCCAGGAGCAGCCCCGAGGCGCCGATCAGTCCGTGGACGGCCGAGATGGCATAGAACGGCTGGCCGAGGTTGCCGGGGATCCCCGGGGCGACGAAATCGCGAAACGGCAAGATCATCATCCACAGGACCAGCCCGGCGTTCAACAGTGCCGCCGTCGTCTGGACCCAGCGGTGAATCCCAAAGTGCTTGCGCCGCGCCAGCCAGACGCCCAGCGAGAACAGCCCTGCGGTCAGCAGGATCATCATCAGGGTGAAATCGGCTGCCAGGTTGGCGTTGGTGCCCAGGAAACCTGGGCGATGCAGGAACTCGTCCATAAGATCTCCCTGGGCCCGGTCCTCGCCGAGACCCCGCGCTGCGCCGTTGGGATCCAGGCTGCCTGCCAGGCAGGGCAGCCGTGCTCCGATGACAACCCCCCGGGAGGACGGACGTTCCTCGGCAATCTCGTCCGGGAGACATTGCCTCTGCGGGTCGAGTGACATCCAAAGGTCACATCTGCGCGACGCCCAGGCCGGATTCGTCAACCTGTGGCCCGGGTGAGACGCGAGCGTGCCGGCAATGCTGCGGGCGCCCCGCAGGGCGCCCGAGGGTATCCGCGAGACCAGGTTGAGACTCAGGCGGGGGTGGAGGCCGCCCGGGGACTGACCATGGCCATGCAGACGATGGCGCCGACCATAAAGATGGCGCTGAAGATCCAGATCGAAGCCGGGCTGGTCAGGTCGATCAATTGACCGGCCAGGATCGGGCCGGTGATGGCTGCGGCCGACGAGGCGAAGTAGTACAGGCCGGTGTAGGCGCCGATGCTCTTCTGCCCGGAGAGGTCGTAGACCATCGGCAGCGAATTGATGTTGACCAGCGCCCAGAAGGCGCCCATCACGGCCAGGACGATGAGCAGCACGGTCGGGCTGCGCACGAAGGCACCCACGACCAGCCCGAGCAGCATGCCGCCCAGTCCGACCAGGATGGTGGGCTTGCGCCCGACGCGGGTGGCGATCAATCCGCTGGGGATCGAGAAGAGGATCAGCGCCGCGGCGAAAGCCGTCAGCATCTGCGTGCCCGTGCCGACTTCGACGCCCAGGATGGCGCGGGCGTAGATGGTGAAGAAGGCCTCCATGGCGTTCCAGCCGACGAACCAGGCGAAGATGGCGCCCAGCAGGTACAGGCCGCTGCGGTCGGCGGCCGTGCCCACCTGGCGCAATGCATCGCGCAGGCCGGGTACGGCCTCGCCGGCTGCCTCGGACGGGGGGGACGGCTCGCGCACCGCCACCAGCACGACCAGGATGGCGATCAGCATCACGCCCGAGCCGACGATGAAGGGCAGCGGCACGCCGAGCTTGTAGAGCGCGCCGCCGCCGAACAGCGCCACGGCGCCGCCCAGCCCGCCCATCAGGTTGATGACGCCGTTGGCCTTGCTGCGCTCCCCGGGCAGGAACAGGTCGCCCAGGTAGGCGATGGTCGGTGAGCGGAAGAGGGCCATGCCGACGTTGGTGCCCAGGATGGCCAGCGCGATCAGGATGAAGTTCTCGCGCACGAACGGCACCAGGATGAAGAACAGCGCCGCCAGCGGGGCGCCCAGCATCAGGAACGGCTTGCGGCGGCCGAAGCGCGAGCGTGTGCGGTCCGACAGGCTCCCGATCCAGGGCTGGACGAACATGTTGATGATGTTGTCCCAGGTCAGGATGAACCCCGTGACCAGGGCCGACAGGCCGAGGTCCTCGAGCATGGGCGGAATCAGGCTGTTGAAGAGCGGCCAGATGATGCTGATGCCGAAGAAGCCGAAGCCGAGCAGGAAGGTCCGGCCCCAGGGAAAGCGCGGCGTCATGCTGCACCTCGACAGGGAGAATGCCTCATTGTAGGCCGGCGGCCGGCGGACGCAATTGGCGGGAGCAGGCTGGCGGGCTGCCCGAGTAGGCCAGCTGGCCGTTGACGAGGCGGGAAAGCTGACGTAAACTCCCTTAATGCTTCCACAGGGCTGCACGCCGGGGTGCCGAATTCCGGGGCGGCCGCTTCCAACGGTGCAGACACAAGGGAGGTGAGGGCCCGCGTGATCCTGGCCGGATCGTCAGCCGATGTTCGTCTATCTCAGGAGGAGGATCTGTGTCACGCCGAACGCTTACTTCTGCCCTAGGGCTGCTTGTCCTGGCCAGCATGATCCTGACAGGCTGCGGCCAGGCAACCCCGACCGAGGCGCCGCCGGTAGCCACCGAAGCGCCCGCGCCGGTCGCTACCGAGGCGCCGATGCCGCCGTTCGAGGGCACCGCCCTGGTGGCCCCGGATTGCGAGTACGGCGGCAAGTTCAAGAGCATCACGGCCGTCGATCGCTACACCGTCGAGTTCGCCCTGTGCGATCCGTTCCCTGCGTTTCTTGAGACGCTCGCCTTCAGCGTGTTCTCGATCTACCCGAACGAATGGATCGAGGCGACCATCGGCGACGGGGTGCGCACGGCCGAGGCGCTCGACGCCCCGGTTGGCACGGGCCCGTACGTCGTCAAGGAATGGGTGCGTGGCGAGAGCATTACCTTCGAGCGCAACCCGAACTACTGGGGCACGCCCGGCATCGCCGAGACGCTCGTCTTCCGCTGGAACTCGGAGGGCGCCGCCCGCCTGCTTGAGCTGCAGGCCGGGACGGTGGACGGCATCGACAACCCCAGCCCGGATGACTTCGAGGTTGTGGCTGCAGACCCCAATCTGCAGCTGATCGAGCGCCCGGCGCTCAACATCTTCTACGTCGGCATCACCAACACCTACCCGCCGTTCGATAAGAAGGAAGTGCGCCAGGCAATCGCCATGGGCATCGACCGCCAGCGCATCGTCGACAACTTCTACCCGGCGGGTTCCGAAGTCGCCTCGCACTTCACGCCGTGCGTCATCCCCAACGGCTGCGCCGGCGAGGAGTGGTATGCGTTCGATGCTGCGGCGGCCAAGCAGATGCTGGCCGACGCCGGCTTCCCGAACGGCTTCGACACCACCATCTACTACCGCGACGTGTTCCGCGGCTACCTGCCGGAACCCGGCCGGGTGGCCGAGGAACTGCAGGCCCAGCTCAAGACCAACCTGGGCATCAACGCCAAGATCGAAGTGATGGAGTCGGGCGCCTTCATCGAGGCCTCGAGCGTGGGCGGCCTGAACGGCCTGCACCTGCTGGGCTGGACCGGCGACTACCCGCACATCACCAACTTCCTCGACTTCCACTTCGGCGGGACCGGCGAGCAGTTCGGTGCGCCCTACCCCGAGGTTTACGAGAAGCTGGTGGAAGGATCGCAGATCGCCAGCGCGGCGGATGCCGAGCCGGTCTACGCCGCCGCCAACAACGCCATCAAGGAGTTCGTCCCGATGGTGCCGATCGCCCACGGTGGTTCGGGCGTGGCCTACCGGGCGGACGTCGCCGGCGCGCATGCCAGCCCGCTGGGCAACGAGTACTTTGCCGTGGTCGACCCGGCCGGACGGGGCACCTTCGTCTGGATGCAGAACGCCGAGCCGATCAGCATGTTCTGCGCCGACGAGACCGACGGCGAGTCGCTGCGGGCCTGCGAGCAGGTGACCCAGGCGCTGTACACCTACGAGGTGGGCGGCACGGCCGTCGAGCCTCAGCTGGCCGAGGTTTGCGCGCCGAACGAGGACCTTTCGGTCTGGACGTGCACGCTGCGCCAGGGCGTGAAGTTCAGCGATGGAACGGACTTCGACGCCAACGACGTCGTGGCCACCTTCACCATGGGCCTGGATGCCTCCAGCCCGACGCACGTCGGCAACACGAACGTCTGGGACTACTACGGCTACCTGTGGGGGCTGATGAACGTCCCTGCCGAGTAGCAGGTTTGTCAGCGGTCCCGGAAGCGTATTCGCACAAGGCGGCGCGGGGTGGACCCAACGAAGGGTCACCCCGCGCCCTGCTTCCCACGCTGGGAGGCCAGCGCATGTTCAGCTACATTGCACGCCGCCTGATCTACTCCATTCCCGTGCTCATCGGCATCATGATCGTCGTCTTTCTGCTGGCGCGCCTGATCCCCGGGGACCCGTGTACGGCCATCCTGGGCGAGAAGGCCACGCCCGAGGCGTGTGCTCGGTACAACGCCGCACAGGGTCTTGACAAGCCGATCACGACGCAATTCCTGATCTACATGGGCAACGTGCTGAAGGGTGACTTCGGGAACTCCATCCGCTTCAGCCGGCCGGTGACGCAGGTGCTGGTCGAGCGTCTGCCGACGACCATCGAACTGAGCATGGGCGCGTTGATGCTGGCCGTCATTGTCGGCATCCCGGCCGGCGTCCTGGCGGCCATGCGCCACAACTCCCCCACCGATGTGGCCACGATGGTGGGCGCCAACATCGGCGTCTCGATGCCGGTCTTCTGGCTGGGCCTGATGCTGGAATACCTCTTTGGTCTCGTGCTGAAAGACACGCCGCTGTGGCTGCCGCCGACCGGCCGCCTGTCGGCCGGGCTGGCGTCGGTGCCGTTCTTCGAGGCCTACGGCTGGGCTGTCACCGAGGGGACGGCCACCTACAAGGTCCTGGAGTTCTTCTCCAATTTCTACATCTTCAACTCGATCATCACGGGCGATTGGGAGGTGCTGAACGATGCGGTGCGCCACCTGATCCTGCCGTCCCTGGCGCTGGCCACCATCCCGCTGGCGATCATTGCTCGCATGACGCGCTCGAGCCTGCTGGACGTGCTCGGGCGCGAGTATGTGCGGGCGGCCAAGGCCAAGGGCGTGCCGCACCGCACGGTCATCGCCAAGCACGCCCTGCGCAACGCGTTGCTGCCCGTGGTCACGATCATCGGGCTGTCCCTGGGTGGATTGCTGGGCGGCGCCGTCCTCACCGAGACCATCTTCGGCCTGTCGGGGGTCGGGCGGGCGGTGTATGAAGCCATCACGGCCCGCGACTACCCGATCATCCAGGCCTTCACGGTTGTGATTGCCGTCGGCTACGTGCTGGTCAACCTGATTGTGGACGTGTCCTATACCTACCTTGATCCGCGCGTGCGGCTGGAGTAGCGCAGGATGTCGGCGTCTAGCAAACTCGTTGGGCAGGGTCCGGAGATCCTCGACGCGGAGCGGCTCGGCAAGCCGGCCAGCCTGTGGCGCACCACCGCCCGCCGCTTGTTCCAGCGCCGATCGGCGATCCTGGGCATGCTCATCCTGGGTGGCCTGTTGATCCTGGCGACCTTCGCGCCCTGGATCGCGCCGTACGCGCCGGATGAGGTGCTCATCGGCACCGAGGACGTCAAGCGGCGGGAGGGCCCGTGCATCCATCTCCTGGGATGCCCGGAGGATCGACCCCAGCACCTGATGGGGATCGACGGGAACGTGCGCGACCAGTTCAGCCGCGTGGTGTACGGCTCGCGCTACTCGCTGGTCATCGGGTTCGTCACCGTCGGCATCGCCATCATCATCGGCACGCTGCTGGGTGCGCTGGCCGGCTATTTCCGCGGGCTGGTCGACAACCTGATCATGCGCGTGATGGACGTGCTGCTGGCCTTCCCTTCGCTGCTCCTGGCGATCGCCATCGTGGCCGTGCTGGGCCCCGGGCTGATCAATGCCCTGCTGGCCATCGCCGTCGTTACCATTCCGGCCTACGCCCGGGTGATGCGCGCCAGCGTGCTGTCGGTCAAGGAGACCGACTTCGTCTCGGCTTCGCGAGCCCTGGGCGCGGGAACGGCCCG
The DNA here is from genome assembly GCA_020723365.1 of Candidatus Aquidulcis sp. GTDB lineage: Bacteria > Chloroflexota > Anaerolineae > Anaerolineales > E44-bin32 > DYJB01. The sequence goes on along the minus strand of DYJB01000035.1, from coordinate 9,772 downwards.
CATCCTGTTTGGATCGATCCTGCCCAATGCCATGACCCCGTTGATCGTGCTGGGCACGCTCGAGATCGCCTCCGCTATCCTGAGCGCGGCGGCGCTCTCGTTCCTTGGGTTGGGCGCGCAGCCTCCCACGCCGGAATGGGGCTCGATGCTGGGCTCCGAGCGCAACCAGGTCTTCACCGCGCCGCACCTGGTCTTCTTCCCTGGCCTGGCGATCACGCTGACGGTACTGGGCTTCAACCTGCTCGGCGACGGCCTGCGGGACGCGCTCGACCCTCGACTGGGACGCGGCACGAAAATCGAAGTGGTCTAGCCCAAGCCGACTTCGGAAGTCCCTGCGGGACTTCCGAAGTCGCTGACAGGACGGCCTTCGCTCCGCGGCCGGTATGACGACACCAGCTCCCCGTCTCTCGGTCCTGCTCCCCTGCCGCGATGCCGCCACGACGCTCGACGAAGCGCTCGCCTCCGTCTTCAGCCAGACGTTCACCGATTTCGAGGTGGTGGCCATCGATGACGGCTCCACGGACGGCAGCGCCGGACGCCTTGAGGCCTGGGCCCGGGTGGAGGCCCGCCTGCGGCTCCTTCGCCTTCCGCCGCGCGGCCTG
>DYJB01000035.1:0-9160 GCA_020723365.1 Candidatus Aquidulcis sp. | reverse complement strand
GGCGCTCAACGCCGGGCTGGCGGCCTGCCGTGCTCCGCTGATCGCACGCATGGACGCCGACGACCGCTCGCACCCGGAACGCCTTGCCGAGCAGGTTCGGCTACTGGAGTCGGAACCCGCCCTGGCGGCGGTCGGCTGTCTGGTGGAGGCCTTCCCGGCGCAGGACATTCGCCCGGGACTGGCCCTCTACCTGGAGTGGCTCAACGGTCTGACGACTCCCGAGGCCATCGCTCGCGAGATCTACGTTGAAAGCCCTCTGGTTCACCCGTCGGTGATGATGCGCCGCGCCTGGTGCGAGCGCGTCGGCGGATATCAGGATCACGGCTGGCCCGAAGACTACGACCTGTGGCTGCGCATGCATGCCGCCGGCGGGCGCTTCGCCAAGGTGCCGCGGGTGCTCTTCTCCTGGCGCGAACACCCCGGGCGCCTGACCCACGCCAGCCCGCGCTACGCCATTGAGAGCTTCCTTAAGGCCAAGGTCCACTACCTGTGGGCGGGACCGCTGGCGGGCCGGGGCACGATCCTGATGTGGGGCGCGGGCATCGTCGGCAAGAAGCTGTCGAAACTACTGCTGGCGCAGGGAGCGCCCGTAACAGCCTTCATCGACATCGACCCGGCCAAGGTCGGCCGCACGCGGCGCGGGCTGCCCGTCATCGCGCCGCAGGCGTGCCTGGACCTGTGGCAGCGGTCACCTGACCCGATCCTGCTGGCGGCGGTCGGGGCGCGCGGGGCGCGCCCGCTGGTGCGCGAGCAGATCAACGGACTCGGGCTGGTGGAAGGGCGGGATTGGTGGGCGGTAGCCTAGGAGCCTGGGGCAACGACCGCCCCGTCGGCCGATAGCCCGGCGCACGGGCGTTCGCAGCGCGCCGGGATCTCGCTCTCCGCATTGGGGGCTTGTTTGCACGCGGTGGGCAATGCTCCGGTGGCACGCTTGGTGGCGTGCCACCGCGTGCATGTGGCCGCGGCGAACGTGATCCGCGATCGCGGAGGCGCACATGGGATCGGATCCAGGTGCAGCTCTGGATCGACCTGCACGGCGGGTCAGTCCACCATCAGGAAGGCGAAGTAGTTGGCCGGCGCGGCGGGTTCGGTGAGGACGTCGATGGCATAGCCGAGGCGGCGGGCGGTTCCGAAGACGTCGACGGCCATGCCCGTGGCCGAGGGGCGGGCCGAAGCAGGCTCCCTGCACGCCGTCCGCTCCGGCACGCACGTCTCACACAGATGGCAGGCATCGGTAAAGAGGGCGAATGCCCGGGGGTAGCCGGCCAGGAAGACGTCGCGCTCCAGGTCGACCAGGGTGCGATTCGTGCGGGCGCTCCAGGCGTGGCGGGCCTCGTCGGAAAGCGGGGGGACCTCGAAATGAACGATCAGGCCGCGGGCGTACTCGGCGAAGAAGCGCCGGCAGGCCTCGACCTCCGGCGTGTTGGGTGGGCAGGCGGCAGCACGCCCGTAGTGGGGACAGCCGAAACGGCACTTCATTCGCACCCACTCGGCGACGACCAGGTCCGCCGGATCCAGCCAGCGGAAGTCGGTGAAAGCATATCGTTGAAGGATCGTCTCGAGCGGTGGATAGGGCTCCACGCCGGCGGTCTCCTCGGGTGGCGGCTCGCTACTTGAAGAGCAGCAGCAGCATGGTCACCGGCGTGCGGGCCTTGATGCTGTGGGGCAGGTTGGCATCCATGTGCGCCCAGGTGCCGGCCTTGGCCGCGTGCGCATCGCCGCCGAGCGTCAGATCGGCTTCGCCGCGCACGAAGTGCAGGATGGCCGGATGGGAGGCGGTGTGCTCGCTCAACTCCTGCCCCGGGGCGAAGGCGAACAGGATGGCCTTCATCCGTGCGTCTTCATAGAAAGTGCGGCTGAGGATGCTGTCCGACGGCAGGTTGGGCGTTTCGCTGGCCAGGTCCTCGAAGATCAGGTAGGGCTTCATCAGGCCTCCAAGAGCCGACCTCCGGCGCCGAGGATCGGCCCGGAGGTCGGACGTGCCCGCGGGAGTGGGTAGCGGAGATCCGCGTCGGCTCAGTGTCCCGACCCGGCGGTCATTGTACCGTGGAAGATGCTGGCGTCCTCCGGCCCGTCGACCATCAGGAAGCCCGCCAGGCCCCGCTCCAGCCGGCTGAGGGCGTGGTCGACGAGGATGTAGCGCCCGGGAACCTCGAGCGTGAACTCGACCATCGTCGCACCGCCGGGCGGGACCGTCACCGTCTGAACATCCTCGAGCGGCGCAGAACTGAGGGCGGCGAAGGGGTAGGCCCGGTCGAAGATCTCGCCGATGACGTGGAAGGACGAGGTGGCGTTCGGCCCGCCAACGCCAAAGAAGATGCGCACGGTCTCGCCGACGGTGGCGCGCAGCAGGTTGGTGTCCTGGGTCAGAGCCCCGGCGGCGCCGTTGAAGACGAAGTATTCAGGAGCCTCCGCCAGCATCTTCGCTTCGCTGAAGGCGAGAAGCCCGGATGAGCCGAACGGCTGCTCGGTGTAGACCTCGCCCTGCATGACGTAGAACTCGCGGTCGACGGCCGGCAATCCGCCCGCCGGCTCGACCAGGATCAGGCCGTACATGCCGTTGGCGATGTGGTGGGCGACGCTCGGTGTGGCGCAGTGGTAGACGTACAGCCCGACGTTGAGCGCCTTGAAGGTGAAGGAGGTCTCCTGACCGGGATTGGTCTGGGTGAAGACCGCCCCGCCGCCGGGGCCGGTCACGGCGTGCAAATCGATCGAATGCGGGAAGGCGCTGGTCGTCTCGTTCTTGAGGTGGAGCTCGATGGTGTCGCCGAGGCGCACGCGAATCATCGGGCCGGGGATCGAGCCGTTGAAGGTGAAGTAGGAGAACGTGGCGCCATCGGCCAACTGGCCCTCGACCTCTTTGGCCGTCAGATCGACGCGGACAGTGGCCGGCCCGCGAGACCCAATGGGGCCGGGAAGGTCGGCCGGATGATGGACGACCGAGGCGCCGGCGGCAGCGGCCGGGGCGGGCTGACCGACGATCAGCTTACCGAACATCCCGGCCTGGCGATGTCCGGGCACCGAGCAGTAGTAGACGAATTCGCCCTCCTGATCGGCGGTGAAGGTCACCGTCTTCAGCTGCCCCTGTTGCTCGATCATGCCCGAGCCGACTTTGAATTCATCGATGGCCAGGTCGTGCATGACGCCGTCGCCGTTGACCAGCGTGATCTCGACGACGTCACCGGGTTGCACCTGGAGCGTCGGATTCGTTTGCTTGTCGATGTCGCCGCCCACGCCGACGAAGACGAGCTGGTTCGTGCCTCCCCCGGTGAGCAGCGTGAACCGCACCGTCGGGGTGAGGCCGGCCGGTGCCGGCGCGGCAGCCGTGGGCGGAGCCGAGGGCGGGGCGGGAGCCGGGGTGGGATCAGCTGTCGCAGCGCAGGCAGCCACGACCAGCGCAGCACATGCGAAGAAGGCAAGTCGTGCGGCGTGGTTTCTCATGCGTCGTCTCCTGGGAAAGTGGTTGGCCGAGACTCGCCCAAGGCCGATCGGGCACTTCGGCTCAGGTGGTCGAGGTAGTGCGGGAGCGGGATGCCATGGGCGCCAAGCGCCTGGCGCAGCGTGTCGAAGGCGCTGAAGTCGCACCCCAGGCAGCCCATGCGCAGGTCGAGCAGGACGTCGACCGCCTGCGGCCGCCGAGCAAGGTAGTCGCGGATGGAGAGGTCAAGGTCGGCAAGTCCGGCATCCGGCGGAGCAGGCATGCCCTCACTCTAGCCGGGGAGGGATGAGCTGTCCTTGCGCTGGCGCAAAGAGGCCGTCGGGAAGCCAGGGAGGCAGGAGCGTTGGGGGGGGATCCAGGGCAGGAGTGGGCGGCAATGGCGGTTGCCCGCCCGGTCCGGACGAGTCCGCCAGGCGTCGTCAGGCGTGAGGAAGGGGCCTCTGGGGGTGGGAAGCGGGAAGGGGAAGATCGTCCGCCAGCGTGGCCAGGGCGTGGGTGTTGACGATCACCACGCGCTCGCGCCCGACCTGCAGCACCCCCTGCCGCTCCCATTCCTTCAGCGTACGGCTCACGGTAAACAGGCTGGTTCCACTGAGCTCCGCCAGTGCCTGGCGGGTGAGAGGCGCATCCAGCAGGACGCCGGCCTCCACGCCTCGGCCGATCTGGGCGGCCAGGCGCGAGAGGGTGCGTGCCAGGCGGCGCTCGGCGCGCTCCGTGGTGAGCTCGCGCAGCCGACTGTGGACCGAGCGAAGTTTGCCGGCGGCGTAATGGAGCAGGTTGATGGCCAGGCGCGGGTGCAGCTCGAGGAGCGCTTCGAAGTCGGCAGGGGAGATGGACAGGGCCGACACGTCGTCGAGGGCGATGGCGCTGCCAGGGTAGGTGCCGTCATCCAGGTTGGGCAGCGCACCCACCAGCTCGCCAGGGCCGAGCAGGTGCAGGATGACCTCCGCGCCATCCACGGAGGTCTGGATGATCTTGACCCTGCCCTCCGCCATCAAGTAGTAGGCGTGGGCGCGATGGCCTTCGTGGAAGAGAGCCTCGTCGCGGGCGAAGTGGTGGGGATGGAAGCGGGCGGCGAGGTCCACTAGGTCGGCCTGGCCCAGGCCGGCGAAAAGCGGGGCCCGGGCAAAGGCGCTGAGCGCCAGGGCTTCCCTGGTTAGGACCACGATTGAATTGTAACACTCCAAAACAGGGAGAATTTGGGGGTATTACCCGGTCTCGGGCTTGGCGAGCGGTCTCCGGCGTGGTACCAGCGCCGGGACCCGCGCCTGGTAGGCGATGTAGGCAGGGCCGAACTCCGCCACCAGACGTCGTTCCTCCAGCCGATACCCGAGGGCGATGTAGGCGGTCAGCGCCAGGTTGAGTCCCAGAACGGCGGTGGTCATCACCGGTGTGAGCCAGATGAGCAGCAGGCCGGCCGTGTAGAGTGGATGGCGCATCCAGCGGTACAGGCCGGTGACGGTCAGCGACGGGGGCTGTGAGCGGTCGCCGGCGACGAGCTGACGAAACCCGAGGAACGACAGGGGGTCCGTCTGCAGCAGTCCGATGGCCAGCAGGACCATGGCCGCGACTTGGCCGGCCAACGCAAGGGCCGCCCAGGGCAGCGCGATGCGGTAGAGGACCTCGCCAGGGTACAGGGCCAGCAGGGCAAGCACCGGCAGGAAGGAGATCAGGGCGACGGCGTTGTAGGCCAGGCGGTAGGCGCGTCTCGCCGGCGGGCCGAAGCGCGCCAGCACCCACTGCTTGAAGCGACTCGCCGCCAGCAGGCTGTGCAGCGCGCCGTAGATTGCCGTGGCAAAGAAGACAGCCGCAGCCTCGAGCATGCCTCAGGCTCCAGAAGACGAGACATCGCCCCGCCCGAAGAGCGCCGCCAGGCGCGGGCGGATGGCCTGCCATACCGGGCAGCGATCGGCAACGGCGCTGAACAGCACCAGCCCTCCGGCGGCAAGCAGGATCAGGGATGGACCGGTCGTCAGGCCGAGGACGACGAGAGCGCCGCCGGCCGCCAATCGCAAGACTCGATCCGCCCCCGGAAGCCCCTGCCGCGCCGGTACCTGCCCGGAAAGCGCCGCCTCGAACAGCGCGCGCAGGTCGCCTTCCGATCCGGCACCGATCTTGCGGCCGATCTCCCGGTCGCCGCGAAAGCTGATCATCGTCGGGATGCCGAGCACCTTGAGCCGGCGCACGTCCTCGGGCTGTTCGTCAGCGTTGATCTTCCACACGTCGACGCGCCCGTCGTACTCGGCAGCCAGGCGCTCGACGATGGGCGCCATCCTGCGGCACGGCGCGCACCAGGGTGCCCACACATCCAGGATCACGGGCCGGGAGTTGGACGCCAGCCGGTCCAGCAGCGGTGCGTTGTCCATCCTTGCCTCCATGCAAGCGAGGGGGCGCAGCGCGCCCCCTCGGATTGCGATTGAGCGCTGGGCACTAGGCCGCGGTCTTGTTGGTGTGAACCTTGAAGATGGCGTACAGCGGGCAGAAACCGATCAGCCCGGTGAGCAGCGGCACGAAGCCGATGACCTTGAGGAAGACGCCCCACCCGCCGGTCACCACGCCCGCCCAGCCCAGGTACAGCAGGGCGATGCCCAGGACGACGCGCACGATCCGATCCCAACCTGCCTCGTTCACGTACTTCATCGCTCAACCCTCCACCGGTAAGATGACAAGATCGTCTGCCCAATAGACGGGTGTGGCGGCGAAAAGTTACGACTGCGCGGCGAGGAGTCAATTCGGCAGATGACGGGCGAGTCCGTTGGGATTGCCAAGCCGTCGGTCGCCACCCGCAGGGCACGTCACGCCGGGGCGCCGCATGCGGCCGAGGCCCTACAGGTTGATGAGATGGCCGTGGAAAGAGATGGCGCGTGCGAGGGGCGGCGGGTGACCGGTCTGCTTCAGGAGGCCGAGTCCTTGCGGGCGGCGAGGCTCTGCTGCAGGCGGGCGAACAGCTCCGCGCGGTGCTCGGCCGGGATGGCCTGGCGGCCGGATTGCCGGTACAGGTAGATCGTCTGACGCGTCGTGTCGAGGACCACGTGGCAGTTGTGGCAGGTCGCCAGGTGCTGCTGCGCCTCGGCGTGAAGCTCGTCGCTCAGGCTCCGGTCGATGTAGTCCGAGAGATAGCGGATCAGCTCCTGGCAGTTCATGCAGCCTCCCCTTCCTGGGGCGTGCGCTCGGCGAAGTAGTCCGAGAGCTTCTCGCGCAGCGCCAGCCGTGCCCGGTGCAGACGGACTTTGACGGCGCCTTCGGTCAGGCCCAGCGCCTCGGCCGTTTCCTGCGTCGAGAGCTCGTCGACGTCGCGCAGCAGGAAGACGAGGCGCAGGCCCTCGGAGAGTTCACCGATGGCACGGTCGAGCTCGGCGGCCATCTCGCCTTCCGCCTGCCGGCTCTCGGGCGTCAGCGTCCACTCCACCAGCGAGCGGGGCAGCGGCACGGCGTCGCTCTCGTCCCCCGGCTCGTCGGGAGGCAGCGGCTCGTCCTTGCGGCGCCTCAGCCAGTCGAGCGAGGCGTTGTAACCCACACGGTAGAGCCAGGTTCCCAGGCTTGAGCGGCCCTCGAACCGGTCCAGGTGAGTGATGGCCGAGACGAATGTCTCCTGAACGATGTCCTCCGCCGCCGACGGGTCGTGCAGCAGACTGAGTGCCAGGCGATAGATGCGGTCGGCATAGGCCTCGAACAGCGCCGCCAGCGCCTGCGGGTCGCCGGAGCGCAGGGCGTCGAGCGAGATTCCGGGAGGGCTGTTCGTGGAAGGCATGATCTTGGACGTCCTTGGGAGCCCCGAAGTTACATCGATCGCAGCCGGGCGGCGGCCGCCCGGGCCGGGTCGAGGGTCAACCACAGCAGGGCGGTCATCAGAACGGCCGATGTCAGGCACCAGGCGCAAGTCGCGCCGATGACAAAAGGTTCCAGGAAGGTCAGGTAGATGGAGAACAGCGTCCCCACGGCGCTGAGCCCGAACAGCCCCAGGCGGGCCAGGTCCAGGCCGCGCGCGGACAGCAGCCTGGCGGCGGCCCACAGCAGGATGAGGGCCGCGTAGCCGAGGACGCCGAGCATGCCGATCGGCAGGACGCCGAACAGGAAGGCATACGGGCTCTGCTGCACGGCGTTGCAGTCGCCCACCGGTCCGCACACGGCCGGGTCGCCGCTCAGCTCGATGACCGTCAGGTAGATCGCCACGAGCAATCCGACAGCCGAAAGCGCCGGCACCAGCCAGTCCGTCAGCCGCGATTCGGCGACCGGCGCCCGGATGGCCCAGCGGGCGGCGACGGCGCCCGCGCTGAGCACCATCCCGATCAGCACAACGATGGACAGCGAGTTGCCCACGGGGTCCTGCAGCACGCGCTGTCCAACCGTCAGAGGTGCGGGCGTGGGCTCGGGAGCGGTCTCGATGTCCACACCGGCCAACGCTTCCGCCAGCTCCGGGATGGCGGGCCAATCGACGCCGCCGGCTGCCAGTCCGGCCTCGATCAATCCCGGGAGCTGCGCGGGGATGTCGCGTGAGCCGGTGAGGACGGTCTGGCCAAGCACGAGCTTGGGCACGCCGCGCTGGTCCTCCGGCACGCGCAGTGCCTCCAGCGCCGCCAGGTAGAGCGCCTGCCCGTCGGGAGTGGTGACATCGATGCCGACGATCTGCAGCTGATCGCCGTAGGTTTCGAAGAGCGGGGGCAGGGTCTCGGTGATGACCACCTCGCAGTGCGGGCAGGTGGGCGAGTAGAACAGCACGGCGCGCACGACAGGCGCCTGGGCGAAGGCCACCGAGGGGATCAGCAGGGCGAGGAGCAGTGCGGCGGCGGTCCAGCGTGGGGGCAGCGTCATGGGTCCCTTTCCTACGAGGAGGTTCACGGGGAGTGTATCACGCCCGCCGCGCACAAGCCGCCCGATGCGGCGTGATAGAATCCCTGCGCGCTCGCCGCGCCCCTCACCTGCATGACGACCAACCCGAGCTGCATCTTCTGCCGCATCATCGCCGGACAGGCCGAGGCCAGCCTGGTGTACCAGGATGCGCTGGTGTGTGCGTTCCTGGATGCGCACCCGGTGGCTGAAGGACACGTCCTGGTCGTGCCGGTTCGCCACGCTTCCGGTCTGCAGGATCTGGATGAGGACTCCGCCGGCCGCATGATGGTCGTCGGGCGGCGGGTGGCTGCGGCGCTGCGCCGCAGCGGCGTTCCGTGTGAGGGCATCAACCTGCTGCTGGCGGACGGGGCGGCTGCCGGGCAATCCGTCTTCCACTGCCACCTGCACGTCATCCCGCGCTCGGCCGGCGACGGCTTCGGTTTCCGCCGGCCGCTGGGCGCAGGGCGCACTCCGTCGCGCCCGGCCATGGACACGCTGGCGGGACGCATCCGCGATTCGCTGGAGGGTGAGGCATGAGGCTGAGGCGGCGCGCCGGGGGACCTGCGGGGTGAAGACGCTGGTCGTGTACTGCGGCTCGAGTGACGATGTCCCGCCGGTCTACCTGGAAGCGGCGCGGGCGATGGGGGCCGCCCTGGTGCAGCGCGGGCTGACGCTGGTCTTCGGCGGCGGACGCACGGGGCTGATGGGCGCCGTCGCCGACGCCGCCGAGGCGCTCGCCCTCGTCCCCGGAATCGCCGAGGTCTACTCCGTCGCCGGCGAGTGGGATCTCGTCGCCGTCATCCGGGTGGCCCGCAAGGAGGAGCTGGCGGACCTCGTCACGACCCAGCTCGCGAAGATCGACGGGATCGAGTCGACCGAGACGCTGATCGC
>DYJB01000034.1 GCA_020723365.1 Candidatus Aquidulcis sp. | reverse complement strand
CCGCCGGGGCGGCTGGCGCAGGGGATCCTCAGGAGCAGGCCGCGCCCCGGCACTCGCGCGGCGGAGAAGCCGATGCCCCGTCACGGTCCATCGCCCGCCGCCTTCGGGGGTGGGGGGAATGGGGGTGCCGGGGGACTGGGGGGCGGGGACGTGGTGACCCGCCCCCCGTCCCCTGGCGGCTAGCTGTACGCGATCCATCTCGTCGCCGTTGAGAACAGCTTGCCGCGCAGCATCCAGCGCACGCGATCACGCGTGGCGGACTGCGCCTCGGCACCCGCGCGAAGCCAGGAACCCTCGACTACATGACGGATTCCGGATGACGATGGCGCACAAGACAAACAGGTGCACAGCCCGCGTGGGCGCTCGCGCGGCGGAGAAGCCGATGCCCCGTCACGGGTCATCGCCCGCCGCTCGGGGCGGAGGATGCGGCGTCCCGCCCCCGGGCCAGCGGGCGCGGTACCGCTCCACGCGGAGAAGCATCCAAGGCCAGGGCGACATTCACCGCAACCGGTCCGAGGCGATGAGGGAACAAGGAAAAGCCCCCGGAGATCGGGGGCGTCGGCCGGCGAAGCCGGTCGCGATCGAGGCGGAACTACTTCTTCAGCGGATCCTGCTCCACGACGACGCCATTCACCAGCAGATCACACCAGGCGAAGGCGTCGGGACCCACGCCGCTCACCTTCTTGGTGTCCTCGAGCACCGTGATCGATAGTTCGCCGCGGGCGACCTCCAATGGAACCGTGGCTTTCTTGGTCATGTTGGTACAGGAGATCTCCGCCGGCAGCGACGGCGTTTCGAAGGCAACGTGGAAGGTGATGGTGACATCGCAGTACGTCCAGCCGTTGACCGAGGACACCATGCAGTTGGCCTGCGACACGTCGGCCGAGACGATCTCCAGCATCGGCTCCGCAGGGGCGCCCTCGCCGGCCGGCGTGGCGCTCTCGATCGCTTCTTCCTGCTGCGCCTCCTGAATCAGCTTCCCGGGGTCGAGCGCGTTGCACGGCGCCGCCGCCTGCGCTGCCGTCTGCTCGCCGCCCTCACCGCTCAGGCGGGCCAGGGACTGCCGGTAGGCGTCGGCGATGGCCGCGCAGCGCGCCACGAAGCCAGCCTCGATCGCCGCCTTCGCCTGATCTTGAAGGCTCCCATCCCCCACCGAGAGCTTCGAGATCAGGATGGCCACGGCTTCGACCGAAGGATCGTCCGATCCGCCCGGCGGCCGCACCACCATGCGTTCGATCACCGCCCCCGCACTCGGCATCCGCCCGACACGCGCCAGCGTGTCGACGGCTGCGCCCAGTTCGCCGATCTCGTTCTTCACCTGCTCGAGATCGGCCACCACCGCCTGCTGCGGCCGCTCGATCGCTGAGGCGATCCGCCCGGCGGCCCGACGCAGGCCGGCGCCGGCCCGCCCGCCGATCGCCCCGGCGACCAGTTCGACATCGCGGGCGATGGTGCGGATCTTCTCGACCTCGGCCAGGATCCCGCCTCCACCGCCGGTCACCTTGTCGATGGCGGTGTCGAGCAGCGCCTGAGAGGTGTTGACGCCCCGGGTGAGCGCGCCGAAGACGCGTTGGATCGCGCCGGTGCCGAGCAGACGCTGCGCCACCAGCCCTTCGATCCTGCGGTTGAAGGCCGCCCGCGCCTCGCGCTTGCGGGCCTCGGCCACGGCGATCTCGGCCTGGCGGTTGCCCTCGATCAGCGCCACCAGCTTGGTGTAGGCCGCCACCTGCGACGGCCGCAGCCCGGCGATCTGGCGATCGGCGAGCTGCTGCCGGGCGGTGTCGCGCAGCGAGTCGTAGTAGCGGTTGCGCTCGGCGATGAAGGCGTTGGCATCGCGGTAGATGCGGTTGCGATGGCTCCAGCCGACGAGCACGCCCAGCGCCGGAACGACGGTCGTCATTCCCTGGGGGGCCGGCGCCGCCTGCGCCGGCAGGACAGGCCCGGAGGTCACGAGCAGCGCCAGGGCCAGGCCGAGAAGGAACAGTCGTCGCACGCGCCCTACCGTCGGAGTGGTCATTTGTCCAGCGCCTCGATGCGCAGGTTGTCGAAGTAGACCGTCGCGGGGGTTGCCTCGGCGATGAGCGACAGGCCGACGATCCCCGGTGCGGTCAGCGAGGTATCGGAGGCGTCCAGGACCCGCGTGCCGTTGACAAACAGGCGCAGATCGTCCCCGTCGGCCTCGACCCGCAGCCGGTCGATGGCGCCGGCGACCACGACGCCGACAGGGATCGGGGACGAGGCCAGCGTCGACCAGCGGCCGTCCTTCCACACCTCCAGCTTCACCTGGCCCGCCGCAGGCTGAAAGGAGAAGTGGTAGTAGAAGTCCAATCCGCCCGCAGCATCGTCGCTGCGGAAGATGACGCCGGCCGAGCTGCCGGGCTGCGCCTGCGCGAAGCGCACATCGACCTCGAGGGCGAAGTCGGACAGCAGCGGCTGGTCGTAGACGATCGGGACCACGCCGCCTGCGGACAAGGAGGTCAGGATACCCTCGCCGCTCTGCTCGGCAAACGTCATGTGTTCCGCACCGAAGAGCGCCCGGGCCGGGCTGGAGCCTTCGAAATCGTCCTCCAGCAGGGCAGGGGCGCCAGCCGCCGACGCCGGCTCGGTCGTGGGCACGCCCTGCGCGCCGTCGGCGGGTAGGCCGGCGGCGGCCTGCCCGTCGGGGCTGAGGGCGAAGGTCTGTACGAAGACCAACCGTCCGCCGTCGAATCCGAGCAGGATCTGGTCGCCGATCAGCGCCAGCCCGCCGGGCGCCTCCGCTTCGGCCAGCGACTCCTCCACGAGCTCCTGGCCGGCCAGCATGGCTTTCGCGTCCTCAACCGTCATTGTCGAGTCGAAATCCAGCGGGTCGTACTGATGGGCAAAGAGCGTTCCGTCCGGCGCCGGATCGATGTCGATCGTCCAGGCCAGTTCGCCGTCGACGAAGTCGAAGCGCGCCTGGGAGTCGAAATACGACCACTCCTCCAGGCGGACCTCCTGGCCCTCGAGCTGCTGCCAGGTGATGGTGATCGAATCCGGCAGGCCCATCAGGCGCAGCACCTCGGGGCGTCGATCTTGCGGTGGAACCTCGAGGGCTTCCGCCAGCGTCATCTCGGACGGGGAGAGGGGCGCCTCACCCTGGGCGGAGGGGCTCAGGTTGCAGGCCAGCGCAGCGAGCAGCAGACAGGGCAGGGCGAGATACGCGGTGGTCCTCGATGGCACGCCGGTGTCTCCTGTGTGTGGCCGCGCTTCGTCGGCGATGTCGGCGAGCGGATTATAGCCAGGGGCGCCCAGAGCGCCAGGCGGGCTCGCGCGGGGCAGGGCATGTGGATGCAGGCGGCGCGGGCTAGCCGTGCGCGGCAGGCGGAACTCGAAGGCGCGCCCGGCGCGTTTCCGCCCGGGCCCGGATCGGCGGTGCCGGGGCGGGCGTGAGGCCAAGGGCCTCCGGAGCCGCCTTTCCTTCGCCCCTTCCTCGTCTATCATTGAGCCCGGACTGGCCCTATGTCCGATGCCCTCCTGGCCACCAAGCTGCGCATCCCCCGCGTGCGGGCCGAACGCGTCGCCCGGCCGCGCCTGCTCGAACGCCTGGACGCCGGACTGGCGCGCCCACTCACGCTCATCTCCGCTCCCGCTGGCTTCGGCAAGACGACGCTGCTCGCCGAGTGGGTCACCCGCCTGGACCGGCCCTGCGCCTGGCTATCGCTCGAGGAGCGCGACACCGACCCGGTTCGCTTCCTGACCTACTTCATCGGCGCCCTGCAGCAGATCGAAAGCGAGGCCGGCGGCTCGACGCTCGCCTCGCTTCGCAGCCCCGGGATGGCGGCCCGCCTGAACAGCCTGCTGCCGGCGCTGCTCAACGACATCCAGGCCATCCCCGACGCGTTCGTGCTCGTGCTGGATGACTACCACCTGGTCACGGGGCAGGCCGTTCACGAGGCGCTGACCTACCTGATCGACCATCCACCCGAGCCGCTGCACCTGGTCATCTCCGGCCGGGCGGATCCGCCCCTGCCGTTGGCCCGCCTGCGGGCGAGCGGCCAGCTCAGAGAGATTCGTCAGGAAGACCTGCAGTTCACCCCGGCCGAAGCCGAATCGCTGCTGCGCCAGACGCCGGGGCTGGCGAGCTCGGACGTCATGGCGCTGGCCGAACGCACCGAAGGCTGGGCCGCCGGGCTGCAGATGGCCAGTCTCGCCCTTCAGTCGCTGCCGGCCGCGGGAGGCGCGGCGGAGTTCGTACGCACCTTCGGCGGGACGCACCGCCACGTCGCCGACTACCTGGTCGAGGAGGTCCTGGCCAATCAGTCGGACGACGTGCGCCGCTTCCTGCTGCATACCTCGGTCCTCGACCGGCTGACGGGTCCGCTGTGCGACGCCGTCCTCGGCTGGGAGGGAGCGCAGGCCGGGGCCGGGCAGGCGATGCTCGAGCATCTCGAGCGCGCCAACCTGTTCGTCTCCCCGCTCGACGACCGGCGCGGCTGGTACCGCTACCACCGCCTGTTCGCCGACCTGCTGCAGATGCGTCTGCTCGAGGCCGGCACACCGGTCGATGTCTCCATGCTGCACCGCCATGCCTTCGCCTGGTACGCGGCGCAGGGAATGCTGCCCGAGGCCATTCAGCACGCCATGCGGGCGGGGGACCTCGAGGCGGCCGCCAGGCTGATCGAGCAGGCGGCGCCGGAAGCCTGGCGCCAGGGTGAGCTGGTCACCGCCCGGGACTGGTTGGAGGCGCTGCCTGCCGCCAGCCGCGCCTCCCGCCCGATCCTCACGATCTATCTGGCAACGATCCGCTTCCTGCGGGCCGAGTCGTTCGCCCGTATCGAAGCGCTGATCGAGGAGGCCTCACAGGCCGACGCCGCCGGCCGCTACGCCGGCGAGGTTGCGCTGCTCAACTCCGTGCTGGCCATGTACCGCGGCGACACGTCGGCCGGATTGGAGCTGGCGCAGCTCGCCGTTGGGCGCATCGCCCCGGACAGCCTGTTCCACGGCCTGGCAACGCGCGTGCTGAGCGGCATGCACCTGATGAGCGGCGATCTGGCCTCGGCCGAGCGCCTGCTGGAGCAGGACGTTGCGGACAGCGAACGCGCCGGCGATCGGCTCGGCCGCTCCGCCAGCCTGCGCCGCCTCGGCTCGCTGGCGCTGCTGCGGGGGGAGCTACGCAAGGCCGAGACGTATTACCAGCGCGCCCTCGACCTGAGTCGCGACGCGGGCGGCCGGCTGTGGCCGGTGGCGGGGCGGGTGATCAGCCACCTGGCGGACATTGCCCTGGAGCGGAACGAGATCGACAAGGCCGGGAGCCTGCGCCGGCAGGCGGCCAGCCTGCTCGACCGTTTCGGTCCGGGGTGGGACTCCGAGGCCTATGTGCTGCTCGCCCGCCTCGAGCACGCCCACGGCCGCGAGCAGGAGGCCCGGGCCGCCATGCAGCAGGCCCTGCAGCGGGCCCGCCTGACCGAGACGTCGATGGACGACGTCTACCTCGAGATCCTGGCGGCGCGGCTCGCCCTGTGGCAGGGTGACCTGGCCGCCGCCGGGCAGTGGGCGTCCCAATGGGGATCGGGGTCGCGCCGCCGTGGCGGCGCGGCGGGCGGCGATGTGGAAGCGATGATCCAGTCGCGCATGTTCCGCGAGGTCGGCCGCTCGACGCTGGCCCGCTACCATCTGGCGCGAGGCGAGCCCGAGCTGGCGATCGGGATCCTCGATCCCCTGCTCGAAGCAGGTCAGGCCGACTCGGTCTGGTCCCGGCCGGCAGAACTGCTCGCCCTGCGAGCGCTGGCACACCAGGCCCGGGGAGAAGCGGCGCGGGCGCTGGTGGACATCGATCGAGCCCTCGAGCTGGCCGAGCCGGAAGGCAGCGTGCGCACCTTCCTTGAGGAAGGCGACCCGATTCGGCGCCTGCTCTCGGACGCGTCCCGCAGAGGAGGCGCCCAGGCGTACGCCCGCCATCTGCTTGGATTCATGGAGGCGGGCCCGCCGCGCCCCGCGCCGAGGGCCCAGCCCGCAGGTCCGGATCTGGCCGAGCCGCTGACCGAGCGCGAGCTGGAGGTCCTGCGGCTGCTCCGATCGAGCCTGACCACCCCTGAGATGGCCGCCCAGCTGGGCATCGCCCCCAGCACCGTGCGCACGTTTGTCAAGAGCGTCTACGGCAAGCTCGGCGTCCACCGCCGGCTGGAGGCCATCGAACGGGCCGAGGACATCGGCCTGCTCAAGGCCTGACCGCTGAAGGCGCCGGCCGTCTCCCCCAGCTAGGGGATGACAGCTCCCCCGGAGAGCGTGTGTACTCCTGGCAGATGCGGAGCGGGAGTGACGCCCATGGAGCGGCCGGAATCCAGCCCGTCCCAGATCTACGAGATCACCGTTCGCAGCGAGCTGGGGGAACGCTGGCCCCGGCTGCTGGATGGGCTGGGGCACACGGTCGAAGTGCGGGGCGGCAGCCCCGAGGCCTCCATCCTGAGGGTCGCCGTTCAGGATCAGGCCGCTCTGCGAGGGCTGCTCAACCAGCTGTGGGACCTGAACCTGACGCTGGTCAGCCTGCACCGCATCGTCCCTCAGCATGAAGGAGCGTAGCCGATGAGTACCTTCGTCCTGGACCTGGCCGACCCGCAATCATCGCTGGCGCTGGTCGGAGGCAAGGGCGCCTCGCTGGCGCGCATGGCGCAGGCCGATCTGCCCGTGCCGGGAGGCTTCCATGTGACCACCGCCGCCTACCAGGCGGTCGTCGACCAGAATGGCCTGCAGCCATCGATCCTGGCGGCGTTGGCGGAGGTGGATCCGCATCGTCCCTCTACGCTGGAATCCGCCTCGAGCGCCATCCGCGCCCAGTTCGCCCAGGCGAGGATCCCGGCGGAGGTGGCCGGCGCCATCGCCCAGGCCTACGCCGCGCTGCCCGGGACGAACCCGGCCGTGGCGGTGCGCTCGTCGGCCACGGCCGAAGATCTGCCCGAGGCCTCCTTCGCCGGCCAGCAGGACACGCTGCTCAACGTGAGCGGAAGCGAGGCCGTGTTGGAGGCGGCCCGGCAGTGCTGGGGCAGTCTGTGGACGGCCCGCGCCATCGGCTACCGCCTGCGCCAGGCGATCGATCCCGGTTCGGTCCAGCTGGCGATCGTCGTCCAGCTGCTCGTGCCGGCCGAGGTGGCCGGGATCCTGTTCACCTGCGACCCACTGACCGGCGACCCCGACGAAGCGCTGATCACTTCGTCCTGGGGGCTGGGCGAGTCGGTGGTGGGCGGGATGGTGACGCCGGATTCGTACACGGTCTCCAAGTCGAGCGGCAAGGTCGTACGGCGCCAGATCGCCGACAAGCAGGTGATGACGGCGCGGGTGGACGGCGGAACGCGCCAGCAGCCCGTCCCCGACAGCCTGCGGCGCGCGCCGACGCTGAGTGACGCTCAAGCGGCCGAACTGGTGCGCCTCGGCGTCCGCATCGAGCGCCTGTACGGCAAGCCGATGGACATCGAGTGGACGCTGCGGGATGGCGCTCTGGCGATCGTCCAGGCGCGGCCGATCACGACCGTCGCCGAGCCGAGGGTCGAGCCCCCCACGGCGTGGAAGCTGCCCAAGGGCGCCTACGCCGCCATGCGCAACAACATCGTCGAGCTGATGGCCGATCCGCTCTCGCCGCTCTTCGCCACGCTCGGGCTCGGGGCCGTCAATGTCAGCATGACGCGACTGCTGGAGCAGTCGCTGAAGATGGCCGGGGTGATGCCGGCCAGCCCGATCATCACCGTCAATCACTACGCCTACTACAACGGATCGCTCAGCCTGGGGAGCATCGTGCGCGTGCTGCTGGGCTCGCCCCGCATCCTGCGGGCGATGTTCACCGGCGCCGTCGAGCGTTGGACCGAGGACGGCCGGCCGCGCTACCACGCATTCGTCGACGGAGCGGCGTCGAAGGACCTCGCCCGGATGTCGTCCGTCGAGCTCGTCGATTCGGCCAAGGACCTGACCGAAGCAGCCGTCGACGCCTACCTGTCGCTCGTTTCCGGCGTCCTGCCGGCGGCCTGGATCACCGAAGGCCTGTTCACGGCCGCCTACAAGCTTCTGATCAAGCGCCGCGGCGATCCGCCCGCGCCGACGTACCTGCTCGGCTTCGACAGCCTGCCGATCCGGGCCGACAAGTCGCTCTACGAGCTGGCGCAGTGGGCGCGGGAGCAGCCGGCGCTCGAGCGCTATCTGGGCGAACGCAGCGGTGCGCAGCTGGCGGATTCACTGGCGAAGGACGAAGTCCCCGCCCGCGTTCCGGCGGAGACCTGGCACGAGTTCCGCCGCCGCGTCCAGGATCATCTGCAGGCCTACGGGCACACCTTCTACAGCCTCGACTTCGGCGACGCCGTGCCGGCCGATGACCCGGCGCCGGTGCTCGACACGCTGCGGCTCTACCTGCGCGGCCAAGGGTCAGACCCGCGCGCCCGGCAGCGCGCCTCGGAGGCGCGCCGCCAAGAGGCGACAGCCGCCGTGCTCGCCCGGCTCCGAAGCTGGCGCCGGAGACTCTTCGATACCTACCTGGCCCGGGCGCAGCGCTATGCCCCGCTGCGCGAGGACGGCCTGGCCGAGGTCGGGCTGGCCTACCCGCTCATCCGCCGCATGCTGCGCGAGGTCGGCCGGCGCTTTGCCGAGCGCGGCCTCATCCCGGCTCCCAATGACATCTACTGGCTGACCGAAGACGAGGTCCGCAGCGCGGCCGCCGCTCTGGATGCCGGCCGGCCGGCGGAGACGCTGACGGCCCGCCTGCCGAAGCGTAAGGCCGAACGGGCCGCCGCCCGCCTGGTCAGCCCGCCGCGCGCTTTGCCGGCGATCGGTCGGCCCGCCGCCCCGCGCCAGGCCCCCGGCCGGGCAGGCCAGGTCATCAAGGGTGTCGCCGGCAGCCCCGGGCGGGTGACGGCCGTCGCCCGCGTGCTGCATGGGCCGCACGAGTTCGACCAGATGACTCCCGGCGATGTCCTGGTGTCCCCCATCACCACGCCCGCCTGGACGCCGCTGTTTGCCATGGCGGCCGCCGTCGTCACCGACATCGGCGGTCCGCTCAGCCACGGCTCGATCGTCGCCCGTGAGTACGGCGTGCCGGCCGTGCTGGGCACCGGCTCGGCCACCGACCGCATCCGCTCGGGGCAGACCGTCACCGTCGACGGATCGGCCGGGACCGTGACACTTGAAGCCGGTCCGCCGCCGTCGAAGGACGGAGGAGCCGCCATCCAGTGGACGCGCCCGAATCCCAAGGGCGTCTACATGCGCGGCAGCGTCGCCGACCTGATGCCCGTGCCCCTCAGCCCGCTGTTCGCCTCGCTCGGCATGCAGGCCCTGATGGATCAGATGACGCCCATGGCGCGCCGCGTGACGCGCTCGGAGCCGGTGCTGCCGCCGGACTACTACACCACCATCAACTCGTACGCTTACGTCAACACCACCCTCCCGGCGTCGTCCTGGTGGTGGATGCTGACGCGCGTGATCCCGATCTACCCGCGCATGCTGCGCACGGTGGCGAAGATGTGGCGGGACGACTTCCTGCCCGAGTACGCCGGCTACGTCGAGCGGGAGCGCGGCGCATCGGCCTCCTCGCTTTCGACCGGCGAGCTGTGGGCCGAAGCGCAGGAGGCGGTGCACGCCGCCATGGACTACGTCGTGGGGCTGCTGTTCGCCACCATGGGCGCCTCGGCCGGATCGGAGCTGCTGCTGACGAAGGTCTACACCCGCATGGTCAAGCGCGACGGGGACCCGCCGGCGGAGGTCCTGCTGATGGGGTGGGACAACATCCCGCTGCAGTCCGAGAAGTCGCTCTACGACCTGGCGCAGTGGTGTCGGGAGCGCCCGGCGCTCGCCCAGGCCGTGCTCGACACCCCGGCGCGCCGGCTGTCGGAGCTGCTGCGCCTGGAGCAGGCGCCCTCCGGCGTGCCGGCCGCGGAATGGGGGGAACTGCACCGGCGCTTCGCGCAGCACGTCGAGCGCTACGGCTACATCATCTTCCAGCTCGACTTCGCCGAGCCGCTGCCCCTCGACGACCCGGCGCCGATGCTCGAGGCGCTCAAACTGTTCGTGCGCGGCGAGGGTTCCAATCCGCACGAGCGGCAGCGCCTGGCCGAGGAAAAGCGCGTGCGCACGACCGCCCAATCGCTCGAGCGCGTGCGCGGCTTCAAGCGCTGGCTGCTCAAGGTGGCGCTGGGGTGGGGGCAGGGCATGGCCTCGGTGCGCGAGGATGCGCTGTCTCAGATCGGGCTGGGCTATCCCCTCATCCGTGAGCGCCTGGGCGAGCTCGGCCGGCGCTTCGTCGATGCCGGCGTGATCCGGGAGGCGCACGACGTCTACTTCCTCGAGAAGGCCGAGATCGACGCCTGCGTCACGGCGCTGCAGGCCGGCGCCGCCCCCGAGGACCTGTCGGGGCGGGTCGATCAGCGCCGCGACCTGCTGCGCAGGCTGGCTCAGGTCACCCCGCCGCCGACGGTCCCGCCGGTGAAGCGCATCATGGGCGTCAAGGCGGAGGTCTTCTCGGCCGTGGCCGAGGAGGCGCAGGGCGGCAGCCTGATCCGGGGCGTCGCCGCCGGACCCGGCACGGTGACGGCGCCGGCGCGCGTCGTGCTCGGCCCGGAGGACTTCGACCAGATGCGGCCGGGGGATGTGCTCGTGGCCGGCACGACCACGCCGGCCTGGACGCCGCTCTTCGCCCTGGCCTCGGCCGTCGTGACCGACATCGGCGGGCCGCTGTCGCATGGGTCGATCGTGGCGCGCGAGTACGGCATCCCGGCCGTGATGGGCACGGGCATCGCCACCAAGCGCATCCGCTCGGGTCAGATGGTCACCGTTGACGGCGGCGCCGGCACGGTGATGCTGGCGGAGGCCTAGCCGTGCCGCTGCCCTTTCAGAAGAACGTGGCAGTGCTGTCCTTCGCCCTGGTGGTGGTGATGCTGGGCATGGGGATGGTCATCCCGATCTTCCCCTTCTACATCCAGCGGCTGGGAGCGGGGGGAAGCGCTTTCGGCTTCCTGGTGGCCATCGCCGCCCTGACCGAGCTGGTCTTCGGGCCCTTCTGGGGCAGCCTGTCGGACCGCGTCGGGCGCAAGCCGATCCTGGTGATCGGGATGCTCGGCTTCGGTCTGTCGATGGTCTTCTTCGGCATCTCGACCCGGCTGTGGCAGCTGTTCGTCTTGCGGGCGCTATCGGGTGTGTTGTCCTCGGCCACGCTCTCACCGGCCATGGCCTACATCGGGGACAGCACGCCGGGGCGGGAGCGCGGCGGGGCGATGGGCGGGCTCGGGGCGGCGGCCGGGCTGGGCGTGATCCTCGGCCCCGCGCTGGGCGGCCTGCTGGCGGGCGATTCGCTGGCGACCCCGTTCTTCATCGGCGCCGGGTTGGCGGCCGTCGCCGCGGCGCTGATCGCCGTCTTCCTACCCGAGTCGCTGCCGCGTGAGGCGCGCAAGTCCGGCGGCCGGGTCGGGCTGCTCGACCTGCGCCAGCTGAGCGGCGCGCTGCGCAGCCCGATCGGCGTGCTGCTGCTCCTGGCCCTTCTGGCGACGGTGGGGACGTCCAACTTCGAGGCGATCTTCAGCCTGTACGCCGTCGACGCGCTCGGCTACGGTCCCGAACGAGTCGGGGTGATCCTGAGCGTCGTCGGGGTTGTGGCCCTGATCGGGCGCGGCCTGCTGACAGGCGCCTTCACCCGGCGCTGGGGTGAGCCGGCGGTCATTCGGGGAGCGCTGCTGGCCGGGTCGCTGGCTTTCCTGCTGCTGCTGGCGGCGAGCAGCTTCCTGTCCGTGCTCCTGACCGTCGGGCTGTTCGTCCTGATCACGGCCTTCCTACGTCCGGCAATCCACTCGCTGACCTCCCAGCGCGCGACCGTCGGGCAGGGGGTGGCCATGGGCTGGAGCGGCGCGTTCGTCAGCCTGGGCCGGATCATCGGGCCGCTCTCGGCCGGGGCGGCCTACGACCTGCGCGCCTGGCTGCCGTATGCCAGCGGCGCCATCATCCTGGGGATCGTCTTCCTGTTGAGCCTGAGGTGGCTTCCCCGCGGGCAGCACGTCGCCGGCCAGCCCGCCGCACCGGATGACCCGCCCGCCGCCGTGATGGGAGGTGCAGGAGGTCCGTGAGAGCCGCGCTGCGCGGCTCACTGGGTCGACCACGGTTGACCTCGACGCCACGCGTGCCCGGTGAGGCAGCCGTGGGCGTTGGTCGATGGCGGGCTGCTTGCCCGCATGAAGGTTGGACCGGGGCGCGGTCCGCTCGAAGCATTCCAGCCGGAATGCCTCTCGCTACGCTCCCAGACCGAAGGAGGGTGAAAAGATGCAGGTCACCATGGTCGCCCTGGGATCGCGCGGGGATGTCCAGCCGATGGTGGCCCTCGGGCAAGGGCTCTCCCGCCACGGTTTCAACGTGCGGATGGCATCCTACGCATCTTTCGAGGGACTGGTGCGCGCTCACGGTATGGAGTTCGCTCGCATCGAGGGAGACCCTCGCCAGGGGCTCGATGATCGCGCCGGGCAGCAGTGGATGGAGTCAGGCCGAAGCTGGCTACGTTTCTCGCGTGGCATGCGCCGCCTGGCAGCCTTCCACGAGCTGGAGAAGTCCCTGGCGGACACGGTCGCCGCCTGCGCCGGCAGCGAGGCGGTCCTGTACACCGCCCTGGGTGCCGCCGGCTACCACGTGGCCGAGATGCTCAAGGTTCCTTCCATCTATCTGCTGCTGCAGCCGATGAGCCGCTCGCGCTACGAGCCGTGCCTGTTCATGCCGCCCCTGCCTCTCGGAGGCGCGTACAACTGGTGGACCTACCTCCTAGTCGAGCGCATGGTCTGGCGCACGGTGCAGCCCATCTACAACCGATGGCGGCGCGAGGCACTCCATCTCAATCCCCTCCCACCTTCCGGCCCCTTCGACGGCCTGTACGCCCGGCGGGAACCTTTCGTCTACGGCTTCAGCCCGCAGGTCGTGCCCCCGGCGCCGGACTGGCCCGCCTGGCATCACGCCACCGGCTACTGGTTCCTGGAGCGAGAGGCTGACTGGAGGCCGCCGGCTGAACTGGTGGCGTTTCTCGAGGACGGACCGCCGCCGGTCTCCATCGGCTTTGGCAGCATGAGTGGAAGCCTCGCCCGCCGCCTGCTGTCGCTGTCGGTGGAAGCGGTGCAGCGGACCGGGCTGCGGGCAGTGCTGCTCGGCGGGTGGGCAGCCGCCGAGCGGGAGGGGATGCCTGATTCCGTCCTGGTGCTCGACTCGATTCCCCACGACTGGCTCTTTCCCCGCGTGACGGCCGTCGTTCACCATGGCGGCGCAGGAACAACCGCCGCCGGACTGCGGGCCGGACGGCCGACGGTCGTCGTCCCCTTCATGGGCGATCAGCCGTACTGGGGACGGCGGGTGCACGCGCTCGGCGTCGGGCCGAAGCCGATCCAGCGTTCGGAGCTGACCGTGCGCAGGTTATCCGAGGCCCTGGTGCAGGCAACCACCGACACGGCCATGCAGCAGCGGGCGGCGTCGCTGGGGCAGGCGCTCGCTCAGGAGGATGGCGTCGCCAACGCCGTGCGGGTGATCCGTGCGTACCTGGAGGCGCCCAGGGGAAAGGATTGAGCCGCTGGCCGAGATGCGCGGGTGAACTACCCGCGTCCGGCATGAGCTCGCCGAGCCCCGCTCGCACCTTCCGTTGGAAGCCAACAATCCCCCGGGCGCCCTTGTGGCGACCGAAGACCCCCGGCCGCCGAACCATGGTGGGGCCGGATCTGGCTCCGCGGTATAATGGATAAAGACAGTCCGGATAACGATGGTTGCACCAACCCGTGCGGATGCGGCGCCGGACAGATCATCGCTGCGCCGGAGCTCTTGGGGAGGCACGAGGCTCGGTCTCTGTGAGGCCTCGTTGGCGGCCTCTTTCATCCCGTAGCCGCCGCCACATGTAGGCGATCCCGCATGTGGCTCCGGTCCGTGGCCGGCATCCTGGGAAGCCTGCACCAGCGCCCGCCGTTGATGTTGCCAATGCGAGGAGTGGGGTATGTTGAACCTGAACACCGTCATGATCGGAACGAAGCAGACCCAGGCCATGACCGCCTTCTACGAGAAGGTCTTTGGCCGGCCGGCCGACATGGCCGACACGGAAAATGGGTTCTACGGCTGGAAGGTGGGAAGCGGCTACTTCTCCATCCTGGAGCACTCGGAGATGGGCGGCAAGGCCAAGGATCCCGGGCGGGTGCTGCTCAACTTTGAGACCGCCCAGGTCCAGGCGGAGTTCGACCGCATCAAGGGCCAGGGGGGAGTGGTCGTGCGCGCCCCGTACGAGATGGGCGGCGGCTGGATCGCCACGCTGGCCGACCCGGATGGCAACTACTTCCAGCTCGTGACGCCGATGCCGATGTGATTCCGCGCCGGACATGGCGGGAAGAATGCGTCAAGCACGTGGAGAAGCCCGGAAGCACGCGCGGCGCAGTGCTGCCGCCCTGACTCAACGCCCGCGCGCCCAGGCCTCCAGCGCTGTGAGGCCCGGGTGACCAGACGCCTGCGCTGCCATGGGTGGCCCTTGTGCGGCGCCTGTGCGGCCCTGACCGTTCCGGACGGATCAGGGCAGCCCTGACCTATCACAGCCCTCAGCTCAGGGAGCTGGTGGCCGGAGAGAGAGGACGCCCCGCCTTGCCACAGGTTGCCATCCAGGCCCACGCCCTGACGCGCACCTACCGGCGGGGATCCGAAGATGTCCGTGCCCTGCTGGATGTGACCATCACCATCCCGCCGGCGGCCTTTGCCATCGTCCTGGGCCCCAGCGGCAGCGGCAAGTCGACGCTGCTCAACCTGATCGGCGGTATCGACCGGCCGACCAGCGGCCATTTGACGGTCGACGGGCTGGCGCTCCACGACCTCTCCGAGCGGGAGCTCGACAGCTACCGCCGGGAGTACGTAGGCTTCCTCTTCCAGTTCAACAACCTGCTCCCCAACCTGAGCGCGCTGGAGAACGTCGCCTTGCCCCTGATCGCCCAGGGTCGCAGCTGGGCCCAGGCGCGCCTCCAGGCCGGCGTTCAACTGGCGGATCTCGGCCTGGGACACCGCGTGGGACATCGCCCGGCGGAGCTTTCCGGCGGCGAACAGCAGCGGGTCGCTCTGGCGCGAGCCGTCGTCACCCGGCCGGCACTGATCCTGGCGGATGAACCCACTGGCGACCTCGATCTGGAGTCGGCGCAGGTCGTGCTGGACCTCATGTCGTCGCTGAACCGCGATCTGGGCGCCACGTTCGTCATCGCCACCCACAATCCGAGGCTGGAGTCGCGCGCCACGCACGTCTTCGAGCTCAGCAACGGGCGTCTGGCCCCTCCCGTGCCGCGGCCTTGATCCACCTGGCGCTCCAGGATCTCCGCCACGACCGGCTCACCTTCGGCTTCAGTGTGCTGGGACTGGGCATCCTGGTCTTCGCCTTCCTGCTCCTGATCCCGCTGTCCCTTGCCGTCACGCGCCTGGGAGAGGCGGGCGGCCTCCCGCAGAATCTGATCCTGGTCGAACAGAACGTCCTCCAACCGGAGTTGAGCCGGGTCCCACCGGGGCTGGCCGGGAGCGTATCCGCCATCCTGGGCGAGCGCCTGGAACGGCTCGACCCGGTGATCTTCCGCATCCTGCGTGTCGAGGATCACCCCATCCAGCTGCGCGGAGTCGCACCCGAGGCGTGGACAACAACGTTCCAGTTGCAGCTCGTTGAGGGGACATGGTCGTCCGCTGCGTCCGAGATCGTCATCGGCCAACTTGCCGCCCAGGGCGGCGGCTGGCGCACGGGAAGCGAGATCAACATCTACGGCCGGCCGTTCCGGGTGGCGGGGATCGCCGACGGGCCGGGGACCAAGACGCAGACCATCTGGATGTCATACGCGGCCGCCCGCGCCCTGTTCGGTGATGACCAGGGCGCCCAACTCCTGGTGGCTCACCTGCGGCCGTCGGCGGATCCGCTTGCCTCGAGGCAGGACCTGGAAGATGGGCTCCGGTCGATCGGCGCCCCCTTCGATGCCTACTTCGAGGACGCGCTGCTGCGCCAGTATGGTGCGGCGCTGAACGATCTCCGTTTGCTGTCGCTCGTGACGGCCTCCATCGCTTTCGTGGCGGTCACCCTCGGAGCCCACAACCTGGCCTGGCTGGCGGCTGAGGAGCGGCAGCGCATGCTGGGCGTGCTCCGGGCGATCGGATTCGACCGCCGCGACGTCGCCCGCTACCTCGCCCTGCGGGCCGGGATGATCACGGTGTCGGCCTACCTGCTCGCCCTGGCGGCCGCTGTCGTCTTCATCCGGCTTGGGCTGAGTGCGGAGACCTTCACCGTTGGGGGGACACAGACCGACTTGAGTCTCAGCCCGGGCATGGCCGTGCTCGGGCTCCTTCTGGCGTGCGCCGCCAGTCTGGCGGGCACCTGGCTCTCCGTCTCACGTGTCTTGACCGCCTCCCCGTCCGGCTTGCTGGGGAGGGGACCTGGAGCGACGTTCGCATGAGAGTGGCTGCCTGGCTGGCGCTGCGCGATCTGGCCGTTCACCGGCGGCAGGCCCTGGCGCTGGGCGCCGTCTTTGCCATCGCCGTCACGGCTTTCGTGGCGCTGGGCGCCTACCGGCAGACGCTCATCCGGGACTACGCGTCGGGGCGCGCTGATCTGCTGGTGATCCAGGAGACGCAGACCTTCGCCGAGTTCTACGGCAGCCGACTTGCGCCTGAGATCGGTCTTGCACTCGGAGAGCTCGGCGTCGTGGGCGCCGTTCCGGAGATCCACGCCATCGTGGGGACATCGCTCGAGGATGCCGTGCTGTTGAAAGGAGTCGATCTGGAACGCTACAGGGAGCTGGACTCCTTCATCTTGCGCTCCGGGCGAGGCCTGGCGGCCGGCGACGGGCCGCGCCGGGCCATGATCGGGACTCGCCTGGCAGAACGGCTGGGAGCGGCACCCGGGGATACCATCCGGTTGCGCGGACGGCCCTTCGAGGTGATCGGTGTCTTCGCAACCGGCTCGTACAGCGAGAACGAGGCCTGGGTTCCGCTGGCCGGGGCGCAGCAACTCCTCGGCTGGGGCCAGGACGTTTCCCTCTTCGTCGTTCCCGAAGACGGCCGCCTGACCCCCGGTCAGCAGCTCCTGGAAGGCGTATCGATCGCCCGCCGGGGCGAGCTGTGGTCTACGTTCCCACGCCAGTGGGATGGTTTGATGACCCTGATCGGGAGCGTCACGCAGGCCATCGGCATGGCGGGCGCCTTCTCCCTGGCGGCGATGCTGTGGAGGCTGGCGTGGCGCCGCCGGCGGCAGATGGCCATCCTGCGCAGCCTGGGCTTCAGCCGCGCCGTGTTTGCCGTCTACCTGGCAGTACAGGGGACTTCGATCGCCGCGGCTGGGGGGATGGGCGGGATCCTGACGGCGCTGGCGATCCTGAGGTGGGTCCGGCCGACGCTCGCCGGGGTAAGCCTGCGCCCGCAAGTGACCGCCGCAGTTCTGGGTCAGACCGGCTTGTGGCTGGCTGTCTGGATCCTTCTCAGTGTCGCGCTACCGGTAGTTGTCTTGGGCAGACGGCGCGTGGCCGAGCTCATCAGCGCCGAATGAGCGGTCGCTCCAGCCACACTACATGCCAAGGAGGATCGATGATGTCGAGGAAGCGTCATGCCGGTCTCAGTCTGTTCGTCTTGTTGGTCGGAACCGCCTGCGGGCTGAGTTCCGCAGGCAACCTGGCGGGAGGAGAGGGTGGCGAAGCGCCGACTCCATCGCCAACCGCCGCACCCGTGCTCCCAGTCTCGATCAACGAAGGCCTCGCCAGCCTCGACAGCTACCGCATGACCTACGTCACCGATTCGTTCGATTCGGCGAGCCAGGAGCGGAGTGTCGTCACCCTCGTGGTGTCCCGCGATGGCGCAACGGACACCGACTACACCCGCACCGAAACCCGGGTCACCGGCGCGGGGGCCGAGGTCCTCTCCGAGGACGTCCAGGAGCAGTATCTGATGGGCAGCCAGGTGTGCGCCGTTGCCGGCGGTGAGGCCGAGGCGACCACCATCAGCGGTGCCGCCAGGGCGCTGTCAGACTTGATGGCGAAGGTAGTGGTGTTCAATCCGTTGATCGAGAATCCGGTCTGCGCGGGAAGGGATATCGTCAGCGGGGTTCCTGTGCGCACCTGCACCTTTGAGGTGCGCAGTGTGGGAGCCGGCTCGGAGGTTGAGGTGGCCCGCGCCGATGGAACCTACGCCATCGCCGACGACGGCGACTACCTGGTGCACTACCGCCTGGACATGGAGCTGCGGACGGCGGTGGAGGGCTCCTCGGAGGCGCAGGTTTCCACGCTCGCCATCGAAGTGTCGCTCGACCAGATCAACCAGCCCACCGGGATCGTAATCCCGGAGGGGTGCCAGATCGCCGACCCCTCCGGGGGATAAGCAGCAGCCGTGTCCCTCCTGTGAGCCGTTGGATTCGCCAACGGCGGCCCGCCGGAGAGGGGAAGGCGGAGGTTGCAGCTCTGAGGCTGCCCGTGCCTGCAAGGCGCGACCTGGCCCATGACGCGCGAGCCCGGCCGTTTGATGGCCGGGCTCTCTGTGCACCTGTGCAAGCAGACGTTCGGCCTAGCGTACCGAGCACACGAAGATGGAGTACCCTCCGCAGGCGGTCGTTCCCGAGAGCGCGCTGCGCCCCTTGGCGCGAAGCTGTTCCAGCGTCGGGACCTCGCCCGGGAGGCTGCAGTAGGCAAAGGCGACGCTGGCCAGGTCGTCGGAGATGCGTCCGATCCACGTGACGGGAAAGTCGTAGTCCTTGGCCTCGTTCATATGCTGCCCGGACAGCCAGGTGGAGTCGGTCACATGCCGCCCGGCCCCGTACAGCAGCCCCTCCTCGGTCACCTGCCCGCTCCCGGTGACGTTCCAGACGATTGACTCGACAGTGGCGCCGTCTGGGTCTTGCGTGTGGCCGGAGCCGATGAGGGCGATGGCGAAGGTGCGTCCGTCGAGATCGAGGCTGAAGTCGACTGCTGCCGCGTCGATGATGGCGGTCGTATTCACCGGGATGGCGTAGGTGAGTTCGTCGACATCGCAGGCCATCTGCCACTGGCCGCTGGCCGGCAGCTCGAACTCGGCCGGGCCGGTGGGGGTCGTCTGGCCGGCCTTGGCCGCCTGCGTGCGCCGGGCGTTGCGCCCCGCCCGCCCCGTAACCCGGTCGCGCAGGCGCAGGAAGAGCGGGTCGACGCGATCGCGCAGGTACCCGGCGACCACATCGCCGTAGCGATCCGCTAGGCGCTGCCACAGGGCATCAATGCGGCCCTGGGCCAGCTGGCGGATTCGCTCCCACTCGGCGCGGATGGCCGCTCGGATGCGGGCCGGGAGCTCCTCCTCGATGACGTACTCGAGCACCGCCCCGGCGAATCCCATCGCCCCGCTCATGGCCTGGCCGAGCCCGTTGCCGACGTTGCGCACCTGCCGGCCGAACCAGCGGAAGAAGCCGCGCTGCCGCCGGCGCTCTTCGCGCGCCCGCTCCTCCTCAACCTGCTTGGCGCGCTCGTAGTACTCGTCAGCCTTGGCCATGAAATGCTGCCGCACCTCGTCGTCCTGCGGCAGCGAGTCCGCCTTGTGTTGGTACCAGTCCGCCAGGCGGCGGGCTTCATTGGCACGCCCGCTCGATTGACCGAGCAGTGCCAGGAGGCCCGGGGAGCGAGACGAAGTCGGCTCGATCGGCATCTGGGCCAACAGGCTGTGGCTGCTCAGCATCAGGAGCAGCGCTTCGTCAACGGTCTGGGCTGGGTCGGAGGGTGCGGCGGGCAGGCAGCCTGTCAGCAGGCCGGCCAGGACGGCCAGGAGAAGGAGCCTCGGTTTCGTGAGCGGCGTCTGCGCGATCATGGCCTCACCCTTCCCCGGCCAGAGGCA
>DYJB01000270.1 GCA_020723365.1 Candidatus Aquidulcis sp. | reverse complement strand
AAGTGTCTCGTTTATCGTGGACGCAGCGTCTCGACCGGCGTGAGACGCCACACCTGCGAGCACAATCGTGCCAAGCTCATTGCGCCTGCCCACTTTCAATACTGCCGTGCTCCCGTCGGATGCACCCTCTGGATGGCTGCAGGAGTACTCTACGGTCACTTCCTGATCAGTCCCATGAGACTCCTCGCCAAGCGATGCGGCAACTCGTCCATCGGCGTTGCTGGTCGCCCGGATGTCGCACGGCGTGGAGAACATCAGATCTGCCCTGATGGTCGTAACGCGAAGCAATGCGCCTTCGAGGGGCGTGCCGGTCCAATCCACGATTCGGACGCTCATCAAGGTTGGAGATGCGTCTTCTTCAGCCACGGCCTGCTCCGGCACGTCCTGCCCAGAGGGATCCGGCGGTGCCAGCTCTCTCGTGGGTGCGTCCGCGCAGGGCGCGACATCAGAATCATGGACCGGAGGACCGCCATCGCGCGCCTCCGGTGGCTTGCCATGGATCCCAGTGGGTCCTGTAACGGACAAGCTCGTGCCTACTGCAACCAACAAGATGACAGAGACAAGGGTGAGCCCGAAGGCGAAGGCACCGCGCGCGGTCATGACGTGCCCGGAGGAAAGAGTCTGGAGTCGGTCGATCTCGACGTGAGAGCTTGAATCGCCGGGCATGGACAACCGGCAGCCGGCCGCAGCCATCGGCAGGTGTCAGATTGCCATGTTCCTGGCGTGATGGAGTCGTCGCAGGGCGATGAGAGCAGGGAACATCGTGGATCGGAGGTTTGGACTCCGCTTGACTTCTCCCGTCCACCTTCTGTCGGAGGCGCCATAAGTCGTGATCGAGGCAGCGGATTACAGTGAGCCTTGCCTTGCTCGCACACAGCGCTGTTCTTCAGGATCTTCCGGTCACGCGTCCGACCCGCTGCGGCCTGCATTCTCGACTCTCGCCCCCCTCTGTTTCAACGCCTTTTCGTCCGGCTCCGCGACGACATCCCTCATGCCCGCTTCGTCCTCCGCGCCGACCATCGCCGCCGCAAGCTCGACGACGCCGCCATAGTCGTCGCTCTGGTCTTCTTCCAGCCCCGCCGACTCTCGAGCCTGACGCGAGGCCCGGCCCCGCAACGATGGCACCCCGCACGGAAGGTGCGAGGCGATCAGTCCCCCGGGAGGCCGTACCGGCTCAGCCGCCGGGTCTTCAGGTCGAGGACGCGGAACTCCGTTCCATCGAAGGAGAACCCGACGTGGACCCTTGGCCCTGACTCACCTCGGACGAGATTCGTCAGCCGCAGCACGGCAGCGTGCCCGAGTAGGTTTCGGCCCCGCCCCGGACGCCATCGCCGACCCGAGCAACAGAGCCGTGGCGGCCGCCAGGTACCCGGCACTCCTCAGCAAGCGCGTAAACACACGCGTTCGCCCGCTCACCGCGCCCGGCCGGGCCGGTCGAGGAACTCGACGGCGATGCCCAGGCCGCCGCCCGGGATGGTCTCGAGGCGCACCACGCGCACGCGGCGCGGCTCCTGGTCCGGGTCGTCGCCGATGCCGATCTCCACGGTGAGGTCATCGCCGGTGAGCAGGAAGACGCCCCCGGACGAGAGGTCCCGGGTCAGTCCGTGCACCACCTGCTCCGGGAACCACAGGCGCACCGGCTTGCGCACCGGGTCGCGGGCGTTCCCCCTCTTCTCGCGCTGCAGGTCCTCCGGCTCGGCCATGGCCGTCACCGCCGCCTCACGGCCGTCGCGCTCACGTGGCACTCGGTCCAGCCGGCCACGCAGAAGAAGGGCATGTGCGTCTCGACGTGGAGCTGCACGTCGGTGATGGCCTCCGCGCCCAGGCTCTTGGCCTTCTCCACGGCCAGCTCCCTGGCCCGCTCCGGCGACTGCGAGGGCAGCAGGGGGAACACGTAGAGGAAGGCCGGCGTCCAGGCCTCGGAGTGCACGAAGCCCTTGATCTGGTACGACCCGTCGCCGCTCCCGACCTCCGAGATCATGTTGTCGTAGTCGACGCTGAACGCATGTTCGAAGCCGCAGCCGCCGAGCGCCAGAGCCGCGCCGAGCAGCGCCGCCACCATCCACAATTGCCGCATGGAATCCTCCTCGAGCACGGCGGAGCCGCCTGTCCGCTCGCGTGCGAGCACGTTAGGCAAGACGCGCCCCGGAAACAACCGAATCCCCGAAGGGCCCGCCTTGAGACCTCCGGCCCGACCTGCTACGACGCTCACGTGAGCCGACCTGAAGATGCTCCGCCCGTTCTCGCCGGGGCCGCGAGCGCCTGCGCCGCGAATCTCCTCGCCGCGCTCCTCCTCGCCCTGGCGCTCGGCTTCGCCCAGGCGAAGGGCGCGCTCGGCGCGGCCGCGCTCGCCGCGGGCGTGGTCCTCGCCGCCGCGCTGGTGGCGGCCGCGGCGCTGCTCTGGCGCCGCCGGCTCGACGCCTTCCGCCTGGCCTCCCTCCCCGCCCTCGCGCTCATGGCGGCCGCGGCC
>DYJB01000269.1 GCA_020723365.1 Candidatus Aquidulcis sp. | reverse complement strand
TTGCGTCGAGCGCTTGCGCTCGTGTGACGGTCGGATCGTGGCGTCGGCCGACAAGAATCCCGGCGTACACAAAGTCCAGCTTCAGGTACTGGAATCCGGCGTCGTGCACGGCGCGGCGGATCAGCTCCTGCGTGTAGGCGATCACCTCAGGCTGCGTCACGTCCAGACCGCGTGAGAGCGGCGCCCACGTCGATCCGGCATTGGCCGGCAGCCCGTGACGGGTACGCTGGAGCCACCCCGCGTGCCGCCGGGCCAAGGCCGAACCTGGCCTGGTGATGAACGGAGCCAGCCATAGCCCAGGGGTCAGGCCACGGGCGCGGATGCTGTGCGCCAACGCGGGCAGGCCGGCGGGGAACCGCTCGTTCGTCTCCAGCATCTCCGCCTCGGCCGCCTGGTAGCCGTCGTCCACCTGGACGATCTCCAGCGGGATCGCAGCCCGCTGATCCGCCGCCCACCCCAGATTCGACTCCACGGCGGACTGGCTCACCCCCCGCATGTACTTGTACCAGGAGCACCAGCCAACCGGGACCGGGCGGTGGAGGCGCACCTCGTTCTCACTGGCCACGGCACGGAGATAGGGCGCTATCGGATCGGGAGCGTCGAGGTCCACTGCCTGGAGGCAGGCCCAGTCCGTCGTGATCGCTGCGCCGGGGCGGATCTCCACCTGGTCGCCGTGCGCCCACACGCGCAGGCTGGGCGAGTAGCGCGCCAGGCGGCAGCGAAGGCTTCCGAAGGCCTGGCGCTGAGAGAGGAAGCCCGCCAGCAGGCCCCGGCGGTGCGCGCGGTCGGACAGGACACCGAACATGTGGGCGACGAAGTCGCCGCGGCCTCGCGGGACGGCGGTATCGGGATTCTCCGGCCACAGGATCGGTCCCAGCCGCGTGCGCGGCATGCGATCTCGCGGACCCAGGGCGCCGGCAAAGGACCAGGATTGAAAGCCGTTGCTGAAGAACGCCAGGTCGCCAGGATCCGGGTGCAGGCGCAGTGCGCCGAGCGGCGGCCGTGCGGCGCCGCGCCGGCGTACAGGGGGCTCGCCCTGGCCGTGAGGACCCACCTGGAGCAGGTCGACCGAATCGAGCCAGAACGCGGCTGCAGCCTCGTTCAACAGCCCGACCCGCCACAGGAACAGCGGCCCCTCGAGGCACATGGCGAACTCAAGACTGAAGACCAGACCCTCGGAGACCATGCGCAAGCGCAGCGACTCGACCGGGCCGTGCAGGCCGGTTTCCCGGCCCTGGTGGATGACTTCGGCGCCTTCCAGAGCGCCGTCCCACCGAAGGCCGCCCTGCGCCGATCGCAGGGTCACGCCCAGGCGTGTCTCCTCCACCCGCAAGCCCCCGCGCTCGATCAGATCCCAACGACCTTCAGGCAGGCGAAGGTAGAAGGAGAAGAAGCGGGATTCAAGTCCGAGGTTCGGCACCAGCGCCTCCGGGCAAGAGGGGAACCGTCGATCGCTCCGCCGTCATCCTGCCGATTGCAGGATACCGCGTTGGAGGAGGGGTGGCAATCTGCCTGCGATATACTCACTCCCGCCATGCCGACAGCCCGCCCGCGACCCTCGCCTGGCAGGCCGGACGCGCCGTCGCGCCGAAAGCGGCGAAGCCTCCGGCCTTCTACGCTCCGGCCGGGCAGCCGCTGCCCGCGCTGCGGCCGGGGCAAGTTGGACTATGACGGATGCCTCGTGCTCAGATGCCCGGCTTGCCGATACGGCGAGGCCGGCGCGCCCACCTGATGAACCCGGCAACCGCCAGTTGGCGGACAGCCGCAGACCGTGTGCCCTCCTCCGTGCGTGCCTTGTCCCGCCGCTCCAGGCCGCCTGGGAGCGCGCACCGGTGAGGCGCGCTCGGATCGAACCGCTGCTCCTCACGCTCGCCGGGACGGTCTTGATCGTGCTTGCGGGCGCGGTCTGGATTTCCCAGCGCAGCCGCTTCCCGGCGGAACCCTCGCTATCCGAGGATTGCTCGGCCGCCATCGCCGTCGAATCCGATGCTCCCGACCTGACGCTCACCTCCTTGGCCGGGGAGCAGGTCACGCTCGAGGGGTTGCGCGGATCCACGGTGCTGCTGAACACCTGGGCCACATGGTGTCCACCCTGCCGTGACGAGCTCCCTGCCCTGGAAGCGGTCGCCCGGCGCTTCGCCGATCGCGGGCT
The DNA here is from genome assembly GCA_020723365.1 of Candidatus Aquidulcis sp. Lineage (GTDB taxonomy): Bacteria > Chloroflexota > Anaerolineae > Anaerolineales > E44-bin32 > DYJB01. The sequence continues at coordinate 333 of DYJB01000269.1, read as the reverse complement.
GGTGGTGGTTGGCGTGAACATCGGCGAAAGCGCTTCGGCCGTCCAGTCGTTCGTCGATCGAAGCGGCCTGACGTTCCCAATCTGGCTCGACCCCGGTGAGGCCTCGCTGCGGGCGTTCGCCACGATCTCGCTTCCCTCGACCTTTCTGATCGACCCTGCCGGGCTGGTGCGAGCCCGGTGGTTTGGGGCGACCTGTGAGCGCGAACTGGAAGCGGCGATCCTTCCGATCCTTGAGGCCTGGGAGACTCCATGAAGGCAACGGTGGACTGGTCCGGCAGGATGAGCTTCCACGGTCAGGCCGGGAGCGGCTTCTCCGTGCCGCTGGGAGCGGAG